>DATEDA010000122.1:0-43094 GCA_035286595.1 Burkholderiales bacterium | reverse complement strand
CGAAAGGGTCTTGCCGCCCGAAGTGACGATGAAGTCGCGTGCGCGGTCGACGATCCGCAGCATCCCGTGCTCCAGCTCGCCCACGTCGCCCGTGCGCAGCCAGCCCTGCGCCGTGAACAGCTCGCGGGTCGCCTCGGGCCTGTTCCAGTAGCCCTCGATCATGTGCTCGCCGCGAATCAGGATCTCGTTGCCGGCGCCGAGCTCGAGCTCCCACCCGTCGACGATCGTGCCGACGTTGCCCGGCCGGGGGAAGGGGCCCTTCTGGCCGGTGATGATCGCCCCGGCTTCCTCGGTCTGGCCGTAGATCTCGCAGAGGTTCACGCCCCAGATCTGCCACAGCGCCGCGGTCGCGGCCGAGAGCGGCGCCCCGCCCGAGAGCGCGAGCTCGAGCTCGTCGAGGCCGAGCTTGTTGAGCAGCGGCCGGAAGACCGCCAGCCGTGCCAGGCGGTAGCCGAGCGAGGCACCCGCTCGCCCCTCCCAGCGCTTGCGCACCTGACGGCGGCCGACGCGCATCGCCGCGTCGTAGGCCGCGCGCTTGAGCGCCGAGGTGCTGGCGATGCCGACGAGGACCTGGGAAGCGAACTTCTGGAGGTAGCGCGGCACCGCGAACAGCACGGTCGGGGCCACTTCGAACAGGGTCTGCGGCAGGTCCCCGAGGTCCTCGCCGAAATGTGGCACGAGGTTGGAGACCAGCGGCAGCGTGATCGCGACGTCGCGCCCGAAAAGATGGCACAGGGGCAGAAAGACCACGGTGCGGTGGCTGCGCGCGGCGAGCATCGGATAGTGCTCGACGAAGGTGCGCGCGGCCGCGAGGTGCTTGCCGTGGGCGACCAGCGCGCCCTTGGGATGTCCGGTGGTGCCCGAGGTGTAGACGATGAACGCCGGCGCCGACGGGTCGAGCGCGGCGGCGAGCCGCTCGAGGTGCGCGGCGTCTGCGCCGGCGCCGAGGTCGAGCACGTCGGCGAAGCGTTTCAGCCTCGGGTCGTCGTAGGCGAACATCGCCGAGTCGTCGATCACGACGATCGAGCGCAGCCCGGCGAGCCGCTCTGCCATGGGCAGGATCTTGTCGACGTACTCCTGGTCCTCGGCGACGAAGATCGACGCGCCGCCGTCGCGCATCTGGTACTCGACCTCGGCGGCAGAGGCGGTCGGGTAGATGCCGTAGGTGACTGCGCCGAGCGCCTGCGCCGCGAGGTCGCAGATCAGCCACTCCTCGCACGGATCGCCCATGATCGCGACGCGCTCGCCCCGCGCGAGCCCGAGCTTCGCCAGCCCGGCGGCGGCGCGGCCGACCAGGGCGGCGTAGTCGCGCCAGGTGCGCTCCCGGTAGAGGCCGAGACGCTTGGCGCGGTAGGCGACGGTCGCGGGCGTCGCACGCGCGCGCTCGGCCAGGAGCAGCGGCGCCGTCTTGGCGGCGAGCTCGGCGCGGCGGGCGGCCAGGCGGTCGGTCATGTCGCCGCCTCGTACCCCGCGACGAACCGGGGGGAGAGTGTCCTGAGCCGCTCGCGGTCGATCCGTCCGCTGCGCTGGATGTAGCTCATGGCGAACTCCCAGGGCGGCAGGCGCATGTGCTCGGGGAACCGCTCGTACCACTCGCCGCTCGCGGCCGCGGCGGCGACGAGCTTCTCGACGATCGGCCGGCGGGCCGCCTCGTACGCAGCGAGCGCGTCGCGCACATCGTGCGGGTGGTCGCGCAGCGCCTTGGCGAGCGCGATCACGTCCTCCATCGCGAGCCGCGTCCCCGAGCCGATGGAGAAATGCGCGGTGTGCAGCGCGTCGCCCACCAGCACGACGTTGTCGACCCACCAGCGCTCGTTCCGGACGATCGGGAAGTTGCGCCAGACCGACCGGTTGGAAACGAGGGCGTGGCCTTCGAGCGTTTCGGCGAAGACCTCCGCGCAGCGGGCGATGGTCGCGGCATCGTCCAGCGCGCCGAAACCCGCGCGCTCCCAGGTCGCCGGATCGCACTCGAACACGAACGTGCTCATCCCGGGCGCATGCCGGTAGTGGTGGGCGTTGAAGTGCCCGTGCTCGGTCGCGACGAAGGTCTGCGTCAGGGTGTCGAAGCCCTGCGTCGTGCCGTACCAGGCGAACTTGTTGCGGAGACTCGCGATCGTCGTGCCGAACCGGTCGGCGTGGCAGCCGCGAACGAACGAGTTCACGCCGTCGGCCCCCACGACCAGGTCGTAGCCGGCGAGCTCTTCCGGGGACGAGATTGCCCGCCCGAACTCGGGCGCCACGCCCGCGGCTGCGGTCCGGCGCCGCAGCAGCCGCAGCAGGTCGAGGCGGCCGATGGCGGCAAACCCGATGCCGTCGATGCGGACCCGCTCGCCGCGGTGGACCACGGTCAGGTCCGTCCACGTCTCCATGGCCGGCGTGATCAGGGCGTAGGTCCCCGCGTCGTCCTCCCGCAGGAACTCGAGCGCGCGCTCGGAGAACACGACCCCGAAACCGAAGGTGGAGTCGGGCGGGTTCTGCTCGACGATGCGGACCGCGGCGTCCGGCCGCTGCCGCTTCACGAGATAGCCGAGGTACAGGCCGGCAGGACCGGCGCCGACGATCAGGATCTTCACGTCGCCTGCTCGCTGCGCACGACGGCGGCGATCCGCCCGCGAAGTTCGACCTTGTCGACCTTGCCGACGCGGGTCAGCGGAAACTGCTCGACCACTTCGATTCGCTCCGGCAGCTTGTACTTCGCCAGGCCGAGGCCGAGCAGGAACTCGCCGAGCTCCGCCAGCGAGGGCAGGGTGCGGCCCTCGCGCAGGATCAGGAACGCGCAACCCTTCTCGCCGTAGATCCGGTCGGGCATGGCCACCACGCGGGCGTCGCGGAGCGCAGGATGCCTGACGAGGAGCGTCTCGACCTCTTCCGCGCCGTACTTCTCGCCGCCGCGGCTGATGTTGTCCTTCAGCCGGCCTTCGAAGACGAAGCAGCGCTCGCCGTCGATCCAGGTCGCCCGCAGGACGTCGCCGGTGCGGAAGAAACCGTCGTCGGTGAAGTGCGCCGGATCCCGCGCCGTCCCGTAGTAAGCAGACAGCACCGACGCGCCCTTGAAGCACAGCTCCCCGAGCTCGCCGTCCGGCACCGGCCCGGTTCCGTCGATGGCGCGCAGCAGGATCTCGTCGCCGCGCCCGACCGGGTTGCCGATGGTCCGATGGCGCCGCTCCGGTGACGCGTTCGGGGAAGAGCACATCAGGATGCCTTCCGTGATCCCGTAGATGTTCTGGGCGCTTCCGCCGAGCCGGGCCTCGAGGTCGTCGGCGCGGTTGAACGCCCAGATCCGGCGGAGCGACCGCAGGTCGTAGCGCGCGAGGTGCGGCGATTCGAGCAGCCGGCCGGCGATCGGGCCGATGCTGCCCGTGTCCGTTACTTTGTGACGCGCGATGGCTTCGAGGAAGGTCTCCTCGCGGAACGCCGGCTGCAGTACGAGCGCGCGTCCGGTGATCAGGCACGGGAGGAAGGCGGTGATGGTCCCGGCATTGTGGATGAGCGGCAGGCACCACAGCGACACGTCGGCTGCGCTCAGGTGATGGCGCTCGTTCCAGTCGCGGGCTTGCGCCAGGTACTCGCCGTGCATGCGCGGGATGATCTTGGGGACGCCCGTCGAGCCGCCGGAGAGCTGGAAGATGGCCACGTCCGACGGCTGGAGCGTGACGCCAGCGACGCGAGCTGCGGCACCGGCCGCGGGCTCCATCAGTCCGGTCAGCGAGCGGCCGCCGGCTGTGCCGCCGCCCGCGACGATCACCATCGGTCGCGACGGCAGCGACTCGGCCATCTTTCGGGCGAACCCGACGAGGTCGAATGTCGGATGGAAGTCGGCTTGAACGAAGTACGCGCGCGGCGCCGCGATGTCGCCGATCTGGCCGATCTCGATCTCGCGGTGCTGCGGCAGCGTGCACACCGGCACGACGCCCGCCTTGAAGCATCCGACGAGCGCGATCGCGGTGTCCGGCGTCGTCCCCATCTGGAAGAGGGCACGGTCGCCGGGCGCGAGACCCTCGTTCAGCAACGCGACGGCGAGGCGCTCCGTCACGGCGTCCAAGTCCCCGAAGGTCATGGAAGCGCCTTCGGCGATCAGGAACGGCCGGTCGCGATGGAGCCTCGCGGCACGGCGCACGGCATCGCCGATGGTCATCCGCAGCCAGGCCCCGCTCCGGTAATGGGCCAAGGCCTCGGCCTCGCTCCGATAGCTGACGCCGGGAATCGGATGGGCGGGAAGCGTGGCGGAGCTCATCTCGTCCCCCGCCTCAGGCCCTCGGGGGCGCGGCGGTGGGTGTTGCCGGCGATCCGGCGGGCGGCGACGTTCGACATGGTCAGATCACGACCAACTCGGAGTCGCCGGCGCTCGCGTAGAGCCGCTCCACGAGCACGGCGCGGCGCTCGAGGACCGCGCGCTGGTTGATGTAGCCCTTGTCGGTGATCTCGTTGGCATCGATCGAGGGCGGCTCGGACAGGACGAGCGCGCGCACCGGGTGCGTCGAGCTCCCCGAGCCGGATTCCGCTGCGAGCTTCCTCAGCGCCTCGGCGAGCGCGGCCCGCGCCGCCTGCGGGCTCATTCCGGCCGCGACCGCCGGGTTGAGCAAGACGAGCGCGCCGACCGCGTCGCGGTCGTGGCCGGTGATGACCGCGTCCTGGATGAGCGGGTTCCCGGCGGCGATGAGCTTCACGCGCACGGCGCCGACGTGCACCCAGGTTCCGGTGGCGAGCTTGAAGTCCTCGGCGACGCGCCCGTCGAACACCAGGCCCTGTGCCGGATCGGCAGGGTCCGCGAACTTCAGCGCGTCGCCGATCTTGTAGAAGCCCTCGTCATCGAACGCCGCGCGCGTCAGATCTTCCCGGCCGTAGTAGCCCGGCGTCACGTTCGGCCCGCGGACGCGGGCCTCGAGCTTGCCGCCGGACGGCACGAGCTTCAGCTCGCAGCCGGGGGCAGGGAGCCCGATCACGCCCGCGCGCTCGATCGGAAAGTGCACGAGTGCGACGCCGGGCGCGGTCTCGGTCGCGCCCCACGCCGAGACCATGGCGACGCCGCGGCGCTCGGCCACCGCGAGGCGCTCGAAGCGCTCCCAGAGGTTCTGCGGGAGCGCCGCGCCCGCGTAGCACACGACCTCGAGCTCGCGGAAGAAGCTCGCGCGCAGAGCGACATCGGATTCCAGATACGGCACCAGCAGGTCGAACCCGCGCGGCACGTTGAAGTAGATCGTCGGCGAGACCTCCTTCAGATTCCGCACCGAGGTCTCGACCAGTCCGGGCAGCGGCTTGCCGGCGTCGATGTAGAGCGTGCCGCCGTTCCGCAGCACGGCGTTGAAGTTGTGGTTCCCGCCGAAGGTGTGGTTCCATGGCAGCCAGTCGACCAGCACCGGCGGCCGGTCCTCGAGGAACTGCCACGCCTGGGCGTGCATCTGCTGGTTCGCGCACAGCATGCGGTGCGTGTTGATCACGCCCTTCGGCGCGCCGGTCGAGCCCGACGTGAACAGGATCTTGGCGATGGTGTCCGGCCCAATCCGGGCGAACGCTTCGTCGACGCGATCGGTCGTCGCTACGACGAGGAGCTCCGCGATCGGCGTGGCGCGCATGTGCACGGCGTCGAGCGCGGGCGCGAATCGCGCCGGGTCGCTGCAGTAGACCAGACCCGGCCGGACCAGGTCGAAGATGTGCTTGAGCTTGCCGAAGTCCTTCGACATCAGCGAGTACGCCGGCGAGATCGGCACCGCGGGCACGCCGACGTGCATCGCGGCCAGCGCGAGCAGCGCGTGGTCGATGCCGTTCTCGGAGAGGATCGCGATCGGCCGCGTCGCGTCGAGCCTCCGGTCGAGCAACCCCTGGCCGACGCGGCGCACGGCCTCGAGGGCCTCGCGGTAGGTGAGCTGGCGCCACGCCTCGCCCGCGCGCTCGGCGAGGAAGACGCGGTCGGGCGCCTGTCCCGCCCAGTGAACGAGCCATTCGCCCACCGCGCGCGCGTAGCGGCCGAGGCGCTGTGGCGAGCGGAGCAGGGTCGCGCCGTCTGGACGGCGCTCGACCTCGACCGCTGCCGGCGCGAACCGCGGAGCCATGCGGATCCTCCTTGGACGGCTCCGCGGGGAGGCGATGCGGCTTGTTGTGTTCGGTCCCCGGAGCCGGCAAAATTCTATCAAACGATAGAACCGCCGACGAGCGGCGTCGCGCGTCCGCCAAAGGAGCGTCATGCGGATCACCCCCACCGGCCGCCCGCCGTTCCGGGCCGATCACATCGGCAGCCTGCTTCGACCCGCCCGGTTGCGGCAAGCCTTCCGCGACTTCAGCGAGCAGAAGATCGGCGAGGCCGAGTTCCGCGCGCTCCAGGATGAGGCGATCCGCGGCGTCGTGAGGCTGCAGGAGGAGACCGGGTTCCAGGTGGCGAACGACGGCGAGTTCCGCCGCGGCTCCTACTGGGGCCGCTTCGTCCAGCTGACCGACGGGCTCACGGTGAAGGAGGCGACGTTCAAATTCCACGACGAGCACGGCCACGAGCTCGACTTCACCGCCCCGCACGTCAGCGGGAAGGTGCGCCGCGGACACGCGATCGCCGTCGACGAGGTCGCGTTCGTCCGCGGGGTTACCGACCGGGTCACGAAGGTGACGCTCCCGTCGCCGTCCACGATGCACTTCTGGCGCGGCCGCCAGTGGGCCGACCCCGGCGTGTACGAGAGCGCCGAGGCGTTTTTTGCCGATCTCGGCAGGGTGTACCGCGAAGAGATCGCGGCGCTGGCGACCGCCGGCGCGCAGTACGTCCAGCTCGACGAGGTCGCGCTCGCGATGCTCTGCGACCCGGGTGCGCGCGCCAAGGTCGAGGCGGACGGCCAGGATCCGGAGCGGCTCGTCGACCTCTACGTGGCGGCGATCAACCAGGCCGTCGCGGGCCGGCCGGCCGACGTGGTGATCGGCGTGCACATGTGCCGCGGGAACTTCAAGGGCAAGTACCTCGCCGAGGGCGGTTACGACTCGGTCGCGGAGAAGCTGTTCCAGCGCGCGGACGTCAACCACTTCCTGCTCGAGTACGACACCCCGCGCGCGGGCGACTTCGCGCCGCTGCGGTTCGTGCCGAAGGGGAAGGGCGTTGTGCTCGGGCTGATCAGCTCGAAGGTCGGCGCGCTCGAGCCGATCGACGCGCTGAAGCGCCGCGCCGAGGAAGCCGCGAAGTTCGTCTCGCCCGAGCGGCTGGCGATCAGCCCGCAGTGCGGGTTCGCGAGCACGGTCGCCGGCAACCCCCTCACCGAGGCCGACATGCGCGCGAAGCTCGCGCTCGTGGTCGAGGCGGCGCGGGCGATCTGGGAATAACTACGTGTATTCCCCTCGGCCTTTCGGGTACTGCTTCTCCCACTCGCGACCGTCGAACGGCGTGACGGTGATGTCCTCGACCGTGCTCGGGTCGAGACAGCGAGCGTTGACGCTGAAGCCGTCGGGGTGCGAGCGCGGCACGTAGAACGACTTGACGCCGCAAACCGAGCAGAACAGGTGCTTCGCGGTGCCGGTGTTAAAGGTGTACGTTGTCAGCGCCTCGCTGCCGGAGACCAGCTTGAAGCGATCCGCGGGAACGATGAGGTGTAAATAGCCAGCCTTGCTGCACATCGAGCAATTGCACTCCGAGACCTCGAGCCGCGGCGGAGCGATCACTTCGAACCTCACCCGACCGCAGTGGCAGCCGCCGGTATGGGTGATCATGCGTCCTCCCGCGTTCTGCGGCATCGTCAGGCCTTCTTCAGGATGCCGATCCAGCGCTGCTGCGGTGCGTAAGCGCCGGAAGCGGGATCCTGCTGCATGAACACGAGCCGTTGCTCCTTTTGCGGCGTGTTCTCGGGGATCTCGTCCATGGCGTCGGCCAGCATCGACTCGTAGTCCGCCCCGACGGGGCAGACGTCGGCGCAGCGCCGGCAGCCGGTGATCACGCCCGATCCGCGCAGGATGCTCTGCCACAGATTGAACGTCGCCTCCGAGCGCAGCAATTCCTTGCGGGTCTGCGCATCGTCGGCCTGCACGATCTTCTCGATCTGGCCGGTGAGCTTCGCGAAGCCGTACGGCGAGCGGTACTCGTCGCACGTCTCCCAGTCGCGCCCCCAGTGGCGCACGGTGTCCCCGGGGCACGCCTTCAGGCAGCGCCCGCACGACGGACCGCGGCACAGCGCCTGCGTCAGCGGCCGGTCGCAGTCGACGTCGACCGAGCACAGGACCGCGGTGAGCAGCACGCGCGGTCCGTACTCCGGCGTGAGCAGCTGGAGATTGAGCCCGAGCGTGCCGAGCCCCGCCTCCACCGCCGCGTGCGGCAGCGACAGCAGCGTCGTCTGGTGCTCGCGCGGATCGCCCTTGTAGCGCCACGGGTCGACGTGCGTCGGCGGCACGATGATCGCCGGGTACCCGGCGTCCTCCAGCCAGTAGACCAGCTCGAGCGAGGTCTCCTCGAGCGCGGTAAGCGCCAGTTCGTCGTTGTAGTACTTGTGCCGGTCGCCCCACGCGGCGATGCGCGCGACGCCGCTCGAGAGCTTCTTGGCGAGCACGATCACCCGCCCGCCGTCGTGAGCGGTGATGTCCGACGGCCGGCGCGGATCCTGCGGATCCGGCGGGTTGGCCTCGAGCGCCGCGCCGTCGGCGATGCCGACGAGGTCGGCGCCGAGGGCTTTCGCCTTGGTCTTGATCGCCGCGGCGGTCAGCGGCTGCTTGAAGACGCCGACCATGCTCAATCCTCGTCCGCCACTTCCGCGGCGCGGTCGCGCTGGAGCCGCTTGAACGCCTGGAGCTGCTTCGCGACCATGCCCTGGTAGCCCTCCGGGCCGACCCATCGCGCGTTCCAGTCCGAGAGGCCGCCGAGCCGCTCGCCGTCGCCGCGCTCGTGCTCGGCGCGGGCCTCCTTGTACCGCTTCGCGAGCGCCACCTTCTCCGGCGTCTTCTCCGGGATGACCTTCTGCACGTCGGCGAGGTGCGCGTGATAGTCGTTGCCGACCGGGCACACGGCGAGGCAGCGCGGGCAGTCGCCGAACGACCCGACCACCCGCAGGAGCCCCTGCCAGAAACCGAAGAAGTCGCGCGAGCGGAACGTCGCCATCTTGTCCTTCTCCGGCCGCTCGATCATCCGGTCGAAGAACTTCAGGATCTGCGCGAAGCCGAACTCCTGCGCCTCGGTCGCGCACTCGCGTTTGGCGATGCCCCAGTGCAGCACGGCATCGGCGGGACACGAGTGCAGGCACCGGCTGCACGACTCGCCGATGCACACTTGCTCGGTGATGCGCTGGTCGGGCTCGAGCTCGAGCTCGGTGAGGATTCCGGTCAGGTAGAGCCGCGGCCCGAATTCCGGTGTGAGGATGTTGACCTCGAGCCCGAGAGTGCCGAGCCCCGCCTCCACGCCGAGGTGCCGCGTCGACAGCCGGCCGTAGCTCGCGCGCTTGAGCGTCCACTCGGTCTCCTGCGCCGCGGTGACGAAGGTCGGATGGCCATCGCGCTCGAGCTCTTCGGCGAGGCGGTACGCGAGCCGGTCCATCTTCCGCAGCACGAGCATGTCGAGGTACTGCACCGGCACGTTCGACTTGCAGCGGAAGGCGCCGGCCGGAATGCGATTCGCAACGACGATCACGCTGCGGCAGTACGGCGAGATGCGCTCGGGGGTCTGCGGCCAGCGGGGATCGGGCGGAAAGGCGTTGAGCGTGTCGGCGGATGCGATGCCGACGAGATCGGCGCCGAGCGCCTTCGCGCGCCGCTTCACCCGCGCGGCGTCCCAGGGCGCGCCCTGCTCGGTGTCGACCGGGGGTTTCATCGCGTCAGTTCCAGACCGTGCGCGCGACCGCGGCGACGAGCTCGAGCTTGCGCCGCTCGTCGTCCTCGCCCATCGGCGCGCCCCCGACGGTGGTGCCGAAGCCGCACTGCGGGCTCAGCGCGAGCCGCTCGAGCGGCACGAACGCCGCCGCCTCGTCGATGCGACGGCGGAGCGCGCCCGCGTCCTCGAGCGCCGCGGTCTTCGTGCTCACGAGCCCGAGCACGACGCTCTTCTCCCGCGGCACGAACCGCAGCGGCCGGAAGTCGCCGGCACGCTCGCTGTCGTACTCGAGCAGGAAGACGTCGACGTCGCGCTGGCCGAAGAGCTTCTCCGCGACCGGCTCGTAGCCGCCGGAGCCGATCCAGTGGCCGCGGTAGTTGCCCCGGCAGAGATGCATCCCCACCGTCAGGCCGGCGGGCCGGTCGCGCAGCGCCGCGGCGTTCGCCCACAGGTACCGGTCGAGCAGCGCGCGCCAGTCCCAGCCCCATTGTGCGACCAGCGCCTGGATGCGCGGATCGCAGAGCAGCGCGATCGGCACCTCGTCGAGCTGCAGATAGGTGCAGCCGCGCCGCGCGAGCTCGGCGATCTCGGCGCGGTAGACTGCGATCAGATCCTGCCACCATGCTTCCTCGTCCGGGTAGATCGCGCGGTCGATCGCCTCCGGGCCGCGGTGAAAGTGGATGACCGAGGGCGCGGGCAGCGTGATCTTCACCGGCCGCCGCGCGACGCCTTGAGCGAACGCGAGCTCGTGCGTGGCGATCCCCCGCGTGCGGCGGATCGGCCCGGCGGTGTGCGGCACCGGCACCGAGAGCTGCGCCGCGCCGTTCGCCACGAACTGGAACGCGGTGTCGCGGTGCTCGAGCCCGTCGACCGCGTCGACGAAGCCGGCGAACCACGACCGGCGCCGGAACTCGCCGTCGGTGACGACGCCGAGCCCCGCGTCCTCCTGCATCCGGATCGCGGCGCGGATCGAGTCGTCGAGCACCGCGTCGAATTCGGCCGCGGCGATGCGGCCCGCGGCCGCCGCCTTGTACGCGTCGCGCAACGCTTTCGGCCGCAGCAGGCTGCCGATGTGATCGGCGCGACAGGGCGGGCCGGCCCACATCGGCGCGCTAGCCCCGCCGGTCGACGAAGCGCGGCACCTTCACCGCCTTCTCGAAGTCGCGCGCGAGCGTGCCCATCTCCAGGATTTCGACCTCCGGAGTGAGCCCGAAGGTCGCTTTGATCCGCTCGCCGAGCCCATGCCGCACCGCCCCCGGGTCGGCGCCGCGGCGCATCTCGATCTGGAGGCGCAGCGCGTCGAGCCCGCCGTCGTTCAGCGCCTCGGCGCGGAAGTCGGTCACCGCGGCCTCGGCAAACATGAAGTCCTCGAGGTCGCCGTGGTTGATGTTTACGCCGCGAATCTTGAAGAAGCCCTCGGTGCGGAGCTGATGGTGCAGCACCGGGAACACCGAGAACGGGTCGTCGGTCCGCCGCTGTGGCCCGAGCCGCACGACGTCGCCGGTCAGCCAGCGGAGGAACGGCGTGATCGTGTTCGACCAGAGCGGCGTCATCACGAGCACCCCCTGCTCGCCCGGCGCGACCGGCCCGCCGCTCGACGAGTCGACGACCTCCAGATAGAAGAGATCGGTCCACGCCACCATGCCGTCGACGCCGTCGCGCTCCACCGTCGTCATCGAGGCTTCGGTCATCCCGAAGCTGTTGTACACCTTCGCGCCCCACGCGCGCTCGAGCTTCGCGCGCTTGGCCGCCGTCAGCGGCTCGGCGCTCACCAGCAGCTTTCTGACCGAGCCCGCGGCGAGGTCCAGCCCTTGCGCCTCGGCGACGTTGGCGAGGTGCAGCGCGTAGCTCGGCATCGCCGCGAGGATCGTCGGCTTCAGCTCGCGGATCAGCTCGAGCTGGACCGGCGTCGGCGTGGTTGTCCCCGCGCCGGCCCAGGTCGTCGCGAGCCCCTCCATCTGCGCCGAGCGCGGCGTGAGCTGCCCGACCGGATGGATGCCGAGCGGGAACGACACGTGCACGACGTCGCCGGGACGCGCGCCGATGCACGGCCAGATGCGGCGGAACCCGACGCCGAGGTTGTAGTCGAGGTCCTCCGCCGAGCGCGGATAGAAGAGCGGCTTTCCGGTCGCGCCGCCCGAGCGCCACAGCTCGCGCGACGCGCTGATCGGCGCGATGCAGAAGTCGGCGTAGAACTCGGCGGTCGAGAGCTTGCGCAGCTCGTCCTTGGTGAGGACGGGGATCTTCGCCCACTCCTCGGGATCGTCGAGCCGGTCGAGCCGGATGCCCGCGACGCGCGGCGCGAGCAGCTTCGAAGCGCGCGCCCGCTCGACGGCGATGCGCTTCCGCGTGCGGTGGATCGCGTCGATCTCGGACTGGTCGCGCGGCAGCCCGAGCGTCCAGGACGGCAGGGCGCCGTCGGCCCGCGTCATCTCAGGCGACGCGGCGGCTGGCCGCGTCGCGCTCCTCGGCGATCCGGCGGCGGAGTAGGCGCCGCCGCAGGAACGACGTCCTGCCCCGGGACGCGCACGCATTTGCCGCTCGCGTCGTAGGTGAAGCCGTGATAGCCGCACTCGAGGAAGTCGCCCGCGACCGCGCCCCGATGCAGCGGGAAGTGGCGGTGACAGCACCGGTCCTCGAGCGCGGCCACCGCTCCGGAACGGGTGCGATACAGCACGACCGGCTCGTTCAGGAGGCACCGGCCGAACGGCCGCTCCGCCGTCACCTCGTGGTCCCAGGCCGCGACGTACCAGGCGTTCCGCAGGAACATCCGCGTACTCCTTCCGGCGCTTGCACGCCCGGACGCGATCGGATCAAATGCCTCGTACCTAATGTAATTCGCGCCCGAACCGAGCGTCAAGGCACGGGGGCGTTCCGACCGAATGATCACGCTGTGGGAGCTGAAGGGCAAAGGCGGCAGGCGGTATAGCCTGTTCTCTTGGCGCGCGCGCATGGCGCTCAGGCACAAGGGGCTCGAATTCGAGACCGAGCCGGTGTTCCTGACCGACAAGGCGGCGATCGCCTTCTCCGGCGGCAAGACGGTGCCGGTGATCCGCGACGGCGACGCCGTGGTGCGGGACTCGTGGAAGATCGCCGAGCACCTCGAGAACCGCTACCCGGAGGCACCGCCGCTCTTCGGCGGCGAGATCGGGCAGGGCGTGTCGCTCGCCTTCAACGCCTGGGTCGATCGCGCGGTGGTGCCGGCGATGTTCCGGTTGATCGCCGCCGACATCCACGAGCGCGTCGATCCTGCGGACGCGGACTACTTCCGCGCCTCGATCGAGAAGGCCCTCGGGACCACCCTCGAGGAGACGCGCGCCGCGCGCGATCAGGCGCTCCGAGCGCTCGGCCGCACGCTCGAGCCGATGCAATCGGCGATCAAGCGCCAGCCGTACGTGTCGGGTGGGCGGCCGGCGTACGCCGACTACATCCTGTTCTCGGTGTTCCAGTGGGCGCGGGTGATGAGCCCGCAGGCAGTGCTGGGGCCGGAGGATCCCCTGAACGCTTGGCGCGAAGGGATGTTGGACCTGTTCGGCGGGTTCGCACGCGACGTGCCGCCGGCGGAGGCGACGCGATAGAGCCAGCTCAGTGCACGCGCCGGGCCGCCAGCACCGCCTCGACGCACGCGGAGCACAGCACGCCCCGACCTTCCACCGGCGTCCAAGAGCCCGGGGTCGTCACCACGCCGCAAAGCGCACAGACGGGTTCTTGAGTCGTGCCGAAGCCGGCGAAGGACGCGGGTGCCGCCGACCCACGGAGGAATTTCGTGACCGTGAGGCCCAAGCTCGAGTCGAGCAGGGCGGGCAGGACATCAAGAACAGTCACTTCCCTTCGACCCTCCGCTTGCGCCCCCAGAATCGCCCGTTGCATCGTCTTCTGGAACTCTAGAGTTGGTTCGGCGTCCGGCTCGGTGACGGAAGGCGGGAAGGTTGGCGCTTTTGCGAGGTGGTCGCGGAGCTTGACCTTCAAGCTGGCAACACGCACCGCATTCGCCTCCAGGTGCTCGACTACGGCTTTGCGATCCAGTAGTTGAAAAAGCAGATGCTCCGGGGTCACGAATCGGTGACGAGCTTTGCGTGCGGCAACGAACATTCGATGCAGCACGATCTCGAGTTCCACCGCGATCATTGCGATGCCTCAGTGGGGGCAGGCAGCATGGCCGCTGCCGCTCCGCGCCTCCTCGATTCGCCGTGTGACACGACTTGCCTGCGCCACTAAGCATACGGACCGAGGCGACCTATGTCGATCGGGTGCGGCGCTCACGTACCCCTATGGTGTTGTCGTGTTACGACGACACGACGACGTAAGCCTCCATCCGACCGCGCAGGTCGTCCGGGATCGGCACCGCCTTCAAGCCCTGCTGCGAGAAGCAGCAGACGGTGTGCCGGGCCTTGAAGCACGGCTGCTCACCCACGAAGGCGTCGATGCCGAGCTCGATGGAGGTCCGCCCGAGCTTCAGCACCCGCAACTCGATCCGCAACAGGTCCCCGATCCGCGCCGGGCCAACGAAGTCGACCCGGGTCGCGACGGTCGGGATTCCGAGCCGCTTCTTCACGATGAAGTCGGCGAAGCGCTCCTCCAACCCGTACGTGAACCAGTCTTCCATCGCGCGGTGCAGGAGGTCGAACAACCGTGGGAAGTACACGATCCCCGCCGGGTCGCAGTGCGAGAAGAGGATCGGATACTCGACGCTGAAGACCTTGGACATGGACGCGTAGATTACCCGACCGCGAGGCGGCTGTCGGCCGCCTCGCGGCGTCGGGGTGACGCGTTCAGCCGCGCTGATCAGCCCTGGAGGTGATCCCCTAGGCCGCAAGCTTCGCGGCCGCGGGCGAGACGTTCATGTTCATCCGGAACACGTTGTCGGGGTCGTACCTCTGCTTGATCCTTTGCAGCCGCTCGTAGTTGGCACCGTACGCCTGAACCACCCGCTCACCCTCGTCCTCGGTGAAGAAGTTCACGTACCCGCCGCCGGTGCTGAACGGCGCGGCGTCCCGGTACAGACGCCGCGTCCACTCGCGGACGGCGCTGTCGTATTACCCGTTCGTACTAGGCGCGAGGTACGGCGAATGGCCGATAGCAAAGCAAGCAGGCCGCGCCTAAGGTGGGAGCTCCTTCAAGGAAGACCCGTGACGACTGATCGCAAGAAAGCCGAGCAACGAAAGGGAGACGTGGTCCTCACGGACCCGGGCGCGTACATCGAAGAGGAGCCGAGCGGCGTACGCACGATCACCGGCGTAGCGGCGTCGATCGCGCCACTCATCGGCTGAGCTCGTGACTTCTAACTTCAGGGAGAGGACCTATGGCAACCGCAGCAGCGCAAACCAACGATGAATTTTCGGCATTGATCGGGCTCCCGCTTCAAGATCAGAACGGAGACTTGGAAGACCCGTCGTTGGAGATTCTCGACCAGGTTACTCTGAAACACTTCACGGCCAACCCGCCCAACATCGACCCTTTCGGCGTCTCGACGCTCAGGTGGCAGGTGGACGGCCCCCCCGGTTTTCGTGTGAGGATTGACGGCCTGCCGGTGTCGAAGTCCGGCACGAGAAGTGTCCAACCGCGAGAAACGCACACCTTCCGCCTCTACGCTTTCGCCGGACGGGCCTCCAAATTCCTCGGGTCGGCGACCGTCAACGTTAACCTCGCGCAGTGCATCAACCGCGAGAGCAGCCTGATAGACGAACTGGTGGCGGGGGTGCTGAAGCAGGAAATCGACAAGCGCGACGACATCTACTTCCGCAACGGGTCCAAGCCACAGGTCACCATCACGCCCGACCGCATCAGGTTCATTCTGAGACTAGCCAGCGTCCTGAACAACTTCCCCGACCCGAGCGTCGACATTGACGTGAGTTTCGGTCTGGGCGTGGCCGCCGACGACCTCGTCGCTTTCAGAAGGAAACTGGTTCCGGTCGCAGTGAACATCAGCGTGGACGTGAGCGTGCCGTGGTGGGCGTGGCTCATTCCGGGGGCTCCAATCGGCCTCGCCATCGCGCTGGACATGGCGCGCGACAGCGCGAGGAAGGAGATGCAGACCATCGTCAACAGACTCGTGGACGAGGCCATCTCCCCGTTCTTCCGGAGCTTGCAAGTGCCCGACGCCATGGAAGAGCACAGCGCGCGTATCTTCGTCATCGAAGGCTTCGGCACGGTCGAAGTAACGTATTGCCCCGGTCCGGGGTTGAGCACTGACGCGGGCCCGCTTGCGGTCGCCGCGCGACCAGACCCCGGCGCGAAGGACTAGAGAGGCCCGCGAGCGAGGACGAACAAGAACGGCGCCCGGCGTTGCGGCGGAGGCGCAACGCCGGGCGGCAATCGTTAACCCCGACCGAGCCCGCGCCGGCGGGCGACACCTGTCGCCCCGTTCCTGGGCTCCACCCTGCGGCCGCAAGGCTGGCGCGCTACGTCGGCTGGTACTCGAACCGAGCACGCGGCGAGCGGGCAAAGAAAGCACCGCCGCACGCCGGCGCCGCGCTGGCTGCGCCGAGCGAGGAGCCGGACCAAGCGCCCCGCCTACTGTCGAAACAGCGAGCGGACCACCAGCGCTACCGTCAAGGCGACCGCTTGCGAGCAGTGCCGCCAGGAGACACGCCGCCCTGCAAGGCGCCGGACTGGACGTACGGTTCCATCTTCGCCCGCAGGTCGTCCGGGATCGCGGTCGCCTTGAAGGTCTCCAGCGACACCATCGCCACCTTGTGCCGCGCCCGGAATTTCTCCTCGTCGCCGACCCGCCCGCGGATCGCGAACTCGATCGAGCTGCGGCCGAGGCGCGCGACCGACAGCTCGAGGACCAGGAGGTCGCCGAGGTGGCAGGGACGGAAGAACTGGCACCCCGTGTCGACGATCGGAAACCCGATGCGGCGCCCGCGGTGCATCTCCTGGAACGGCAGCCCGATCGCGTCGCCGAACCAGTCCTCGACGACGGCGTTGATCATGTCGAAGAAGTTGACGAAGTAGACGATCCCCGCCGGGTCGCAGTGCGAGAAGCGGATCTTCCGCTCGATCGTGAAAACCTTCGTCACGCCGGCTGCAGCCACCCGATCACCGTCGACCGCACGCGCTGCACCGCCCGGTCCCACAACCCCGGGTTCTGCACGATCTCGGCGCGGAAGAACGATGGGCACAGGATCGCCGCGTGCGCGACCTCTCCGCACAGCCCGCAGCCCACGCAGCCGTTGTTCACGTGCGCCACCGGGTCCACCTTCAGCGGGTCGGTGGAGTCCTTGATGGTGAGCGAGGGACAGCCCGAGAGCCGGATGCAGGAGTGATCGCCCGAGCACACGTCCTCGTCGACGCCGAAGCGGGTGCGCACCACCCGCTCGCCACCCTTGAGGGCGGCGGCGACCAGCGGCCGGATGCGCCGCTGGCGCTCGAGCTGGCATTCGCTGTCGGCGATGATCACCTTCAGCCCCTTGAAGGGCGTGGTCATGGCCTCTTTGAGCGTTTTCGCGACCCGGGCGACCTTGTAGGTCGTGACGCGTCTCACCCACTGCACACCGACGCCCTTCAACGCCCGCTCGATCGACATCCCGGTCATCTTTTCCGCGGCCTGATGCGGCGACGACGGGATGTTCTGGGTGCCGGTGGCGGACGTGTAGCCGTTCTCCATGATGACGAGAATCCCGTCGTCGCGGTTGAACACGGCGTTGGCGATGCCCGAGGTGAGGCCGTTGTGCCAGAACCCGCCGTCGCCCATGATCGTGACGGTGCGGTTGGCGAACATCGGGTTGATGCCGGAGTTCGACGCGAGACCGAGGCCGTACCCGAGCACGGTGTTGCCGATGCTGAACGGCGGCAGCGTCGAGAACGTGTGGCAGCCGATGTCGGCCGAGATGTGGAACGCGCCCGACTCGCGCTCGAGCAGCTTCATGGCCGAGAACACGGGCCGCTCGGGACAACCGATACAGAATCCCGGCGGGCGCACCGGCACCGGCGCGCCGAGAAGTTCGGCCGCCTGCTGCTTCGGCGCCACCAGGCCGGCGTGGATCCGGCGGATGCGGGCGGTATCGATGCCGCGCGGCGCGACCGTCTCGATGAACTTCGCCATGCCGGCGAGCACGACCTCGCCGGTGTACTCGCCGGCCATCGGCAGGCAGTCCTTGCCGTGGATGCGCGTGGCGTTCACGTCGTGCCGCCGCAGCGTCGCGAGGATCGCCTCCTCGATGTACGCGGGCTGGCCCTCTTCGACGACGAGCACCGCGTCCTTGCCGGTGCAGAACTCGACGATCTCTTCCGGCACCAGCGGATAGGTGACGTTCAGGCAGTAGATCGGGAGCTCGCCCTCGCCGAACGCGTTCGCGAGCCCGAGCTGCTGCAGCGCGCGCACCACCGCGTTGTGCATCCCGCCCTGGCAGACGATGCCGACGTCGCTGCGCCGGCCCGGGAAGCGCTCGTTGAGCCGCTGGCGGCGGATGTACTCGACCGCCGCCGGCCAGCGGACCTCGACCTTCTGCTTCTCCTGGGCGTAAGTGGCCGGCGGCAGGCAGATGCGGCTGAAGTCGAAGTCCGGGCGCTCGAGCAGATCCCGCTTCGAGACGAGCGGCCGGCGGTTGGCCTTCGCCTCGAACGCGCCGTGGACGTGGCAGGCGCGGATGCGGAGCTCGAGGAACACGGGGGTGCTCGACGCCTCGGAGAGCTCGAAGCCTTTCTCCACCATCTTTACGATGGTCGGCAGATCCGGACGTGGGTCGAGCAGCCAGACCTGCGACTTCATCGCGAACGCGTGGGTGCGCTCCTGGATGATCGAGGCGCCCTCGCCATAGTCCTCGCCGATCACGATCAGCGCCCCGCCGCGCACGCCCGCCGAGGCGAGGTTGGAGAGCGCGTCCGAGGCCACGTTGGTGCCGACCGTCGACTTCCACGTGACTGCGCCGCGCAGGGGGTAGTTGATCGAGGCGCCGAGCATCGCCGCGGCGCCGGCCTCGGAGGCGTTGGTCTCGACGTGGATGCCGAGCTCTTCGAGGATGTCGCGGGCGTCGTTCAGCACGTCCATCATGTGCGAGACCGGCGCGCCCTGGTAGCCGCCGACGTACGACACGCCGGACTGCAACAGCGCCTTGGTCACTGCGAGGATGCCCTCACCGTGGAAGGTCTGCCCCTCGCCGAGCTTGAGGAGCTCCACTTCCTCCTTGAACGAACGTTCCATCGCTACGCCCCCAGCTTGCGGCCGGCGCCTTCGGCAGCCCGGTTTGAACGGGCCAGCCTAGGAGCGCATACTTCATTTGTCAAATTGATGGGGCGGATTGCCAGGATTGCCATGGTGAATCTGGACGACCTCGACCTGAACCTGCTGCGCGTGTTCGACGCGGTCCTGCGGCGCCGCAGCGTCACGGTCGCCGGGGAGGAGCTCGGGCTCACCCAGGCCGGCCTCTCGAACGCGCTGGCGCGGTTGCGGAAGCTCCTCGGCGACCCCCTGTTTCTGCGCACGCCGCGCGGGATGGATCCGACGCCGTACGCGAAGTCGATCGCCGAGCCGGTGCGCCAGGCGCTCGACCTCATCGAGGCGACGCTCACCGGCCACGCCGCGTTCGACCCCGCGAGCACCGAGCGCACGTTCCGCTTCCACATGTCGGACATCGGCGAGATGGTCTTTCTGCCGCCGCTCCTCGAGCGCATCCACCGCGCCGCGCCCGGGGTGCGGGTCGAGACGCGCGCCACCACGCAGGAAGAGATCGCGGGTGCGCTCGCGCTCGGCGAGCTCGACTTTGCGGTCGGCTTCCTGCCCGGCCTGCAGCCGCCGGTGAAGAACATTCCGCTCTTCCGCGACCCCTATGTCTGCATGATGCGCGCCGACCATCCGCGGATCGGCGCGACGTTCCCCCGCCGGCGCTTCCGCGAGGCGTCGCACGCGCTCGTCTCGTCGATCGGCGCCGGCCACCGCGTGGTCGAGGAGACGCTGCTCGCGCACGGCCTCAACCGGCGGATCGCGCTGCGGGTCCCGCACTTCATGGTCGTGCCGATGATTCTCGAGCGCACCGACCTCGTCGTCACGGTCCCGTCGCGCGTGGCGCGCGTGTTCGGGCGGATGGGCCGGTTCAAGACGCTGAAGCCGCCGGTCGCCATCCCGCCGGCGGACGTACGCGTGCACTGGCACGAGCGCTACGACCAGGATCCCGGTAACCGCTGGTTGCGCGAGGTGCTGCTCGAGCTGTACGCGGAGTGAGGAGCCCATCGGCTAGAATCGCGGCCTCGCAACCGCATCCTCGAGGTCCCATGGCTCAGCGACTCCGCGGCGTGCTCTCGCCGGTCGTCACGCCGTTCAAGCAGGATTACTCGCCCGACCCGCAGCGCTTCGTTCGCCACTGCAAGTGGCTGCTCGCGCACGGCTGCTCGGGACTCGCGGTGTTCGGCACCAACAGCGAGGCGAACTCGCTCTCCGCCGACGAGCGGATGATGCTCCTGGAGCAGCTGGTCGAGTACGGCGTGCCCGCCTCGCAGCTCATGCCCGGCACCGGCTGCTCGGCGCTCACCGACTCGGTGCGCCTCACCGCGCACGCGGTAAAGCTCGGCTGCGCCGGCGTGCTGATGCTGCCGCCGTTCTACTACAAGGGCGTGCCGGACGCGGGCCTGTTCCGCAACTTCAGCGAGGTGATCCAGCGGGTCGCGGACGATCGTCTGCAGCTCTACCTGTATCACATCCCGCCGGTCGCGCAGGTGCCGATCACCCTCGCGCTCATCGAGCGGCTCCTCGCGGGCTATCCCGGAACGGTCGCCGGCGTGAAGGACAGCTCGGGCGACTGGTCGAACACGCAGGCCATGATCGACGCGTTCGGAAAGCAGGGCTTCGACGTCTTCGCCGGCAGCGAGGTGTTCCTGCTGCGCACGCTGCGGGCGGGCGGGGCCGGCTGCATCACCGCCGGCGCCAACGTCAACCCGCACGGGATCGACAAGGTCTACCGCAGCTGGCAGACGCCGCAGGCGGAAGCGCTCCAGGCGGCCAGCGACCGGATCCGCGCGATCCTGCAGTCGCAGGTCTCGATGATCCCGGCGCTGAAGGCGACGATCGCGCACTACGCCGACGATGCCGACTGGCAGACCGTGCGGCCCCCGCTCGTCGAGCTCACCCTCGAGCAGCGCGCGATGCTCGTAAGCGAGCTCGTCGCCGCCGGCTTCGACATGCCGGGTCTGAAGGGCTGACGCCCGCGCGGTGCGCGGCCGGGCGCGCCTCTAGGGCGCGATCATCCGCGGCAGGATGAGCGTGAGATCCGGGACCGCGATCAGCAGTGCGACCACCCCGAGCGCGATCGCGATGAACGGCGTGACCGACTCGATGATCTGACGCATCGACGTCTCCGGCGAAGCCCCCTTGGCGACGAAGAGCAGCAGCCCGAAGGGCGGGGTCGCCAGGCTGATCTCGAGGCACATCAGCATGAGCACCCCGAACCACACGATGTCCAGCCCGAACTGCTCGGCCACCGGCATGAACAGCGGCGCGGTGATCATCATCATGCTGACCTGATCCATGAAGCAGCCGAGAAACAGCAGGATCCCGAGCATCCCGATCAGCACCATGAGCGGCGACAGCCCCGCGCCGGTGACGAGCTCCGAGAGACCGTTGGACGCCTGCGTGAAGGCGAGGATCTGCGAGAAGGTGACCGAGCCGCAGATGATGAACAGCGTCATCACGGTGAAGCGGAGCGTCTGGTTGACGGAGATCACGAAGCTCGCCCAGGTGAGCCGCCGGTAGGCCGCCGCCGCGCCGAGCGCCGCCGCCGCGCCGAGGGCCGCCGACTCGGTCGGCGTCGCGACGCCGCCGATGATGCTGCCGACGACGACGACGAAGATGCTCATCAGCGGGAGCACGTACTTGACGAAGGGCATCAGCCGCTCGCGCCACGACAGCGACGCCACGTCGTACGGCGGCGCGAGCTCCGGGTGGCGCCAGCAGCGCAGGATGACGTACCCGAAGAACAGCGTCGCCATGATCAGTGCCGGGATGATCGACGCCACGAGCAGCTCGCTGATCGGGATGCGCGCGACCGAGCCGAGCAGCACCGCGAGCGCCGATGGCGGGATCAGCATCGCGAGCCCCCCGACCGCGACGATCGGCCCCACCGAGACCGAGGAATGGTAGCCGCGCCGGTACATCTCCGGCAGCAGCGTCGAGCCGAGCATCGCGGTGTTGGCGATCGTCGATCCCGAGAGCGAGGAGAAGATCGTGCCCCCGGTGATCGCCACCAGCGACAGCCGCCCGGGCAGCCGCGCGATCAGCTTGTCGACCGCGTCGATCGCGCGCGACGCGACGCCGGTGTAGAACATCACCTCGCCCATGAAGATGAACAGCGGGATCGGCAGCAGCGCGAAGCTCTGCACCGAATCGACGGCGTTGCGCACGAGCTGCACCACGCCCTTGTCGCCGCCCATGAAGACGAACGCGCCGACGAGATTGGCGGCGAAGAAGGCGAACACCACCGGCATGCCGAGCGCCATGAAGACGAGCAGCATGCCGAGCAGCAGCGCGAGGACCTCGTACCAGGCCATGCGCTCAGGCCCCGTCGCCCGCGGCGGCGGTGGCACGCGCGCCGGCGGGGCGGGCGATCCGGCGCAGGTAGATCGCGCAGAGCAGCAGCATCACGGGCGGCACGATGACGAACACGTACCACTCGGGGAAGACGAAGCTCTTGTGCACCATCGTCTGCGCTTCGTACGAGCGCCAAAGGACCTTGCAGGCGTAGTAGAAGAGCAGGGCGCAAACCACCGCACCAAGCGCATCGGTCAGGCGTCCGACCAGCTGCCGCCGGCGCGGCGCCAGACGCTCGACCACGAGCTCGATCGCGATGTGGGCTTCCTCTCTCAGCACCCACGGCGCGCCGAGGAAGGTGATCGCATAGAGCATGTACTCGGACGCCTCGAGCGACCACGGGAGGGTGAAGATGCGGAGGTAGCGCGTCCCGACGTCGACCAGGATCAGCGCCGTGAGCAGCACCAGCAGCGCCGCTGCCGCGAGCGCCAAGGCGTCGATCAGAAGATCGAGCCAGGACCGCGGCGAGGCCGGCGTTGGGGATGCGGCCATGGCGGAGCGGCGGCGGGCGCGCGTCCCTCGCGCCCGCCGCGCTATTCGATGCGCCGGCCTACTTGCCGCTCAGCAGCGGCCGGACCTTGTTGACGAACTCGGGATTGCCCTTGCCAAGGAGTTCCCAGTACAGCTCTTCGGCCTGGCTCGCGAACGCCGGGCCGAGGTCGACGTACTTGATGCCCGCCTGGTCCTGGACGGCCTGCTGCTTGCCGCTTTCGGCGACGCGCCACTTCGGCCACTCGCCCTCGACCCACTCCGCCGTCCGGGTCAGGCACTGGCGCTGGTCGTTGTCGAGCGACTTCCATTTGTCGAGGTTGACCAGAATCGCGACCGCGGCGCTGATGAACCCCGGCCCGTAGCGGTACTTCGTGTACTTGTGCCAGCCGAAGTCGGCGATGCCCCAGAGCGGCCAGCCGTAGCCGTCCACCGTCCCGCGCTCGAGCGCGGTGTGCACCTCGGGGGGCGCCATCCGCACGGGGAGCCCGCCGAGCGACTTGAAGAACGCGTCGTAGATCGGCGTCGACCGCAGGCGGAAGCCTTCGAACTTGCCGTCCTTCCCGGGCTTGAGGGTGTAGATGTGGAACCGCACGCCGTTCATCAGATGGGTCAGGTACCAGGCGTTCAGCTTCTGGTTGTGGACCTCGTTGATCAGCGCCCACGCCCCGTTCTTGCGCTGGTCCGCGGACTCGTTGCGCGCCACGCTGATGACGTCGCCCTCGGGCACCGCGCCGACGTAGTAGTTCGGCGGGCCGTAGTGCATGTCCACGACCCCGCTCTTGAGCGCGTTCCACTGCTCGAGCGACTTGATCGCCTCCGGTCCGACGACGCTGATGTTGACCTTGCCGGCGCACTGCTTGTTGACTTCGCCCACCCACCGCATGAACTGCACCACGTACACCGATTTTACCGGCAGGAACGCGGCGGCCTTCAGGCTGACCTCCGCGGCGCCGGCGGCCGGCGCGATCGCCGCGGCGGCGAGCGCCGCGGCGCAAAGCGTGAAACGCAAGGGATTTCTCACGGGCCTCCTCCTCCAAAGATCGTGCCGGCCGAGTCTAGCGATTGCCCCCGACCGGGGCAAGCTGTTCCCGCGCGGCGCGCGATGGTTGACGGGTCAGCGCCGCTCGTCGCCCGGCGGCGGGAGGAGCTCCAGATGGCGAAACAGCGCGACGAAGCGGCCGACGAGCTCGCGCTGGTACGCGGCGAGATCGCGGCCGCGCCAGTCGTACAGACCTTCGCCTTCGCGCGCGCCGCGCTTGCCCGCGTCCATCAGCCGCTTCACGATGCCGGGCGCCTGGTGCCGCGCGTCGAGCGTGCGGGCGAGCGAGCTCGACGCGTAGTACAGGATGTCCACGCCGCCATAATCGATGAACTCGCACAGGCCCATCGTCGCGTAGCGCGGACCGAAGCCGGCGCGAACGGCCTTGTCGATGTCCGCGGGCGTCGCGACGCCTTCCTCGACCAGCCGCGCCGCCTCGTTCATCGCCGCCACCTGGAGCCGCGGCACGATGTAGCCGGGCGACGGGGCGCAGCGGACGACCACCTTTCCGGCCGACTCCAGCAGCGCCCTCAGGGTCTCGAAGGTCCGTTCGGCGGTGGTCTTCGCCGGGCTCACCTCGACGAGCGGGATGAGGTAGGCGGGATTGAGGAAGTGCGCGTTGATGAAGCGCTCGGGGTGGGTGACGAAGCCGGCCAGCGTATCGGCGAGCATGGACGAGGTCGTCGAGGCGATGATCGCGTCGGGCCGCGCGTGGGCGCAGGCGCGGGCGAACGCGTCGCGCTTCGCCTCCGGAGTCTCGGTCACGCCCTCGAAGACGACATCGGCCGCCGCGAGCGCTGCCGGCGCCTCGCCGAAGGGCACGAAGCGCACGCGCCCGAGCACGCGCTCGCGCTGCGCCTCGTCGAGCACGCCGAGGTCGCGCAACAGGGCGAGATTCGCAGCGACCTCGCCGACGGTTGCCTCGCCCAGCCGGGCGATGTCCGCGGGAGCGCGCGGCTTGAAGTCGACGATGTCCACCCGGTATCCGGCGTACGCGAACACCTGACCGATCCCGCGGCCCATGCGTCCGGCGCCGAGCGCGACGATGCGCATCGCTTAGACCCCCGCCCGGAGCAGTTCATCCATGGCCGCACGCGTCAACCCGGCGAGGCCGAGGTTCTCGAGCGTGCGGCCGCTCGCGCGGAGGTCGGCTCCGACCACCGCGGAAGCGATGGCGAGCAGGCCGCGCGCCACCGGGCAGGCCACGCCGGCCCAATCGCCGACCGAAACCAGGAACGCGAGGCCCTGGGCGATGTCCTCCCGCATGTAGCGGTGCTCGGTGAGCACGATGCGCTCGCGCCAGTCCTTCGAGTCGGTGAGCTGCTGGTGGATGCGCCGTCCGTACATCCACTCCTCGCCGTCGGTCCGGTAGTGGTCCGCGAGCGGAAAGTGCGGCGCGCGGTAGCCGAGCGCCGCACGCACCGCGATACGCTCGCCGTCGAGCGCGTCGGTGACGCGGCGGATCGCCGGCTGCGTGCCCTCGTTGTGGATGTCCCAGCGCTCGAAGTGCTCGAGCGGCCCCGCGTTCATGAGGATCAGCGGCGGATGAATGACCGGTCCGGCGTTCATGAGCGCCGCGGAGAGCGCGTCCTCGACCGGCTCGACCGCCGGGAACGCGCGCTGCACCGCGCCGAAGGCGGTGGCGTGCAATCGCGCGGGGAACACGCCGGTGGGCAGCCGCGTCGCGCGCGCGGTGATGGCAGCGGTCGCGGGCCCGTGCTTGCGGGTGAGCCACGGGAGCGTGCCCGTCTCGGCAAACGCGAACTCCGCGCGGCTGCCGGCATCGCGGATCGTCCGCGCCATCAGGTACGAGCCGAAAGTCCCGGGAGCGAGAAACACCACCTGCCCATCGGCGAGGTGCGGCGCGAGCCGCTGCGCGTTCTCCGGCTGGGTGAACGCGGGATCGGGCATCACCAGCAGCGCCGCGCCGCGCACCGCCTCGCCGAGGTCCGGCGTGACGAGCGCGATCGGCACCGCGCGCTCGCCGTCGGCGTCCTTCAGCGTGATCGCGCCCGCCGTGCGAACCGCCGCGAGCGCCGTCGAGTCGCGGCGCCAGAAGCGCACCTCGTGGCCCTGCGCCGAGAGGTCGGCCGCGCAGGCATAGGCGCCGTTGCCACCGCCGAGGACTGCGACTCTCATTCGGCTCCTCCTGGCCCGACGGGTTGCGCTGCGCCGCGACCCCGGGAAGGGCCGCGCAGCGGATGACGGCGATGATGGGCGAAAACCGCGGCGCGTGTAAATGCCGGAGGCGGCTCGGGGATGCGCCCCGTCCGCAGCCGGGGCGGGCGGCTATGATGGTGGCGAGCGCCACGCGTCGTCCGGCCCGTCCCGTTGATGCTCTACGTCCCTACGATCCTGCTCTCGGCGTTCCTGCTGTTCCAGGTCCAGCCGATCATCGCCAAGATGATCCTGCCGTGGTTCGGCGGCTCGGCCGCGGTCTGGACGATGTGCGTGCTGTTCTTCCAGCTCCTGCTCGTTGGCGGCTATCTCTACGCGCACTGGCTGATCCGGAGCTTGAGCGCGCGGGCGCAGAGCGTCGTGCACATCGCCATGCTCGCGGCCGCAGTCGCGGCGCTGCCGATCCTGCCGGACGCGACCTGGAAACCGGTCGGCGAGGCGGACCCGAGCTTCCGCATCCTCGGGCTGCTCGCCGCGAGCGTCGGTCTGCCGTACTTCCTGCTCGCGACGACGAGCCCGCTCGCGCAGGCGTGGTACGCGCGGGCGCGGGCCGGCGCGATGCCGTATCGCCTCTATGCGCTCTCGAATCTCGGCTCGATGCTCGCGCTCGTCAGCTACCCGTTCGTCGTCGAGCCGTGGCTGCCGACGCGCTGGCAGGCGCTCGGCTGGTCGGCCGCGTTCGTCGCGTTCGCTGCGGTGTGCGGGGCGCTCGCATGGCAGGCACGGGCGCTGCCGGCCGCGGTGCGCTCAGGCGTCGACGACGCGCCCGCCGCGCCTCCGCGGCTCGCGAGCTACGCCCTGTGGGCCGGCCTCGCGGCCGGCGCGTCGGTCCTGCTGCTCGCCGTCACGAGCCACCTGTCGCAGAACGTCGCGCCGATCCCGTTCCTGTGGGTGCTGCCGCTCGCGCTCTACCTGCTGTCGTTTATCCTGTGCTTCGAGGGCCGGGGCTGGTACCAGCGCCGGCACTACCTGCCGCTCGCCGCGGCGGGGTTCGTCGGCGTGTGCGTGACGCTCCACCGCGACTACCACCACCCGCAGCTGTGGCTGATGATCCCCCTCTACTGCGCGACGCTGTTCGTCGCGTGCATGGTCTGCCACGGCGAGCTCGCGCGCCTGAAGCCGCATCCGCGCCATCTCACTGCGTTCTACGTCGCGATCGCGGCCGGCGGGGCGCTCGGCGGCGCGCTCGTCGGCCTCGTCGCGCCGCGGGTCTTCGCGGACCTCTACGAGCTGCCGGTCGGCATGGTCATCACCGCGATCCTCGTCGCGCTGGTGATCGCCGGCGATCGCGCGGGGTTCCGGTCCTGGGGCGCACGCCGCGCCGCGCTCGGGGGGATCGCGCTTTTCGCCGGCGGGCTCGCCGCGGCGCTGGTGTGGATCTATGCCGACCTCGCCTCCGGAACGCGCGTCCTTGCGCGCAACTTCTACGCCGCGCTGCGCGTGTCCGACTCCGGCACCGGCCTCGAGGAGGCGCGGCTCCTCACCCACGGCACGATCACGCACGGCAAGCAGTTCCGCGACCCGACGCGGCGCGACTGGCCGACGACCTACTACGGCGCGACCTCGGGGGTGGGACGCGCGATCGAGGTGCTCCGCACCGCCGGACCGGTGCGGATCGGGGTGATCGGGCTCGGCGCCGGGACGCTCGCCGCGTACGGCCGCGCCGGCGACACGGTCCGGATGTACGAGATCAATCCGCAGGTGATCGAGCTGGCGCTGCGGGAGTTCACTTATCTCACGGACTCCAAGGCCGAGATCGAGGTCGTGCTCGGCGATGCCCGCCTGTCGCTCGAGCGTGAGCCTGCGCACGGTTTCGACGTCCTTGCCGTCGACGCGTTCTCGAGCGACGCGATCCCGGTGCACCTGCTCACCGCCGAGGCGTTCGAGGTGTACTTCCGGCACCTGAAGCCGGGCGGCATCCTCGCGGTGCACATCTCGAACCGGTACCTCGACCTGAAGCCGGTTCTGAAGGAGGCGGCGGCGCGGTTCGGGACGACCGCGCGGCTCGTGGACGACGACAGCGATGCCGACCGGGGGACCTACGGCACGACCTGGGTGCTGTTCGCCGATGGACCCGACGTCTTCGCGCGGGAGCCTCTCAAGGGCGCCGCCGATCCGCTCGAGACGGACCGCTCGATCCGGGTGTGGACCGACGACTACAGCGACCTGTACGGGATCTTGAAGTGACGCGCGCCGCGGCGCCAACGCCGCTGCATCGGCGCTGGCGTTCACCGGCGGCAGACGTGCGCAGGCACGTCTGCCGAAACCCCGGCTCACTCCCCGCGTACGCGGGGATCCAGTACGGTTTGCCCTGGACTCCCGCTCCCCGCTTTCGCGGGGACAAGCTTCGCGGGAGTGACGCTTCCTAGCGCGTCAGCACGACGTTCGACGGCACCGACTCGATCGGGTAGCCCCGCGCCACCCACTCCGGGAACCCGCCGCGGAACCAGTAGACCTGCGTGTACCCCGCCTTGACCGCCGCGACGCTCGACTTGTAGCTCTTCCAGCACTCCGCGCCGTTGCAGGCGAAGACGATCGGCGCGTCCTTGCGGTTACTGGCCCGGCTCGGGTCGAAGCTGTCCTTGGTGACGTCGAAGCCGACCTCTTTCGCGCTCTTCTCGCCGTAGGGCAGCCATCTGGCGCCCCTGATATGCCGCTCGCGGTACTCCTCCTCGCTGCGCGTGTCGTAGACCGGGACGCCCTGCTTCATCAGGTCCGCGACCTCTTCGGCGCTCACGATCTTCTTCACCCCGTCCAGGACGCGCGGCGTGAAGTAGCCGAGTGTCGAGACGTAGTCGTACTCCTTCGCGGAGATCGGCTGCATCCTCCGCACGTCAACACCGGCGAAATCGACTGAGGCAACCGTCTTGGCGTTCGGCGTAAGGAAGGCCGAGCGGATCCGGTCTTTGGTCGCGCGATCCAGGGTGCTCAGCACGGCGATCCCGGTCATCGGCGCGGCCCGGGTCTCGAGCAGGATCCGGCCCTTGTTGCGGGAAAGCCACTCCTCCGCGACCCGCCGGTCGGCGACCGCGAGATCCGCTTGCCCGAACTCGAGCGCGAGCAGGGCCGCCTCGTGATACCGGAACTCCCTGATTTCCTTGAAATAGCTCTTGGCCTGGACGCCGCGGGCGTTCAGCTCGCCGCGGGCGAGGTAGGTCGCCAGCGAGTCGGCGGGCGGCAGCGCCAGGCGCTTGCCGTGCGCCTCCTGGAACGAGGTCACCTTGCTCGCCTCGCTCGCGATGAACACCGCCCGCTCCTCGCCCGGAAACCGGGCCACCGGCTCGTAGCCGTATCGGATCGCGCTGCCGATGACATGCGCGGGGCCGATCATCAGGTCGTAACCTCGGGACCGCGTGCGCGCCAGCTCCCGCGTGAGGTCCCGGCCGAAGCTCAGGCGGATGGGGGCACCGGTCGCGGCGCCGACGTAGGTCGCGAGCGTGCTGTAGCGGTCCATGAAGGCGGCGGTGCTGATCTCCTCGCGGGGCTCGCCGGAGATGCTGACCTTCAGCTGCTGGGCGGCGGCCGGGAAGGCGGCCGCAGCGACGCCGATAGCGGCGAAAGCAAGGACAAGAAGCCTGCGCATGTTGTCCACCGTGGTGTTGTAATGAGCGGGAGGAGCCATCGAAGCGCCGACACAGGATGCGGCGTCCGTCCCTTATGTCACAGATTCTAGGCCCTCATTGGGGGCCTGCGGGACGCGCGTTACATTGTTTGACGTGTCGGGCTGCACAGACGGCGGCGCATGCTGCATCGCAGTATCGACGACGGCTTGGGAGGGGCGCAGGACGCAGGATCAGCCGCGGTCGCGCTTCAGGATCGCAAGCGCGTCAGTGAGCGCTCGCTCATACTGAGCCTGAGCACCGGCAGCGCGCTCCGCATCCCACTTGTAGAAGCCCTCGCCGGTCTTTACGCCCAGCTTGCCCTGGGCGACGCGGTCCCGGAGGCAGGCCGGCGGGGCCTTGTCGTTCGCCAGGGTGTGGTACATCGTCGTCGCGGCCGCGGCATGAACGTCCAGCCCCGACAGGTCCTTCTGCAGGATGGGACCGGCCGCGAGGTAGCGGAAGCCGAAGCCGAACCGGACCGCGTTGTCGATGTCCTCGGGGGAGGCGAGGCCCTGCTCGATCAGCGCGAACGCCTCGCGCATGAGGGCGTGCTGCAGGCGGTTCGCCAGGAACCCCGGGATGTCCTTCCGCACCTGGACCGGCACCTTGCCGAGGTTGCGCATCGTTCCCGCAACCGCCTCGCAGACCGCCGGGTCGGTCGCCTCGCCCCGGACGACCTCCACGCACGGGACGAGGTGCGCCGGCATGAAGAAGTGCAGCCCGAGCATCCGGCCCCCGGTGGCGAGGCCCCGGCCGATCTCGCTGATGGGGAAGCTCGACGAGTTGCTGGCGAGGGGGGTGTCCGGCCGGGCGAGCCGCTCGAGCTCGGCGAACACCGATTGCTTGAGGGCGAGGCTCTCGGGCACGCACTCGATCGCGAGCGAGAGCTCCGGCCACGGCACCCCGACCAGGGCCGCGTGGACGACCAGGCGGGCGGGATCCGGCGTGGCGCCGAGCTGTCGGCACGCCGCCGCCACGCGGTCGCGCAAGGCTGGCCAGCGGGGGCGTTTCGGCTCGACTACCGACACGCGCCAACCACCCGCGACGAAGATCGCCGCAACGTCGGCGCCCATCGTGCCGCCGCCGAGAACCACCGCGGTCCGGGAGGGGAGGGGCATGGCTGGCTCCGGCTATGCTGACTGCGGGGGATTCTAGTCCCCGCGGCACGCGCCGCTCGGCGCCGGTTAGAGCCGCCCGCTCCGCTTCAGGTCGATGTAGCGGTTCACGAGCGCGATCGGCAGCTCCGCGGGCTCCACGTCGAGGCACACCGCGCCGCCGCGCTCGAGCCGGCGGAAGGCGAGCTCGCGCCGCTGGAGGTACTCGGCGGTTGCGGCGTGGGTGAGCGCCCGGTCGAAGCTGTCGACCCGGGCCGCCAGCGCGCGCGACAGGATGCCCTCGCGCAGCGACGCGAACAGTACCAGGTGCCGCGATTGCAGCAGCCGCAGCGCCGGCGCGAGCGTGTCGTCATCCTCGTCCCGGAGGTTGGAGAGGATCACGACCAGCGCGCGCTTGCGCAGCCGCTTCATCAGCTCGAGCGCCGCGCTGTAGTAGTCGGTCGTCTTGAGCGTGGGATGCAGGTCATAGACGCGGTTGAGGATCAGGTTGATGGTCGCCCCGGCCTTGCGCGGCGCGAACCAGCGCGGCTCCCCCGCCATGGCCAGTAAGCCGACCGCGTCGCCCTGACGCAGGCTCACGTAGGCGAGCAGGAGCGCGGCGTTCAGGACGTAGTCGAAGTGCGCGAGCTCGTCGTCCTGCGCCCCCATCCGCCGCCCGCAGTCGATCAGCAGCACCACCTGCTGGTCCCGCTCGTCCTGATACTCGCGCGAGATGAGCCGGCGCATCCGCGAGGTCGCCTTCCAGTCGATGCTCCGCTGGGCGTCGCCCTCGCGATACTCGCGCAGCTGGTGGAAGTCGAGCCCTTCGCCGCGCCGCCGGCGCTGCAGCACGCCGATCTGCGACAGCCGGTGGTCGGTGGCGAGCAGGGCGAACTTCGTCAGCGCGGCGAAGTTCGGATAGACGCGGGTCGAGCTCCGCTCCCCGAGCCAGCGCCGCACGCGCCAGAGCCCGCCGCGCGAGTGGAGCCGCGCCTCGACGAGCCCGAACGCGAGCTCGCCCCGCATCACCGGCCGCACGCTGTAGCGGATCTCCGCCCAGCCGCGCGCCGGCACCGCGACCCGCTGCGGCATTCCCCGCACCTCGGTGGTCGCGGGGTAGTGATCGTGGACCTCGCAAGCGAGCGGTGCGCCGGCCTGGTTCGCGAACCGCAGCGCCACCTCGTGCTCGACGCCGAGCGCCAGCGACCCGGGAACGACGCGCCGCGCCGCCGGCGGCCGGATCTGCAGCGCCGCGACCGCGTCGATCGCGGCGAACGCGACGACGAGGACCGCGGCCGCGACCCACGCGTACGCGAGCTCCGGGAACACCGACGCAACCACTCCGAAGAGCACGAGCGCGCCCGCGAGCCAGAGCAGGCGACGGGAGGGAATCAGCATCAGGCTCTCGGCGCCTCCACCTTCTCGAGCAGCGACTTGAGAATGGTGTCGCTCGAATGCCCCTCGATCTCGAGCTCGGGGGCGGGGCTGATCCGGTGCCGCAGCGCGGGGGACGCCATCCGCTTGACGTCGTCGGGAGTCACGAAGTCGCGTCCGCCGATCAGCGCGGCCGCGCGGGCGACGCGGGCGAGCGCGATCCCGCCGCGCGGGCCCGCCCCGGCCGCCACGCCGCTCCACGTGCGCGTCGCGCGCACGATGCGCACGGCGTAGTCGAGGACGCTGTCGTCGAGCCGGACCGCGGCGGCCATCGCCTGCAGGGCGAGCACCGCCCCGGGCTTGATGAGCGTCGCGACGGTCTCGACGTTCAGCCGGTCGCCGACCTGGCCGGTGGTGACCTGCCGCACCATCTCCGATTCCTCGGTCGCGGGCGGGTAGTCGATGCGGACCTTGAGCAGGAAGCGGTCGAGCTGCGCCTCGGGCAACGCGTAGGTGCCCTCCTGCTCGATCGGGTTCTGGGTCGCGAGCACCATGAACGGCGGGTCGAGCGGGTGCGGCCGGCCCTCGATCGTGACCTGGCCCTCCTGCATGACTTCGAGGAGCGCCGCCTGCGTCTTGGCGGGCGCGCGGTTGATCTCGTCGGCGAGCAGGAGGTTCGTGAACACCGGCCCGCGTCGGGTCGTGAACTGGCCGGTCGACTGGTCGTAGAGCGTGTGCCCGGTGACGTCGGCCGGCATCAGGTCCGGCGTGAACTGGATGCGGGCGAACTTCCCGTCGAAGGTCTTGGCGAGCGCGCGCACGAGCAGCGTCTTGCCGAGGCCGGGTACGCCCTCGATCAGCACGTGGCCGCCGGCGAGCAGCGCCGCGAGCGTCTGCTCGACGACCTCCGCCTGGCCGACCATCGCCCGCGCGATCTGGCCGCGCATCGCGGCGACGACCTTGACCGCCTGGTCGAGCTGCTCGGCGGGGATCTTCTGGACACCGTTCATCGTTTTCTCTCTCCCTGGGCGCGGCTGGACAGCCGCTCGTGGATGCGCTGGAACACGCGCATTCCGGTCACGAACTCGTGGATCGCGAGGTTCTGGGCGGGCCGCAGCACGCGCCGCGCCTCCTCGGCGGTGAGCCCGAAGGTCCGGTTCAGCCGCTCCTCCCGCTCGCGTCCGCCGAGGCCCGCGAAATCGGCCTGCGCCCGCGCCACGCGCCGGAGCGCGGCCTCGCGAGCGCTCTCGGCGAGCGTCGCGGCGCCGCCCGTCGACCACTGGAACCGGCCGCTCGCGCGCAGGTGATCGAGGAGGCGCCGGCGCGCGGGCTCGGGGTCGGGCGCGAGCGGTCCGAAGCGCGGCGCGATGTGCCACAGCCAGAGCGCGAGCACTCCGGCCGCCGCCGCGATCGCCGCCCAAGCGTTGTCGAGGAGCCAGCGGGCGAGGGAGAGCTTCTCCGGATTGTCGAAGACGAACACCGCCGCCGTGTCGGGCTGGAACCGCACCAGCTGCCACAGGAACTCCGCGTGGTCGTTGGCGCCGATCGCGCCGTTGCGCATGAAGGCGAGGTCGTTCAGCACCGTGATCTGCCCGCGGCCGCGGGGAAAGTGCACGAGGTGGGTCGCGGCCTTGCCGCGGATGCTGAGTCGGGCCTGGGGCGCCTCGAGGGACTGCTGCGCGTGCATGCGGACCTTCATCGGTGCCGGCGCGTGCGGCAGCTCGACTTCGAGCAGCCCCTCGCCCCCGGGGGGCTGCGTCGGCTTGCGCTTCACTCCGAGCGCGTCGAGGAGCGGGTCGGGCACCCGATAGTTCTCGTCCTCGACGATCAGGTGCCCGCCGGCCTCGATCCAGGCGAGCAGCCGCCGGCGCTCGTCCGGCGCGACCGCGTCGCGCCGGTCGGGCAGGATGAGCGTGCCGTTCGGGGGCAGCTCGCGCAGCTCGCCCGGGGTCTTCGCGTGGCGGACGCTCGCGCCCATCCGCGCGAGCAGGCGCTCGGCGGCGAGAAAGGCGTTCCGGCGCGCCTCGCCCTGATACCCGGTCCATTGCCTTTCGGGCACGCGCTCGAAGTTCGTGAAGAACCACCATGCGCCGCCGAGGACGAGCGCGGCGAGAAGGGCCGTCGTGAGCGCGGGCCGGCTCATTGGACTCCCCTCGCGCCCCGCGCTCGCGGTTCGCCCTTGGGGCGGCCCGGCGGGCTCACTCGCCCGCCCCTTCGGCGGCGCGCGGCGCGAAGTGCGGCGTCCATTCGCTGGCGAGCGCCTGCGCCTCGCCGGCTTCGGGCAGGCGCCCGGCGTAGGCCGCGCGCTGCCATGCAGCGACGAGCCGCCCGAAATAGTCGGCGCCTCCCCGCGGCAGCGCCTTGCGGACGGCGCGCGCGCAATCGCCCTCGGTGTCGCCTTCCGCGAGCGGGACGTGGTCGCGGTGCACGAGGACCGAGAGCGCCCCGCGATAGAGCAGCGACAGCGCTTCGCGGAGCCGGCCTTCGCGCGCGAGGCGCGCGGCGGTTCCGGCGACGTCGTCGGGAAGCGACTCCGGCGTGACCGCGAGGCCGAACAGCGCGTCGGGGGGACGATAGGTATCGGGCGCGCGATCGAGGAGGGGAAGCAGGTAACGACGTGCGAGCACGAGCAGCACGACCACGCCGATCCCCACGGCGATCCACGCGAGCGCCTGCGAGATCTGGGCGAAGAAGGCGCCGACGTTCGCCCAGAAGTCGGAGGGGGCGGCATCCTGCTTCTTGCGCTCGCCGCGGTAGCGCCAGCCGAGCTGATCGCGGGACTGCCGGAACTCGGGCGCCCTCAGCACCTCCGCGATCTCCTGTTTTGCCGACTTGTCGGCGGCGAACGCCGGCGGCGGGGCGCCGGCGAGGCACGCGAGCGCCAGCACCAGGCCGGCGAGCGTCGCTGCCTTCGGGAGGCGCAGCCGCTCGTCGAGCCGGCGCAAGCTGAGCTCGATGTCCCAGCCCTCGAGGATCGCGCGCCGGTTCAGGTAGAGCGAGAAGCCGGCGGCGACGTACAGCGGCTCCACCAGGCTCACCGCCGCGACGTAGCACGCGCTGTCGAACCAGTCCCAGCGCGCCTCTCCGTCGCCGCCGCCCCTGAAGAGCTCGGAGAACTCGAAGCCCGGCTGGCCGCCGGCGGGCGCGAGCAGCGCGACGACGAGCCCGAGCGAGATCAGCACCAGCGCCTCGAAGTTGAGGCACACGATCGTGAGCCAGACGGCGTAGCCGCGCATGCGCCGCCCGAGCGCGGCCCAGCGCTCGCGCGCCGCGGCGCCGGTCTGCTTCTCGAGCTGCCACACCGGCAGGTTGAAGGAGCGCGCGAGGCTCAGGCGCGGATACCAGGCGAGGCCCGCGAGGAGGCCCGGCTGCAGAATCTCGCGCCAGGCGCGGAGCGCCTCGGCGACGGTGGGCGGCGCGCCGAACACCGCGCGGCTCACGACGTGCAGCACGAACCGGTCGAACACCGGCTTGAGCCACCACAAGACGAGCGGCGCGATCCAGAGCGTCTCCTGGAAGAGGACGTGCAGGATCGCCGCGGCCGGGAGGTACACCGCGAGCCACGTGCCCCACACCGGCCGCCACCAACCGCGCGCCATCTGGAAGCCGAGGTCGAGCGCCTCCCAGCCGCCGCGCGGGCGCAGCGCGACGCTCAGGCGTTCAAGCTGCACGGGCGCGGCCTCCGAGCACCAGGTAGCCGAGCACGACCGCCCACAGGATGGCGCCGACCGCGTACTTCGTGGTCGGCGGAAACAGCGTGAGCGGCGACCAGAACGCCTCGACGAACGCCGCGGCGAAGAACATCGCGGCCGCGCCGTACATCAGCCGCACCGCCGGCCGGGCGGCGGCCACGAGCGCCGCCTTCCGGGACCGCAACCCGGGGGCGATCAGCGCGCCGCCGAGCTTCAGCCCGGCCGCGCCGGAGATCGCGATCGCGACGAGCTCGAGCGCGCTGTGCCCGGCGACGAAGGACCAGAACGGCGTTCCGTAGCCCGCCTGGGTGAGGTGGCCCGCAACCGCGCCGATGGTGATGCCGTTGAAGGCGAGGTAGAAGATCGAGCCGAGCCCGAAGGCGAGCCCGGTCGCGAAGGTCTGGAACCCGATCTTGACGTTGTTCCAGATGTAGAACCCGAACATCGCTACGTTGTCGTCGGCGTCGCGCATGCCGAGCCGCTTGTTCGCCGGACTGTACATCTCCTGGAACTTCGCGAGGCTCTCCGGCTCGAGGAGGTAGTAGACGAAGTCCGGATGCCACTGGAGCGTGACGATGAGCGTCACGAGCGGGCCGAAGAAGAGCGCCGCCGCCGCCGCGACGAGGGCCCCTTCCTCGCGCACCAGCCGCGGGAAGCCGGCCAGCAGGAACTCGAGGCCGCGCGCGAGCCCGCGCCGCGGGCGCGCGCCGTAAAGGAGGTGATGCCCCCGCAGCGCGAGCTGGTTCAGGCGATCGACGAGCTCGGGGCTGTATTGGCGGTCGCGGGCGAGCGCGAGGTGCTGGCAGACGCGCCGGTACGCCGGCGGGATCTCGATGTCGGGAAGCGCACCGGCCGGCGCCGCGGCGCCCGAGCGGCGGGGGACCTTCTCGTCGCGGTCGAGCCAGGTGTCGAACCGCTCCCAGTCGGCGCCGTAGCGCGCCTCGAAGACCGCCTGCCGCACTTACTTCCGCCCGACGAGATAGTTCGCGATCCGCACCAGCCGCTCGGCCGCGACCGGCCCGTCGAGGCGCCCGGTGAGCGCGCGCGGGATCATCGCCAGCTCCTCGGCGCGCTCCGGGGTGAGGCCCTGGGCGCGCTCGGCGAAGTCGAGGATCGCGCGCTGCTCGGCGAGCGTCAGCGCGACCGGCGGGGCGAGGGCCGGGGCGTGCGGGATCTGGAAGCCGCGCGGCTTGCCCTCGCGGTACACGACGATCGTCCCGGCCGCGAGATCGCCGAGGCGCTTGAAGTCGCGGTTCGCGAGCATCGCGGCGAGCCCGAAGCCGTAAAAGGCCGGGAGAAAGTCGATTGCGCGCAGGAGATTGCGCGCCAGCGCCGCCGGCCAGCGCACGGGCGTGCCGTCGTCGTGGAGCACGACGAGGCCGAGCGCTTTCTTCCCGGGGGTGGCGCCGCCCCAGTTCACCTCGCACCACGCCGGGAACAGCCATTCGAGGAAGAACCCGCAGAGCAGGAAGAGACCGAGGCCGAAGCCGCCGAGGAGACCGAGGATCATCGCCAGGACCGCGAGGATCGCGAGGCGGAGGAGGAGGTCGAGCGCCCACGCGCCGGCCCGCGGCACCGGGCCCGCGAGCCGCAGTGCGAGCTCGATTCCCTCCGGCGTGGCGATGCGGCGCGCGGTGTCGAGCATGGCGGCGCTAGCCTACCGCACGGCTAGCGCCCCGTCGTCCCGGCGCGTCAGCTCGTGTAGAAAATGTCCCGGTAGGCGGCGTACACCGACGCCGCGAGGGTCGGCCCGAGCGCGAGCCAGCCGAGTCCGAACGGGATGGAGGCGACGATCGCGAGCCCGATCCCGATCGCGCCGTAGACGAGGAACGGGATGATGTTCCTGAGGCAGGCCCGGAAGCTCGCCTTGACGGCGTCGCCGACGCCCAGGTCGTTCAGGACGACGAGCGTCGGCGCGAACCACACCGCCATCGCCACCGGGATGATCAGCGCGAGCGCGAGGAGCACGCCGAGCAGGATCGCCGTGACGTTCATCTCCGCGCCGCCGCGGTCGGTGCCCATCAGTGCGCCGAAGCCGATGCCGGCGCCGGTGATCGCGAACGCGACGAGGACGACGACGATCAGCGCCACGAGGTACAGGATCCCGATCACGACGAGCTTGCCGAGGTGGTCGCGAAAGCCCGCGAAGAGGTGGCCGACCGCGAGCTCCCCGCCCTGGTCGAGCTCCCGGCAGCCGAGCATGATGCCGCCCGCGAACACCGGCCAGAGGACGTTGCTCGCGATGCTGCCGAGGATCGGGATCAGGGCGATGAGCACGGAGATCAGGACGAACACGATGAGCAGCAGGATCCACGTGCCCGGCTGGCGCCTGAACAGCCCCCAGCCGTCGGTGATCCACTTCCAGCCGTGGCCGGCGGGGACCGCGCGGCCCTCGGAGGTGAAGCTGCCCTCCGCTCCGGCGACGGGTACATCGGCAACGCGCGATCTGGGCGCGGTATACGGGTCTGTGGCCATCGTGATCCCCCCTTTGGAAACGGGCCTGAAGCAAGGGTAGAGGACCGGCCCGCACGCGGCAAGCGCGCCTGGCGGGGTGCCGCGGGGCGCTGGCGCCCCCGCCCCGGCGGGCGGAACCCGTCACGCCGAGGGCCGAAAATAGCCCTCGGGCGCCTAATTTCGGGCGCGCCGAGGGTAACATTGCACTATTTGGCCACGTCCAGACCGGGGGAGACGGAGGCAAGTGGCTGACCAAGGCACCACCAAGGACAAGCGCGGGTTCGTGCTGGCCGAGACTCAGGCACCGCTCGACGGCAAGACCATCTTCGATGCGCCGGCGCCGCCGTCGCGCCGGCCGGCGCGCTTTCGCAGCCTCACGCTCGTCGGCGCGACGCCGGCGCGCTTCGGCGAGGGCGAACCGCAGGGCGCACTAAAGATCCGGCTCGCGCGGATGCTCGAGAGTCGGCGTGCCGACGTGTCCCGGCCGCGCACCCGTGATCCGGAACCGAGCATGCCCGGCGCGCAGAAGGACCCGCAGCTCTACACCTTCCTCGCGCACGACAACGGGCAGTTCGTCGGCTCCCTGAGCGTGCGGCTCGACTCGTCGCGCGGGCTCGCGGCCGACGACCTGTACCGCGACGAGACGGCGGTGCTGCGCGACCACGGCTGCCGCGTGTGCGAGTTCCTGAACCTGTCGCTCGACATGAACTCGGCGCCGAAGCGCGCGGCGGCATGCCTGTTTCACGCGGCGTATCTCTTCACCGGCGCGGTCTGGACGTGCGACTACGGCGTGATCGAGGTGCCGTCGCGCCACGCGGACTTCTTCCGGTTCTCCCTCGGCTTCGAGCCGATCGGCGAGGAACGGCTGAACCCGCGCGTCTCGACGCAGGAAGCGCTCCTCTGCGTGCACCTCAAGACGGTGCTTGTGAAGATGGCGCGCCTCGGCGGCCGCCCCGACCTCGCCGCCGAGGAGCCGACGCTGTTTCCCTACGGCTTCTCGAGCGAGGAATCGGCCGGCGTCGTGCGCCGGCTGGCCGCGCTCGCGACGACCGGCGCCGGCTGAGTCCCGGCACTAAGTCACAACCGGCGCGCTCGCGCCGCGCACCCCGAGGAACCCCGTCACGGGCCCGCGTGTCGTGGGGGCGATCGGCGTCACGGGTGTCCGCTACCATGGCGGACCACCTCGATCGCCCGATCCCACGCCTTGAGCGAGACCGTCATCATCTATGCCGACGCCACGGCGGCGCGCAGCGCCACCGGTGAGCCGACCGGCGGCAGCACCGTCTTCAGCGAGCCGTCGACCCAGAGCGCACGGTTCCGGGCGCTCACGCCGGTCGGCGCCGATCCCGGCCCGTTCAGCGAGGTGTCGCCGCGCGACACGTTCCGGATCCGGCTCGCCCAGAGCAGCGGGAAGCGGCGCGAAACGGGCGCGAAGCGGAGCGAATCGCTCGACGCGCCGACGCTTCCCGGGGCGGAGCTCGACCCGTTCCTCTTCAGCTTCCTCGCCCACCACGAGGGCCGGCTCGCCGGCTCGATGAGCGTCCGGATCGACTCGCCCCGCGGGCTTGCCGCCGACGAGCTCTACCGTGACGAGCTCGACGCGCTCCGCGGCGAGAACCAGAAGCTGGCGGAGCTCGTCCAGGTGTCGGTCGACATGAACTCGGTGCCGCGGCGCGTGCTCGCCGGGCTCTTCCACACCGCGTACCTGTTCGCGGGCACGGTGCATGCCGCGGACTACTGCCTGCTCGTCGCGAGCGCCCGGCACGCGGACTTCTTCTACGGGTCGCTCGGCTTCGACTACGTCGGCGACGAGCGCCTCAACCGCCGCGCCGGCGTGCCCATGGCGCTGCTCGCGGCCCATCTGCCGACGGTGCTCGAGGCGCTCGCCCGCCTGGGCGGTCGGCCCGGGCTCGCCACCGGCGACCCGACGCTCTTCGCCAACGGCTTCTCGCCCGAGGAAGCGGCGGGCGTGGTGCTGCGGCTCAAGTCGCTCGGCGCGAAGTAGTCCCGCACGCGCCGGGTAGAATCCCGGCCGTGATCGGTCCCACCCCCGCTCGCGTTCCGTCGGTCCGCCCCCGGCCGCGCTAGATGCCGGGGCTCGGCGACCTCGGCGCGGCGACGATCGCATGGATCACGGTCGTGATGCTGCTCTCGGGCTTCGCCCACGGCGTCATCGGGTTCGGGTTTCCCCTCATCGCCACGCCGCTACTCCTGCTCGCAGTCGACCTGAAGGTCGCGATCGTCGTCTCGATCGTTGCGAACCTAGCCCTCACGACGCTCAACGCTTTTCACGGCGGGGGGCTGCGCGAGAGCATCGGCCGGTTCTGGTTCCTGCCGCTGTGCCTCGCCGTGGGAAGCTACCTCGGCACGCGGCTGCTCATCGTTGCGCCGAGCGAGCCGTTCCTGCTGCTGCTCGCGCTCATCGTCCTCGGCTTCCTCAACCTGGATCGGCTAGGGCGCACCGACGCGCCGGCGGTGCGGCGGCACCCGGTTGCGTTCGCGGTCGCCTTCGGCGTCGTGGCGGGCGTGTTCGAGGCGACGGCGAACGTCGCGGGCCCGGTGCTGCTCGTCCTGTTCCTGCTGCTCGGGATGCCGCCGCGCCCGCTCGTCCAGCTGCTCAACTTCAGCTTCATCGCCGGCAAGGGCGTGCAGATGGCGACGTGGACGGTGAACGGCGGCATCACTCTTGCGCAGTGGCTGGCCACCGCGCCCTGGGGGTTCGTCGCCGTGGCCGGCCTCCTCGCCGGCCGCCGGGTGCACCGCCGGGTAGGCACGGAGACCTACGCGCGCTGGCTCCGCTCGTTCCTCTGGGTGATGGCCGCGCTGCTCATCGTGCAGTTCGGGTGGGCGATGGCGAAGCGCGGCCCGTGAGGCGTTGCGCATGGCGACGATGAGCGCCGACGCCCGCGTGCCCCTGCTCGGGCATGTCGTTCCGGTGCGCCGCGAGGAGGTCGCGGCGCTCGTCTGGTCGTTCGCGTACTTCTTCTGCCTGCTCGCGGCCTACTACGTGATCCGTCCGGTGCGCGACGAGATGGCGGTCCAGGCCGGCGCCGAGCGGCTGCAGTGGCTGTTCACGGCGACGTTTCTCGCGATGGTCGCGCTCATCCCGGTCTTCGGCGGCCTTGCCGCGCGGTTGCCCGTCAAGCGCCTGCTGCCGGCCGTGTACGGCTTCTTCGCGCTGAACCTCGTCGGGTTCTACGCCGTGCTCGAGTCTGGCACGCCGCTCGCGACGCTCGCCCCGGTCTTCTTCGTGTGGGTGAGCGTCTTCAATCTGTGCGTCGTGTCGGTCTTCTGGAGCTTCATGGCGGACCTGTACTCGACCGAGGCGGCGCGGCGCCTGTTCGGTGTCATCGCCGCCGGGGGAAGCCTGGGTGCGGTCACGGGTCCGGGGTTGACCGCGTGGCTCGCTCCGGCGATCGGGATTCCGAACCTGCTGCTGGTCTCCGCCACGCTGCTCGCCGCCTCGATCGGCTGCATCGCCGCGCTGTTGCGGCTCGCGCCCGGGGGCGGCGCCCGGTTCCTGCGGACCGCCGCGGAAGAGACCGGTGCCCGGCCGAGCCTGTGGGAAGGCGTCGTGCGCATCGCGCGCTCGCCGTACCTCGCCGGGATCTGCGTCTTCCTCGTGTGCTACACGCTGCTCAGTACGCTGCTGTACTTCTTTCAGACGCGGCTCGTTCCGGAGTTCGTGCCGACGCCCGAACGGCGCACGCAGCTCTTCGCCTCCATGGATCTCGCAGTGAACGCGCTGACCCTGCTGCTGCAACTGTTGGTCACCGGTCGCCTCTTGTCGCGGCTCGGCGTCACGGTCATGCTCGCGGCGCTGCCGGTGGTGGCGATCGTCGGCTTTCTCGTCCTGGGGCTCGCGACCGTCCTGGCGGTACTCATCGTGTTCGGCGTGCTGCGGCGGGCCGGCGAGTTCGCGATCTCGAAGCCGGCGCGCGAGACGCTGTATACCGTCGTGCCGCGGGAAGAGAAGTATCAGGCCAAGAACGTGATCGACACGGTCGTCTATCGCGGCGGCGACGCCGTTTCCGCCTGGGGTGTCGCCGGGCTGCAGTCGCTCGGGCTCGCGCTCTCCGGAATGGCGTTTGTCGGGGTGCCGATCGCGTGCGTGTGGCTCGCGACCGCGCTCTTCCTCGGGCGGCGGCACGAGCAGCTGCGCCGTCCACACTCAGATGAGCGCTGAGCCGAGGAGCGCCTCCGCCGTGGCAGAATCACCGGTCATGGCGAAGACCCGCATCCCCATCGACGAACTCGGGCAGTGGGTGGGCCGCGAGGTGGCGACGAGCGACTGGCTCGAGATCACCCAGGAGCGCATCGACAAGTTCGCCGACGCCGGCGGGGACCACCAGTGGATCCACGTCGATCCCGAGCGCGCGGCGCGGGAGTCGCCGTTCGGGCGCACGATCGCGCACGGTTTCCTGACGCTCGCGGTGCTCTCGCCGCTCCTCGGCGACTCGCTCGAGATCACGGGCAAGCGCATGGGCATCAACTACGGCCTCAACCGGCTGCGCTTTCCGAGCCCGGTGCCGTCGGGCGCGCGGCTGCGGGCGCGCTTCGTGCTCGGCGCGCTCGAGCCGATCGAAGGCGGCGTCCAGACCACCTGGAACGTGACCGTCGAGCGCGAGGGCGAGGCGAAGCCGGCGCTCGTGGCGGAATGGGTCACGCGGCACTATCGTTGAGCGCCGCGGTCCGTCAACCATCCTCCGTCGTTCACGGTTCGTTGCTATCCTCGGCACGATGACGTTGGACTGAGAGGCGCGGTGTTGGGCGAGGCGCTGCTGCTCGCCGGCGCGACCGGCGCCGGCTGGTTCTGGTACGACAGCATGCGGGCGCGCGAGCGCGCGGTGGCGCTCGGCCGGCAGGCGTGCGAGCGCGAGGGGCTGCAGTTC
>DATEDA010000121.1:0-14026 GCA_035286595.1 Burkholderiales bacterium | reverse complement strand
CGCGCTCGCGCGCTCGGGGTTCGCCCTTGGGACGGCCCGGCGGGCTCACGCCCGCGCCTCGCGCCCCGCTGTCGGGCAGGCCGCGCCTCGCGCGCGCCGACCGCGCCACGGTCGGGCCGTGGCTACACCCCTGTCGGGGGGACGCGAATTCGCGTAACGTTCCCGGTCGCGTCCGCCCGGGAGGTCCACGATGCGCCACACCTGCAGCGCCCACAACCCGATCCACTGCGTCGTCCCGCCGTTCATCCTCGAGAAGCTCGCGCAGTCCGAGGATCGGAAGGTTCGCGAGCGCGCGCTCGCGAACCTCCAGCTCGGCGCGCAGGTCCGGGCCACGCGCGCGCTGGTCTCGACGCTGCCGGCGTCGATCCTGCGGTACGGCGCGGTGCCGGGTCCGGCGCGGCTGCGGCGGGAGGTGTACGACCAGGGCAATCAAAACCCGCCGGACCGCTTCCTCCCCGGCAAGCTGCGCCGCGTGGAACACGGTCCCGCCACGCACGACCCGGCAGTCGACGAGGCGTACAACTACGCCGGCTCGACCTGGCGGCTGTACTACAAGATCTTCGGCCGCAACTCGCTCGACGACCAGGGCATGACGCTCGTGCAGACGGTCCACGCCGGCGTCGAGTACGACAACGCATTCTGGGACGGGCGGCAGATGGTGTACGGCGACGGCGACGGCGTGGTCTTCCAGCGCTTCACGCGCGCGCCGGACGTCGTCGCGCACGAGCTCACGCACGGCGTCGTGCAGTACACCTCCGGCCTCGACTACCAGGACGAGCCCGGCGCGCTGAACGAGCACTTCTGCGACGTGTTCGGCAGCCTCGTCCGGCAGTATCGAAAACACCAGACCGCGAAGCGCGCCGACTGGCTGATCGGGAAGGAGATCCTGGTGCCCGCGCGGACCCGCACGGCGCTGCGCAGCATGCAGGCGCCGGGCACCGCCTACCAGAACGATCCGTACCTCGGCGACGATCCGCAGCCCGCGCACTACCGCGACCGCTACCGCGGCTCGGGCGACTACGGCGGCGTGCACATCAACTCCGGCATCCCCAACCACGCCTTCTACCTCGCCGCAACCGAGTTCGGCGGCTACGCGTGGAACGCCGTCGGCAAGGTCTGGTACCAGGTGATGCTGAACCTGCTCCCGACGAGCAATTTCGCCGAGTGCGCGCGGCAGTGCCGGCTGGTCGCGAGGTCGCTGGCGCCGAAGCTCGGGCTCCGGCTCACCGGCGTGGTCGACCGGGCGTGGAAGGGCGTGGGCTTGTGAAGATCCGGTTTCGCCAGACCGGAGGGTTCGCGGGCCTCGCCCGGGGCTGCGATCTCGACGCCGCCGCCCTTCCCCGCGCCGACGCCGACGAGCTCGCTCGGCTGCTCGCGACCGCGAAGCTCGAGGCGGTGAAGCCGGCCCGCGCCCGCGGCGCCGACCGGCAGCAGTACGACCTCGTCCTCGAGCGCGAGGGCAAGCCGGCGGTGGAGGTGCGCTTCGACGACGGTGCGCTGACCGACGACCTCGCCGCGCTCGTGGCGTTCCTGCGCAAGCGCTCCAAGCCCGTGCCGCTCCGCTGACCGGCGCCCCGCCCCGGGCGGTATGATCCGGATGAATCGGGGCACCGGGGCCCCGCGACCTGGGAGGCCGAGCATGCGTCTGCAGATCCTGCTGTCGCTCGTCGTCGCGGCGATCGTCGCACCCGCCCAGGCGCTGAATCTCATCACGGAGGAGAACCCGCCGCTCAACTACACCGAGGGCGGGCGGGTCACCGGCTACGCGACCGAGGTGGTCACCGAGATGGGCAAGCGCGCCCGGATCCCGCTGAAGTTCGAGGTGATGCCGTGGGCGAAGGGGTACGTGGCCGCGCAGGCCGGGCGCGACAACTGCATCTACGCCATCGCGCGCCTCGAGAACCGCGAGAACCTGTTCCAGTGGGTCGGTCCCATCGCCTTCAACCGCTGGGCCGTGTACGGGCGCACCGACTTCGCGGGGACGATCCGGTCGCTCGACGATCTCAAGCCGCACCGGATCGGCGCGGTCACGTTCGACGCGAAGGCCGACTACCTGAAGGCGATGAGCGTCGTGAACCTGCTGCTCGTCGACGAGGACCGCGAGAACCCGCCGCGGCTCTTCCTGCCCCAGACTGACCCGAACTACATCGACCTGTGGGTGACGAGCCTCTTCGGGGCGAAGAAGACCGCCGGCGCGAGGCTCAAGGACATCAAGCTCGTCTACACGATCCGCGACGTGCCGAGCTTCCTCGCCTGCAGCCCCTACGTGCCGCGGGACGTCGTCGGCAAGTTCGGCGGCGCGCTCGCGAGCATGAAGAAGGACGGCACCCTGCAGAAGATCGCCGACCGCTACGACCGGAGGTTCTAGCCCCGGATCTCCCCTCCGCGGATGAGGAGGGGAAAGAGCGCGTGCGCTACGTCACCGCGCCGGCACCGGTTCTCTGCTAGGGTTCCGGTCCGGCTTCCCGGCCGCGAACGAGCCCCCCTCCGGCGGGCTCCAAAGGAGGCACCGTGAACGACCGCCTCGACGACGAGGGCCTCGACACCGTCCGTTTCACGCGCGGCACGCACGAGGTCACCAACCAGCCCCCGCCCCTCGTCGGCGCCAACCCGTGGACCGGCGACCCGGTCCTGCGCGCGACCGTCGCGCGCGAGGGCGGCGGCTGGGTCGACGAGCAGGCGGCGAGCCTCGGCGAGCTCGTCGGCAGCGAGCGCATGCAGCTCCTCGCGGCGCAGGCGAACCGCATCCTCCCGGAGCTCAGGACCCACGACCGGGTCGGCAACCGCATCGACGAGGTCGACTACCACCCGGCCTACCACGAGCTGATGCAGCTCGCGTTCACCAACGGGCTGCACTCGCTCGCCTGGACCGCCGCCGGACCCGGCGGCTTCGTCGCGCGCGCCGCGCTCAACTTCCTGTGGAACCAGGGCGAGAACGGCACCTCGTGCCCGGTGACGATGACCTTCGCCGGGGTCCAGGTGCTGCGGCAGAACCCGGAGATCGCCCGCGACTGGGAGTCGAAGCTGGTCGCGCCGGCGTACGACCCGCGGCCGCTGCCCGTGTCCGAGAAGACCGCGGCAACCGTCGGCATGGCGATGACCGAGAAGCAGGGCGGCTCGGACCTGCGCGCGAATCAGACCCGCGCGCGCTACGTCGCGCACGACCTCTACGAGCTGCGCGGCCACAAGTGGTTCTGCTCCGCGCCGATGTCCGACGGGTTCCTCACGCTCGCGCTCCTCGAGGGCGCGCTCACCTGCTTCTTCGTGCCGCGGAGCCTCGCCGACGGCACCCGCAACCGCTTCTACATCCAGCGCCTCAAGGACAAGGTCGGCAACCGGTCGAACGCCTCCGCCGAGATCGAGTACGACGGCACGCTCGCGTGGCTGGTCGGCGACCCGGGGCGCGGCATCGCGACGCTGATCGAGATGGCGCATCTCACGCGCTTCGACATCGTGGTGGCCGCCGCGGGGATGATGCGCGCCGCGCTCCACCAGGCGCTGCACCACTGCGCGCACCGGGTGGCGTTCGGCCGAACGCTGGTCGAGCAGCCGCTGATGCAGAACGTGCTCGCCGACCTCGCGATCGAGAGCGAGGCCGCGATGCTGATCGCGTTCCGGCTCGCGCGGGCGTTCGACCGGATGGGCCACGACGAGCAGGAGCGGCGCCTCACCCGGATCATCACGCCGATCGCGAAGTACTGGCTGTGCAAGCGCCTGCCGATGCTGATCGCGGAGGCGATGGAGTGCCTCGGCGGGAACGGCTACGTCGAGGAAGGTCCGCTCGGGCGGCTCTACCGCGAGGCGCCGTTGAACGGGATCTGGGAGGGCAGCGGCAACGTGATCTGCCTCGACGTCCTGCGCGCGATGCAGAAGGCGCCGGACGTACGCGATGCCCTCTTCCGTGAGCTCGGCCCGGCGATCGATGCCGATAGCCGGGTGTCGCGCTACCTGGACGTGATCGGCACCGAGCTCGGCAACTCGCAGGGGCTCGAGGGCCGCGCGCGGCGGGTCACCGAGACGCTCGGGCAGATCCTCTCGGCTGCGCTGCTCGTCCAGCACGCGCCGAAGGAGGTCGTCGACGCGTTCTGCATGGGGCGGCTCGGGCGCGACGGCGGCAAGGCTTTCGGCACGCTCCCCGGCCGCGTCGAGTGCGCGGCGATCATCGAGCGGGCGCGGCTGCGGACGTAACCGCCCTGATCAGAGGGGCGCCTTAAGAAAGGCGATATCCCCGTAGTACGCCTCGGCGTCCGCGCCGGTGTTGTCGCTGTCGGTCATGATCGCGATCGAGCGGACCCGCGGCGGCTCCTCGCCGAACGCGCGCTTGTAGTCCTCGTACACGTTGCGCGTGTGCTCGCGCCACGCGCCGACCTTCCCCTCGCCGGAGTCCGCGACGATCATCCTGATGCGCGAGGTGTTCAGGTTCTCGATCACCGTGCCGACCGGCGCGCGGTTCTCCCAGATGTACATCAGCAGCGCGTACGGGAACTCCTGCTGCGTGAACGCCCGGAACTGGTCCGCGAACAGCCGCTCCTCGAGCGGCAGCTTCGACTTGTCGCCGTCGAACGCGATCACGATCCGCACCGGCGAGTCCTCGGTGTGGCGCCGGGTGTTGTCGGCGCCGGCGATGAGCGCGGACACGTTCCAGCGCCACTGCAGGATCGGGTACTCCCTGAGGTCGACCGAGATCGGCAGCACGAGCCCCGAGGCCGAACCCCGGGCGCGGGCGAAGACGACCGTGCGTCCCTCGTGGTCGACGAGCCGGTACTGCGTGGGCCGCTTGAGATTGCTCAGCTGCCATACGCGCCAGCCGGACGGCAGCACGTCGCCGGGCTTCGCCGCCGAGAACTTCCCCACCGCCGGCAGCGGGATTTCCGCCGGGGGTTTCGCGGGCTCGAACGCGCAGGCCGCGACGAGCGCGGCCGCGAGCACGGCGAACCGTCTGCGCATGGTCGGACTCTTCTTCTCCTTGGCCGGAGCGTAACCGATCGGCGCGACGGGCATCTAGTTCGCCGCCGCCCGCACCGCGCTCCAGGCGCCGTCCGTGCTCGCCATCCGTGGGCCGGCGACGCGCCCGGCGAACGTCTGCTGGAGGCCGCGCGCGTCGGCATAGGCGAACCGGATCTCGTCGCCGGAGAGCTGCGCCGCGCGCAGCGGGAAGCTGCCGCCGCTGACGAGCGCCCGGCCCGAGAGCTGCTGGAAGCGCTGCTCGAGGGCGAGCTCGAACCGCGCCCCGCCCGCCGCCGTGACGCGCCAGCGCCCGTCCACCTTCGCCGGCACGCGCCAGAGGAAGAGCTCGCTCGCGCCGACCTTGAGCGTCTCGTCGGGCTCCCAGTCGCCCATGCGAAAGACGTGCGACACGACGCGCGTGCCCGGCTTCATGTCGAGGAGCTTCGGCCTGAGCTTCACGTTGAGCGACGGGAGGAGGTAGAGCGTCACCACGGTCGCGTCGCGGAAATCGGCCTCGAAGAAGTCGGCCTGCACGAACCGCGCGCGGTCGGCGACGCCCTCGGCGCGCGCGTTGCGGCGGCTGACCGCGACCAGGTCCGGGCTGAACTCGATGCCGAGCCCGCGCGCGCCGTAGCGCTTCGCGGCGACGATCGGGATGCGCCCGTCGCCGGAGCCGAGATCGACGACGAGGTCCTGCGGGCCGACCCGGGCGAGCGCGAGCATGCGATCGACGGCGTGATCGGGCGTGGGCACCCAGATCACGTCCTTGCCCTCGACGATGGGCGGGGCGTCGTGGCGCTCGAGCTGGGCCGCCGCGGCCAACGGCAGCGCCATTGCGGCAGCGACGAGGAGGCGAGAGACGTTCATGCGCGAGAGCCCTCCGCTAACCGCGTTCGGCGGCGTCGATCAAGCCGATCGGAATATCCGGTTGGCAAGCGGGCCGCGGCGGCCGTATCTTCCCATCCATGGCGGTGGCGGCATAGCCTCCCGCCGGAACCTGAAGGAGATCGTCATGGCAACGAAAGGCAACCGGGGCTTCGCCCCCGACATCGACATCGGCATCCCGACCGAGAGCCGTCAACAGATCGCCGCGGGGCTCTCGCGGCTCCTCGCCGACACGTACACGCTCTACCTCAAGACGCACAACTACCACTGGAACGTGACCGGGCCGATGTTCAACACGCTGCACCTGATGTTCGAGGCGCAGTACACCGAGCTCGCGACGGCGGTGGACCTGATCGCCGAGCGCATCCGCGCGCTCGGGTTCCCGGCGCCGGGCACCTACAAGGACTATTCGCGCCTGTCGTCGATCGCCGAGGTCGACGGCGTGCCGAGCGCGGACGAGATGATCGCGGACCTCGTGAAGGGGCAGGAGGCGGTGGTGCGCACCGCGCGGGCGACCTTCCCGACCGTCGAGAAGGCGAGCGACGAGGCGAGTGCCGACCTGCTCACGCAGCGGATGCAGCTCCATGAGAAGAATGCGTGGATGCTGCGCTCGCTGCTCGAGCAGTAGCACTCGCTAGAGACCGCGCGCCGCGGCGCGGCGCGCGGTCCTATTTCTTCCTGCCGCCGACGAGGAGCAGGAGCGCGCCGACCGCGATCGCGCCTGCTCCGGCCCAGACCGGCACGTTCACCGATTCTTTCTGCTGCACGGTGAAGCGCAGCGGCCCGACCTTCGCTTCGTGCTTTTCCTTGGTGTAGCTGAAGCTGCCGTAGACGAGCCCCAGCGTCCCGGCCGCGATCAGCGCGATCCCGATGAGCTTTCTCACGATTTCTCCCAGCTAGTCGCCATTCCCCGATCTGCGCCAGTTTCACCCATCCTGGAAACCGATGCTCCAGTGGGTCCCGTCGCAGAACGGCTTGTTCTTCGAGCCGCCGCAGCGACACAGCGTGTAGTGCTCGGTCGAAGCACCTGCGCCCCACGGCTGGCCGGTCAGCCGGACCCCACCCACGACCGCGTACGGGCCGTCTTTGGTGACCGTGATCATGGGTTCCCGTCGTTGATCCCGTTGCTCGACGCCATCGAGGGTGTAGCTCAGCGCGCCGGACGGGCATCTCCGGATCGTTTCGATGATCGCCTCGATTTTCGCGCCGTCCGGATCGATCCACGGTTCGGCACCGTACTTGAACACCGCCGCAAGGCCGTCCGTGCAGTATCCGGCGTGCGAGCAGATCCCCCGGTTGTCGTGAATGGCTATGCTTCGACCCCGGTAGGTATCGCGCTTGTCGGCGCTCCCGTCCGCCAGTTTCGCGCCGGAGAACCCGTTTGTTTTATGCGTGCCATCGCAAAACGGCTTGTCCGCAGATCCGCCACACCGGCAAAGCGCCATGACCGGCTTCGTCGGAATGCCGCCCCCGCGCGAATTCCCGAAGGCCTCGAGGTTCTTGACGAGGTAAGGACCGTTCGGTCGGCACTCGATCGTGGGTTCCTGATTCATCGTCCGATCTCCGCGCTCAGGAGCTCAAGGGTGTCCTGAGCAGTTGAACGTCCTTGACCCAGACCTTGCCTCGTCCCTCGATGACCAGGTTCAGCTTGATCAGGTCGGGCCGTTGGCCCTTCTTCAGCAGGAACGGGGTCTCGCAGGAAGCCCAATCGGTCGTGCCCTTGACCGCATGGTGCAGGCCCTTGGAGAAGAACTCCCCGCGCCCCGGGAAGCGGCACCACATCTCGAGGAACGCCCGACCTGCCAGAGCTTCGGTTTTCAGCTTCGCCCGGTAGGTCAGAAAGCACTGCTCCGCCTCCGGCGCCTCGACCTCGAATAGCCGGATCGTCCGTGGCTCGTTCGACTCGATCATCCAGTCATCCTTGACCACCGCGACGGAGTCCTGGGTCAACGTGCGGTCGGTCGTCCGGAAGAGCCGGATCGTCTCGGGCGGCCCGGACGGCCGCGGAGGGTTGAAGATCGACTTGAGCCACTCAAGCATCGTTGCCTCCCGGCGATTGCAGAAACTAGGCCACGAACCGCCAAAGATCAAGGGACGGGCCGGAGTAGACTGTGCGATCCCCTTCGCCACGCCGCTCCGGCCGCGCGCACGACCCCAGGGAGCCCTGCCATGACCGACCCGATCAAGTACATCCTCGACGAATCGCGCATCCCGAAGCACTGGTACAACGTGCAGGCCGACCTGCCCAAGCCGGTGCCGCCGGTGCTCCACCCCGGCACGCTGCAGCCGCTCGGGCCCGACGACCTCGCGCCGCTCTTCCCGATGGAGCTGATCATGCAGGAGGTGTCGCAGGAACGCGAGGTGCCGATCCCGGAGCCGGTGCGCGAGGTCTACCGGCAATGGCGCCCGTCGCCGCTCTACCGCGCGCGGCGGCTCGAGAAGGCGCTGCAGACCCCGGCGCGCATCTACTACAAGTACGAGGGCGTCTCCCCCGCCGGCAGCCACAAGCCGAACACCGCCGTGGCGCAGGCGTTCTACAACCGCCAGGCGGGCATCAGGAAGCTCGTGACCGAGACCGGCGCGGGCCAGTGGGGCTCGGCGCTCGCGTTCGCGGGCGCGCTGTTCGGCATCGACGTGCAGATCTTCATGGTGCGCGTGTCGTACGACCAGAAGCCCTACCGCCGCGCGCTGATGGAGACCTACGGGGCGCGCTGCATCCCGTCACCCTCGGACGAGACGCAGTCGGGGAAGAGCATCCTCGCGAAGAACCCCGCGCACCCGGGGAGCCTCGGCATTGCGATCTCGGAGGCGGTCGAGGTCGCCGCGCAGCGCGAGGACACCAAGTACTCGCTCGGCTCGGTGCTCAACCACGTGCTGCTGCACCAGACCGTCGTCGGGCAGGAGGCGATGGCCCAGCTCGAGATGGCGAACGACTACCCCGACGTCATCGTCGGCTGCACCGGCGGCGGCTCGAACTTCGCCGGCATCGCGTTCCCGTTCCTCGGCGCGCAGCTCCGGGGCGGCAAGAAAGTGCGCCTCGTCGCGATCGAGCCGGCGGCGTGCCCGAGCCTCACGCGCGGCAGGTACGCCTACGATTTCGGCGACACGGCGCACCTCACGCCGCTCGTGAAGATGCACACGCTAGGGTCGGTGTTCACCCCGCCCGGCTTCCATGCCGGCGGGCTTCGCTATCACGGCATGGCGCCGCTCGTGAGCCACATCAAGGAGCTCGGCCTGATCGAGGCGAAGGCCTATCACCAGAGCAAGGTGTTCGAGGCCGGCGTGCAATTCGCGCGGGCCGAGGGGATCCTGCCTGCGCCGGAGGCGAATCACGCCGTGAAAGGCGCGGTCGACGAGGCGCTCCGCTGCAAGGAGGAAGGCGTCTCGCGCGCGATCCTCTTCAACCTCTGCGGCCACGGCCACTTCGACATGCAGGCGTACACGGAGTACTTCGCCGGGAAGCTGAAAGACCAGGACTACGACGAGCGCGAGCTGGCGATGGCGCTCGCGGGACTGCCGTCGGTGAAGGAAGCCGCTTAGTTCTCCGGCGAGCGCGTTGGAGTCACGACGCCGCGTCGACCGCGTCGCCGCGGCTCCGGAGCAGCGCTCGCGTGCGCTCGGTGAGCGCGCGATTGAACGGGCTCGACGGCTTGACGTTCATGCGCTCCGCCGCGAGCGCGCGCGCCAGCCGCGCCTGGCCGCCGCGCAGCGCCGCCTCGACGAGCGTCAGCGCCAGCACGTCGCGCTGGGCGTGGCTGCCGCCGAACCGGTACGCGACGAGCCGGAGCGGCTCGAGGAGCTCCACCGCGGTCGCGTAGTCGCCGCGTCCGAACGCGGCGATCGCCCGGCAGGCCGGAATGCCGACCTCGCGGGTCAGCTCCGCGTTCGTGCCGGCGCCGCCCGCGCGCCGCTCCATCGCCGCGATCAGCGCATCCGCATCGCCGTTGCGACCCGCGCCGACGAACGCCATCGCCGCGTGGAAGTCGTTGAAGGCATACCAGCCGCCCGCGATGCTCGGCGCCCACCCGTCCGCGATCTCGATCCAGCGGTCGCCGACGTCGACGCCCCGCAAGTGCAGCCGCCAGAGCATGGCCGACGCGTCGACGAGGTCGAGCGCGACCATCGAGTTGCCGTTGCGCAGCCGCTCGTCGTAGATCCGCAGCGCCTCGCCGTGCTCGGCGAGGTCGAGGTGGAAGAGCGCGAGGTGCCACGCGTTGTGGATGGCGAACAGGTTGTCCGGCGCGGCCCAGTCGTCCGTGCGCGCCTTCAGCCAGCCGATCCCGTCGCTCGCGCGGCCCTGCATCTCCAATACGTGCGAAACGGCGTGGATCGCCCAGACGTCGTTCCGGTGGCGCTCGACCGCCTCGCGGCCGGTGCGCTCCGCGCGCGCGTAGTCGCCGGTCTCCTCCAGGCCGAACGCGTGCATCCCGAGGAGGTAGCCGTAGCCGGGCACCGACTCGCTCCAGTACGGCAGCACGCGCGCGATCCGATCGCGCAGCATCTGCGACTGGCCGAGGTAGAAGTCGAGCGCGTGCGCGATCTGGAGCGCGAGCGTGTCGCGCGGATGCTCGATGAGCAGCCTGCCGTACCGCCGCAACGCCTCGCGCCACTCGCCGTCCACGAGCGAGCGCAGCGCGGCGATGTGAGCGCGCTCGCGCTCGTTCGCGCGCGCGGCCAGCCGCTCCGCCGCCTCGACCGCGGGCCGCACTTGCGGCTCGAACGACTTCTCCATCGCGACCGCGCGCAGGCCCGCCCTCTGGCAGTGGCCCATTATGAAGCCGGGGTCCGCCTCGACGGCGGCGTCGGCGAGCTCCCAGGCGCTCGCCGAAAAACCGAGGAACGCCTCGGCCGCCCGCTCGTAGCGGGCGAGCGCATCGCGGCTCGCCGCCGAAACGGGGTTGCCCCACTGGTCCTTCAGTGCCATGAAACCTCTCTTTTCAGCCGTGCATAGCGCAGCAATCCCGCATCCTACATGCGCGCGAGGTCCGGCCCGCTCCACGGTCCGGCCCACGCGGCGTCGAAGCGCTTCTGCGCCGAGATCGCGGCGCGCGCGTCGCCCTTGCGGACGTAGACCTGCGTCAGCCCGTAGAGCGCCCAGCCGTTGTGCGGCTGGCGCGCCAGGCTCGCGCGGAAAACGCTCTCCGCGCGGTCGAGCTCGCCGGCGAGCACGAGCGCACCGCCGAGCGACTGCCGCACCGGGTAGTACCAGAACGGCGGCTCGGAATAGGCGAGGTTGTCCTCGATCGCCACGGCGCGCTCGAGCTCGGCAACCGCGTCGGCGAGCTCGCCCTTCGACTGCGCGATCCGCGCCGCGAGCACGTGACGGGCGATGCCCATGACGTTGCCCGCCGCCACGCCGGCCGCCGCGAGTGCCTGGATGTCGCTCGAGCGCTCGAGCCGCGCGATCGCGTCGATCGCGGCCCGCGCGGCCGGAAGGTCTCCGCTCGCGACGTGCGCGACGCCGCGCATGTAGTGCCACATCGCCGTCACGTAGGGAAAGTCGGCTTGCGGCGCCGGCACCGCGAGGATCGTCGCCGGATCGCTGAACTGGGCGTGCGCGAAGTACGGCGCGGCCATGATCGGCTGCACCCACGGCACCGCCCGCGTCACGTCGTCCGAGAGCGACCGCGAGAGCTTGCCCGCCGCCTCGATCGCGGTCGTCCCGTCGCCGGCCATCTGCGCCGCGGCGAGCAGCGAGTGGATGTTGTGCGGGTGGTAGCCGAAGCGGTAGACGCCGTCCGCCCCGCCGGCCTGGGCGAAGTAGCGCTCGTCGGCGGCGACCGCCCGCCGGTTGACCTCGAGCGCGTCGCGGTAGCGGCCGACCCGGAAGTAGATGTGGAACGGCATGTGGACGAGATGCCCGGCGCCGGGCACGAGCTCGCCCAGCCGGTCGGCGTAACGCTCCGCGCGCTCGGGGCTGGAGGACGCCTCGACGACGTGGATGTAATAGTGGATCGCACCGGGATGGTCGACGCCTGAGGCGAGCACGCGCTCGAGCGTCGTGACTATCTCGTGCGTCCGGCCCTTCGGCTTCGCCCCGCCCGGCTCCCAGTAGTCCCACGGCGAGAGGTTCATCAGCGCCTCGACGTAGAGCACCGAGATCTCGCGGTCCCACGGGAAGCGCGCCTGCACGCGCTCCATCGCGTCGGCGTAACCGGCGTCGAGCGGCGCGCGCTCCGCCGAACCGTCGGGCGAGTAGCGTGCGGCGAGCGCCTTGATCAGCGCCTGTTCCTTCGGGCCGGTGGGACCCGCGAGCGCGGCCGCCCGGTGCACGGCGTAGTAGGCCGCGGGCGCGTCGACCGGCGACATCGGCAGGTTGATGTTCGGGCCGAGGACGAGCGCCTCGCCCCAAAAGCACATCGCGCACTCCGGGTCGAGCGCCTGCGCGGCTCGGAACGCGCGGCGCGCCTCGGCGTGGTTGAAGGCGTAGGCGAGCGTGAGCCCCTGGTCGAAGTAGCGTTGCGCGAGCCGGTTCGAGGTCGTGATGCGGAAAGTTCTCGAGCCGAGCCCTTCGAGCAGCGGCGCGAGCCCTTCGGCGGCGCCGGCCTCCGGCGCGTCGACGGCCTGCCGGTCGAACGGCCCGATCTCGGTCTTCCGCTGCGCGGCGGCGAGATAGACCTGGAGGGCGCTGCGCGAGCGGTCCGCGGGGATGCAGAACCCGCGGTTGTCCAGTACCGGATCGAAGTCCGCCTCGGCCTCGGCGGGACCGCGCGCCGTCGCGAGCGCGACGACCGACACCGCCGCAACGACGGCGCATCCGGTGATGAAAGGCTTCCAGCGCATGGTCTCAATCTCCTTTGTGGGCGGCTTCACGCCGCCACGTCGAACAGGGTTTCGGCCTCGACGGGCCGGCGAGCTCGCGGTCGAGCGCGACGAGGTCCTCGTCCTCGGGATGCGGCCGGGCGCTGAAGCCGAAGCGGTGCGTGAGCGCGAGGATCGGCGCGTTGTCCGCGAGCGCTTCGCCGCGGAGCCGGGCGAGGCCCTGGTTCGCCGCGTGCACGAGCAGGGCGCCGAAGAGCACGCGCCCGAGCCCCGCGCCCTGCCACTCGTCGGCGATGACGACCGCGACGTCGGCGGAGTGCTCGCCGGGCGAAGCGACGTACTCGGCAAGGCCCACGAGCTTCCCGCCGGCCTCCGCGACGATCGACATCGACCGCGTGTAGTCGACCTCCACGACGCGGGCGAGCGCGGACGGCGTGAGGGCCTTCACCGGCCGGAAGAACCGGCGCCGGCTCGTGCCGGGCGACAGCCGCGCGACGAACGCCTGCACCGCCCGGCCGTCGTCGCATTCGACCGGGCGGACCCGCACTTTCCGCGCGTCGTCGAGCTGCGCGTCGGCCGCGATGGCGAGAGCGGAAACGGGGATCGGTGCGCACATGGCCGCGCTCCCTCAGGCCGCCATCTGGAAAGCCGCGCGTGCGGCCTGCATCCGGGACCGGGGCGTCGGCGGCGCGATCTTCGCGCGCTCGCCGGCGAGCTCGCGCGCGACCTGCCCTCGCCCGGACCGGATCGCCGCCTCCAGCGCGGTCAGCTCCAGCACCTCGCGCTGCGCCCGGCTCCCGCCGAGGCGATGAATGTCGCCCCGGACGGGGAGGAGCAGGTCGACCGCGCGCCCGTACTGCTCGCGCGCGAACGCGCGAATCGCGCGGGCCACCGGCAGGCCGACGTCGCGCACCGCCGCCGCATTCTCGCCGCGGCCCTTCGCGGCCGCCTCGAGGAAGGCGCCGAGCGAGCGCGCTTCGGCGTCGCGCCCGGCGGCGGCGAAGGCCATCATCGCGTGCAGGTCGAGGAGCGGCCAGAACGCGTCGGCCGCGCGCGGCGCCCAGAGGTCGGCGATCGCGCGCCAGCGCTCCCCGACGTCCACGCCCTCGAGGTGCAGCCGCCACAGCAGCGCGGAAGCGTCGGCGGCGTCGATCGCGACTGCGCCCGCGCGCGGCGCGAACGAGGCGTCGAAGATCGCGAGCGTCCGGTCGATGCGGCCGGTCTCGAGATGGAAGAGCGCCGCGTGCCACCAGTGGTGGCCGGCGAGACCGCTCCCGGTCGCCCAGTCGGCGGCGGTGGACTCGAGCCATTTCGCGCCCTCGGCCACCCGTCCCTGCTCGAGCAGGGCGTGCGTCACCGCGTGGATCGCGAACGGATGGCGCGGCTGGATCGCGATCGCCTGGCGCCCGGCGTCCTCGGCGCGCGCGGGCTC
>DATEDA010000120.1:0-2627 GCA_035286595.1 Burkholderiales bacterium | reverse complement strand
TAGCCCTTCGGGCCGCCCATGTCCTCGGGCATGAAGAGCGGCGGCATGCCGCCGAGGTTGTCGGCCCGCGCGTCGGCTGCGGTCAGCACGCACAGCACCCCGGGAGCCGCGACGGCCGCGCGCACGTCGATGCCCCGGATCCGCGCGTGGGCGTGGGGCGACGCGATGACCGCGCCGTACGCCTGGTGCGCGAGCTGGAGGTCGTCGACGTAGCGCCCGCGCCCGGTCAGGAACCGCTGGTCCTCGACGCGCCGCACCGGTTGGCCGATTCCGAACTTGTTCATGAGCTTCTCCGTCAGACGGGATCCTGGGGATTCACGGGGGCGAGCACGACGTGGACGAGCGCAAGCTGCCCCTTCGCCACCGCCTCGAGGCCGCGCCGGAGCGCGGCGCGCACGTCGCCGGGCGCATCGACCATCTCGCCGTGGCCGCCGTAGGCGCGCGCAAGGATCGCATAGTCCGGGCGCGGGCGGATCGACGTCCCGGCGAACTTCTGCGTCCGCACGGCCCAGCCTTCGGGGTACTCCCGCGCGACGTCGTTCTTCTGCGAGAGGTAGCCGGCGTTGTCGAACAGCACGACCAGGATCGGCAGCCGGAGCTCCTGGGCCGCGCCGAACGAGGCGACCACGGGGTTGTAGTGGAACGCGCCGTCGCCGATCGTCGCGACGACGGTGCGGGACGGGTGCGCGGCCTTCGCGCCGAGCGCCATGCCGAGGCCCATCCCGAGGCCGCCGTAGCTCGCCTCGAAGTAGGCGCCGGGCCCGAGGCGGTCGAGCAGCCGATCGAGGTCGAGCCGGTGCGTGATCGTCTCGTTGACGACGATCGCGTCCGGCGGGAGGGCTTCGTTCAGCTCGTGGGCGACCCAGCGGGTCTCGATCGGGTTCCTGGCGCCGGCGGCGCGGGCCTGCTCGCGCGCCGTCGCGCGCTCGCGCTCGTGGCGGGCGCGCCAGCGCTCGGTCGCAGCCGCGCGCGAGCCGGCCGGAACCAGCTGCCGGACGCGCTCGACGAGCATCGCGAGCGAGGGTTCGGGGTCGCCCGCGACGATGAGATCGGCGCGGAAGCCCCAGAACGGCAGCCGCGAATGCAGCGGGTCCTCGCCGAGCGCGACGACCTTCGTGCTCGGGCCGGGCAGGGACGACGGCGGGTGCCACGGTGCGACCGCCTCGACCAGGAACACGAGGTCCGTGTCCCTGAGGAGCGCCGGCATCTCGGTCGCCGCGACGCCGCCGTACAGCGGATGCGTGCGCGGGAAGTTGGCGTAGGTGGGCTGCCAGGCCTCGACCACCGGCGCACCGAGCGTCTCGGCGAGCGTCACGAGCCGGGCCACGGCGGCGGGGCTCTTGCCGAGCTCTTCCGTGACGATCAGCGGATTTGCGGCAGCGGCGAGGGCGTGCGCGAGCTCGTCGATCGCGGCGCCTTGCGCCGCGGGCGCGCGAGCGTGGCGCGCCGCGGGCGGCGGATCGGCCGTCATCGTGTCGATCAGGAACTCGATCGGCACCGACACGAACACCGGTCCCGGCGGCGAAGCCGTCGCGAGCTGGCAGGCGCGCTGGATGGTGTGCGGCAGGAGGATGCTCGTGTTCAGGCCGAAGCACCATTTCACGCACGGCTCGATGAGCCGTGCGGGCCCGCCGATGTCGGTCAGGAGCCGCAGCCACTGACGTCCCAGCGGCGGCGCCGGCGGCTCGCCGAACGTGATCGATTCGCCGGCCAGCACCACCATAGGGATGCGCTCGTGCAGCGCGGCGCGCACCCCCATCGTCGCGTGCAGCGTGCCGACGGTCGTGTGGAGCATCAGGGCGGGAAGCTTCCCGGTCGCCTTCGCATAGCCGATCGCCATCCCGACGGCGGTCTCCTCGTGGCGCGAGGAGACGTACTCGGGAATCTCATCCGGGGCGTAGGGCTTCGCGAGCGCCTCCCAGAGCGGCGCCCAGTCCGAGCCCGGCGACGCGAAGATCCGCTCGACGCCCATCGCGCGGAGACACCGCAGCAGCGCTTCCGCGCCGCTCATTCCCCGGGTGATCATCCGCTAGGCGCTGCCCCAGACCGACTGGGCGACCTCGACGACGAGCGCGAGCTTGCGTTTCTCGTCGTCGATCGTCACCGGGTTGCCCAGGTAGTTGCTCGAAAACCCGCATTGCGGGCTGAGGCACAGCCGGTCGAGCGACACGTAGCGCGCGGCTTCCTCGATGCGCCTCTTCAGAGCATCGGCCGATTCGAGCTCCGGCGTCTTGGTGGAGACCAGCCCGAGCACGATGATCCTGTCCTTCGGCACGAACCGCAGCGGCTCGAAGCCGCCGGCGCGCGGCGAGTCGTACTCGAGGAAGAACGCGTCGACCTTGATCTCGTTGAACACGCGCTCGGCGATGGGGTCGTAGCCGCCCTCGGCCATCCAGTGCCCCTGGTAGTTGCCCCGGCAGGTGTGCATCGCAATCGTCATTCCTTTGGGCCGATTCGCGGCGATCCGGTTGATCGCTTTTGCGTACGCGCCGAGCATGACGTCCGGGTCGTCGCCGCGCAGGCGGAACTTGGTCCGCTGCTTCTCGTCGCACAGGCACGAGGTCATCACCTCGTCGAGCTGGACATAGGTGCAGCCGGCTTCGCTGAGCGCGCGGAGCTCGGCGCCG
>DATEDA010000119.1:0-2247 GCA_035286595.1 Burkholderiales bacterium | reverse complement strand
CGCAGAAGTTGCAGCGCCACGGGCAGCCGCGGCTCGTCTGCACCGTGAACCGGTTGTAGCGCTCGACGTCGAGAAGCTCGAACGCCGGCATCGGCGCCTGTGCGAGATCGAAGTCGCGGCCGCGCGCGTCGTAGACCGGCTCGAGCGTGCCGCGCGCGGCGTCCTCGAGCACTTCGTGCCAGACCATCTCGCCCTCGCCGACCACGGCGGCGGCGCCGTGCTGCGACGGCTCCTCCGGTCTGGCGGTCACGTGCAGACCGCCCATGACCACGGGGACGCCGGCGGCGCGGTAGCGCTCGGCGATCCGGTACGCGTCCTTGATCTGCGCCGACAAGCTCGAGATCGTGACGAGATCGAACCCGGTCGGCAGCGGGTCGAGGTGCTTGGGGTCGGTCACCTCGACATAGGCGAGCTCGTGATCCCGCGGCGTCATGCCGGCGAGTGTCAGCAGCCCCAGGCTCGGCAGCGCGGCCACCACTTTGCTGCGTTCGAGGACACCAGGGAGCGTCAGTCCGAGCGCGACGAGCTCCGGATCGCACGCGCGGATTCCGCTCAGGGCGAGAAAGCCGATCCTCATGACGCAACCCCTCCGTACAGCAGCGCCAGGGCGGCGCCAGTGAGGCTCGCCACCGGCACGAAAAAGAGGTGCCGCAAGGGTTTGCGCCATGCCGCGAGGAAGCAGACCGCCGGCATCAGCAGTGCGCCCGCGACGAGCAACCAGGAGGCGACGCGCGCGCCGGGGATCTCGCCGGTGACGTGAACCGTCGCCGCGAAGGCGAGGTTCAGGAACGCGATGCCGAAGAAACTGATGTGGCCGAGCCGCAGCAGCCGCCGCGCCCAGGATCCATAGCCGCCGAGCCACCGCTCATCGTGAAAGAAAAGACCGATGGCGGCGCCGCTCAGCATGCCGGCGAGAATGCCGACCCACCCGGTCCAGAGATTGAGTGCCAACACTCGCGTTACCCCCCGTCGATGCGAGCATCGCTCGCGTTGGCGTGCACGATGCGGGGAACGGCCTTCCGGACGGGTTACGCGCCGCTTACAGATGGGTCACAGCGCGCGCTGCGCCGAAAAGCTCTAGCGGAATCAGGCCTGCGCAACCCTCGTCGAGGGCTCGACAACGCCCGCGAACCGCGCCCGGTAGTGGCGATACCAGTCGCTCTGGAACTGCTCCCCCGGGTCGTAAACTCGTTTGAGTCGCAGGAACTCGCGGAACCGCGGATAGCACGCCTCGATCTGCGCGCGGGTCGCGTGGCGGTGATAGGTCAGGTAGAAGCTCCCGTTGCGGCGGATCGCCATGTCGATCAGCCGGCGGAACGCCTCGGCGGCATGCGCTTCGCCGGCGCGGTCGTGCCGCACGTGCAGGTTGAAGATCACGCACGCGTACTCCTCGCGCGCCCAGGCGAGGTGCGTCTCGGCGTCCCGCCGAATCAGCCGCACGGTCCCGTAGATCGGGTCCACGCGGTTCGCGCGGAAGTCGGCGGCGGCCTCGGCCATGAAGTCGGCGAGCCGCGCGCGCGGGACGTAGAGCTCGGTGATGACCTCCGAGCCGCGGTGGCCGAGCGCGCGATCGAGCTCCCGATGGTAGTCGTCGAGGTAGACGCTGAGCTGGTGCGTGTCCGACCAGTAGATCTGGCCGGAGCTCGCGAGGTAGTGGCGCGAGTAGTGCTCGAACGCGGCGGCCTTGTCGGTGTGCGCGAGCAGGACGAGCTGCTGCCAATCCTCCGCTGTGAGGGCGCGCTGATCCGCCGGGATCGGCGTCGCATCGGGCACCGGTTCGTAGCAGGCGAAGACGCCGCGGCGCAGGAACGTTTCCCGCGCCGGGTCGATCGCGAACTGGAAGTCGCCGTAGAGGAAGCCGGTCGCGATCCGCTGCTCGAACCCGGTGATCAGCTGCTCGACATCGAGGATCTCGACGACGCGACGGAGCTTGCGGAGCGGCGCAAGGCGCAGCGTCACCGTCGCGATCACTCCGAACAGCCCGTACCCGCCGATCGCGAGCCGGAAGAGCTCGCGGTTCTCGGTGCGGCCGCAGCGGTACAGCCGCCCCGCGGCCCCCACCAGGGTGAATCGCTCGACCTCGCTCACGAACGGCGGCAGATCCAGCGCGCGGCCGTGGACGTTCGCCGACAGGGCGCCGCCGATCGACAATCGGTCGGCACCGGTCTGCTTCTGGCGAAAGGTCCACGGGCGGGCGTGTCCGTCCTGGGCGCGTTCGAGCCAGTCATGCAGCGCCGGCCACTGGAT
>DATEDA010000118.1:0-69657 GCA_035286595.1 Burkholderiales bacterium | reverse complement strand
CGGGACGTGTGCTTCCCGCCGGCGGCGAAGCCGGCGGCTGCGCCGCCGCCACCGGCGGCCCCGGCCCCGGCGCCCGTCAAGCCGGCGGCCAAGCCCGCGCCCAAGCCCGTCACCGAGAAGGTCACGTTCGCTGCGGACGTGCTGTTCGACTTCGACAAGTCGGTGCTGAAGCCCGAAGGCAAGGCGCGGCTCGACGATCTCGTCGGCAAGCTGGGCGGGACCACGCTCGAGGTGATCATCGCGATCGGCCACACCGACCCGATTGGTAACTCCGGGTACAACCAGAGACTGTCCGTGCGCCGTGCCGAGGCCATCAAGGCGTACCTGGTGAGCAAGAACATCGACGCCAACCGCATCTACACCGAGGGCAAGGGCGCGACGCAGCAGATCAAGAAGTGCCCGCCCGTGTCGGCGACCTTTACCTTCAAGCAGCAGGTCGAGTGCCTCGCACCGAACCGCCGCGTCGAGGTCGAGGTGGTGGGAACGCGGACCAAGTAGCCGGTCGCGCAACCACTGCCGCAAGAAGCCCTGCCTCGGCAGGGCTTCTTGCTTTGCGGCCCCGGCATTCGGGCGTGACCGGACTCGGGGGCTGCCTTTGAGCGTTCCTGCCCGGGCGAGTATCGTCCGTACCATGAGCGAGGCGCCGGCCAACGTCGACCCGAAGGAGCTCGCCAAGTTCAGCGAGCTCGCGCACCGCTGGTGGGATCCCGCCGGCGAGTTCCGGCCGCTCCACCAGATCAACCCGCTGCGCCTCGCGTGGATCGACGGGAAGGCACGGCTCGCCGGCAAGCGCGTCCTCGACGTCGGCTGCGGCGGCGGCGTCCTCGCCGAGGCGATGGCGCGCGCCGGCGCGCACGTGACCGGGATCGATCTCGCCGAGAAGCCGCTGCGGATCGCGCAGATCCACCGGCTCGAATCCGGGCTTGCGATCGAATACGAGCTGGTTTCGCCCGAGAGCCTCGCGGAGCGCGAGCCCGGCCGCTACGACGTCGTCACGTGCATGGAGGTGCTCGAGCACGTCCCCGATCCCGCGAGCACCGTACGGGCGTGCGCGCGCCTCGCCAGGGCGGGCGGCGACGTGTTCTTCGCGACCATCAACCGCAACCCGAAGTCCTACCTCCTGGCGGTGATCGGCGCCGAGTACGTGCTGCGCCTGCTGCCGAAGGGTACCCACGACTACGCGAAATTCGTCAAGCCGTCGGAGCTCTCGCGCTGGTCTCGCGAGGCCGGGCTCGACGTCAAGAGCCTGGTCGGCATGACGTACAACCCGCTCACGCAGATCTACGCGCTCGGCCGGGACACGGACGTCAACTACATCATCCACGCCAGGCGGGTACCGGAATGACGATCCGCGCGGTCCTGTTCGATCTCGACGGGACGCTCGCCGACACGGCGCCGGATCTGGCGGCAGCGCTGAACCGCCTCCTCGCCGAGCACGGACGCCGACCAGTCTCGCTCGAGCGGGCGCGGCCGGTCACCTCGAGCGGTGCGCGCGGGATGCTCCAGGTCGGGTTCGGGATCGATCCGCAGGATTCCGGATACGACCGGCTGAAGGCGCGGTTCCTGGACCTGTACGCGGAGCGGATCTGCGCCGAGACGCGACTGTTCGACGGCATTGCCGAGTTGCTCGCCGCGCTCGAGGGGCGCGGCCTCGCGTGGGGAGTCGTGACCAACAAGCCGGAGCGCTTCACGGTGCCGCTGCTCGAGGCGCTCGAGCTGCGCGCTCGCGCCGCCTGCGTGGTGGGGGGCGACACCACCGAACGGGCGAAGCCGCACCCGGATCCGCTGCTGCACGCCGTGCAAGCGCTTGGGATCGAGGTTGCGCGCTGCCTCTACGTCGGCGACGACGTGCGCGACGTCCAGGCAGCGCGCGCGGCGGGGATGCCGGTCATCGCCGCCGCCTACGGCTACCTCGGCGAGGGCGGCGACCCGCGCGACTGGGGCGCCGACGCAGTGGTCGCGCACCCGCTCGAGGTCTTGAACCACCTCGGAACGCCCTTATAATGCACCTGTGCTGTGCGGAAGCGCAGCGCGCTGGGGGCGACCTGGTCTCGACGTGGGTTGCGAAGCAGCGCAGGGCATGCCGAGGACCAGTACCCTCGTAAATCCACTGGAAACTTACAAACGCCAACGACGAGCGTTTCGCTCTCGCCGCCTAACACCGGTGAGACGCTGCACTAGCCTGCTGATGGGCTAGGCCCGGTTCGCCGGGTGCAGCGCCATTCACATCAGCCTCTCCGCCCGGTCTGGCCGCTTGGCCGGGTGGATCCGTCGAAGCGGCTGGCCAAGCGTCAGCCCGCCGGCCGGCGGGCGCGAGGCGAGATCCAAATGGCCAGGCTAAGCATGTAGTCCTGACTGTGGAGGGCTTGCGGACGCGGGTTCGATTCCCGCCGCCTCCACCAACATGAAAACGGCCCTCTTGCAGGGCCGTTCTTTTTCACCATGGCGCCTTCGGATTAGGCCGCCGATTGTATTGAGGTCGGAGCGGACGCCGGCTACGCTGCTCGCCGATGGCTCATTGAGTGGATGGATCGATGATGAGGACTCTCCCCAAAGGACATGTCTCCTGCCTCTCCGAGGCGTTCCGATACACCCCGGCGTCGAGCACCAACGTCTCGAAAACCTTCGCCCGGATCCGGCGGCAGCTCGGGCGGCAGGAGCAGCCCGCAACCAAGAACGTCTGCGTGCTTCCGCAGCGAAAGCTGAGCGGCAGCCGGGCGCAGTAGCGCCGCTCGCCCGCGACTCCGGCCGACGACCGGCCGCGGGACCACCTGTCCCAAGGATCAATTACGCGCGCCGCGGCGCCCAGCCGCGTTCATCCGGCCGTTCCGGCGTCCGGCTTTTCCGCCAGCTCGCGGAGCTTGCTCTTGAGCACCTTCCCCGTCGATGTCGCCGGCAGCGCGGCGAGGACGACGACTTCGCTCGGCCGCTTGTAGGGCGCAAGGCGCTCGGCCGCAAACGCCCGCAGCGCCCCCGCCGTCGCTGTGGCCCCCGCGCGCAGCTCCACGAACGCCACCACTTCCTCGTCGCCGGCGACGGCGCGCCCGACGACCGCGCTCTGGCTGACCGCGGGATGCTGGTTCAGCACGCTCTCGACCTCGATCGGGTAGACATTGAAGCCCGAGCGAATGATCAGCTCCTTGCTGCGGCCGGCGATGAAGAGGTGGCCGCGCTCGTCCTGGCGGGCGAGATCGCCGGTCCGGAGCCAGCCGTCCGCGCCGAGCGCCTCAGCAGTCAGCTCGGGCGCGCGGTAGTACCCCAGCATCACGTTGGGGCCGCGCACGTGAAGCTCGCCCGTCTCGCCGCGTGCGACGGCACCGCCTTCGGCATCGACGATGCGGATCTCGATCCCCGGCACCGGCGGACCGATCGACAGATCCGCGCGGGGCGCGTCCAGGCGCGTCTGGGAAACCGTCGGCGAGGTCTCGGTCAAGCCGTAACCGTTGTGCAGCGGTTGCCCGAAGAGGGCTTCGACGTCCGCCTTGAGCTGGGCGTCGAGCGGTGCACCGCCCGCGTAGAGGAAGCGCACGCGCAGCGCCACGACCGGACGCCCAGTCCGTTGCAGGTAATCGAGCAGCCGGGCGTACATCGCCGGCACGCCGGGGAGGATGCTGATGCCTTCGTCCTCCAGCGCCGCCGCCAGACCTTCCGGCGTGAACCGGGGCACGAGGTGCAGGGCGGCGCCGGCGGCGAGCGCGCTCATGCTCACCGACGCGAGCCCGAACACGTGCGAAATCGGCAGTGCAGCGTATACGCGATCACCCGGAGCGAGCCGCCGCAGCCCGGCGCCCGTCGTCGCGGCGAACAGCAGATTGCGATGCGACAGCATGACGCCCTTTGGCGCACCCGTCGTCCCCGACGTGTAGATGAGCGCGGCCACCTGCGTGGACGGATCGTCCGGCACCGGCTCGGTCCCCGCGCTGTCGTCGCGCGGCCCGACGGCGACGGTGCCGACGCCCGGCAGCGGGAAAGGACCGGCGCCCACGGCTTCCGCGTGGCGGGCGGCCTCCGCCGAAACCTCGGTGGTGAAGAACGACCGCCGCGGCGAGCAGTGCGCGTGGATCGCCTCGACCTCGCGCCGGCTGAGCCGCGCGTTGACGAGCACCGGCCACGCGTCCCGCAGCATCGCCGCGAGCGCCAGCACCAGCGCGGCGGCGCAGTTCTCGTTGACGATCAGCGCGCGGTCCCCGGGACCGACGCCGAGCCTGGCGAGCGCGTCCGCCGCGTCGTCGACCGCGCGCGCGAGCTCGCGGTAGTCGAGGCGCCGCGCGGCCTCCACCAGGGCCGGGGCATCGCCGAAGCGCTCGGCGCCGCGCCGTGCGAGCTCGCCGACGCGGCGCGGCAGGTCCGGCCGCGCCCCGCCGCTCAAGGCGCGATCGCGATCAGGACGCTGCAGGGCGAGTAGTCGAGCAGCGTGGCCCCGACCGAGCCGCGCCACCAGCGCGCGGCGAACGACTGCTTCTGCCGGTGGCCGACCACGATGAGGTCGCTCTTGAGCTCCGACGCGAGACGGCAGATCTCCTCGACCGGCTCGCCGACCGAGAGATGGCCGGAGACCGAGAAGCCGCGCTCCTTGAGCGCGGCGAGGCCCTCGTCCATCACGTCCTGCATCCGCTTCTTCTCCTCCTCGATCAGCTCCTCCGGGAGGAAACCCTCGGTGAGGAACATGCTCGAGGGCATGCTGGCGACGGCGAGCAGATGCGTCTCGGCCTTCCCGAACGCCGCGATCTCGGCGCAGGCGAACAGCGCGGCGCGGCCCTCGCGCGTGCCGTTGTAGGCCATGAGGATCCGCGTGTACATCCGGATACCCTCCTCTCTCCTGTGAAAACGCGCTTCCTCGCGGTGCGGGCGATGACCCCGTGCAGGGACGGGCCTGGGCCGTCGACGGCCTCTTTCGAAATCGCACCGGCGCGGGCTTCGCGTGCGAAGCCGAAACGCTTGCGCCGAAGAGTGCCGAAAACGGGCGCGAGCGTCAATGCGCGGCAGCCGCGGCCGGGGGGGCGCTACAATGCTCGGGCGCCTCATCCGCCGGAAAACAGCGACATCGTGCCTCTGGACAGCGAGCGTCCGGATCTCACCCTCGGGATCGTCGGGACCGGCGTCATGGGGCGCGGCATCGCGCAGGTCGCGGCGCAGGCCGGGATCCGCGTCGTGCTCTACGACACCCGCTCCGACGCCGCGCCGGCGGCCAAGGACTACGTCGCGAGCGCGCTCGGGAAGCTCGTCGAGAAAGGCCGGATTCCGGCCGAAGCCGCGGCGCGGGCAACGCGCCAGCTCGACATCGCCCACGTTCTCACGCACCTCTCGTCGTGCCAGATCGTCATCGAGGCGATCGCGGAGAACCTCGAGGCGAAGCGGGAGCTGTTCCAGCACCTCGAGGCGGTCGTCGCCGAGGAGTGCGTCCTGGCGACCAATACCTCGTCGCTGCAGGTGACCGCGATCGCGGCCGCCTGCAAGCGCCCGGACCGCGTCGCCGGGTTCCATTTCTTCAACCCCGTCCCGCTGATGAAGGTGGTGGAGGTGATCGACGGGGTGATGACGGCGCCGTGGGTGTGCGAGGCCCTCACCGGCTTCGCCCGGCGGTGCGGCCACACGCCGGTGCGCGCCAAGGACAGCCCCGGCTTCATCGTCAACCACGCCGGGCGCGGATTCGGCACCGAGGCGCTCGCCTGCCTCCGCGAAGGGGTCGCGGAGTTCTACGAGATCGACCGCATTCTCAGGGACTGCGCCGGGTTCCGGATGGGTCCGTTCGAGCTGTTCGACCTCACGGGGCTCGACGTCTCCCACCCGGTGATGGAGTCGATCTACGACCAGTACTACCAGGAGCCGCGCTACCGGCCCTCGCCGCTCACCGCGCAGCGTCTCGTCGCCGGGCTGCTCGGCCGGAAGTCCGGCAATCGCGGGTTCTACGAGTACGCCGGCGGCGCCGCGAAGCCGATGCCGGTCCCCGCAGTGCCGAGGGCCGACGTTCCCAAGGTGTGGGTCGCGCGCCACGGGCTGCACGACGAGGCGGCCACGACGGTCGCGAAGCTCGGCGCCCAGCTCGACCGCGGCGATCGGCCCGGGCCCGATTCGCTGATCCTGGTCGCGCCGCTCGGCCAGGACGCGACGACGGTCGCGCTCGCGGAGAACGTCGATCCGACGCGCACCATCGCAATCGACGCGCTGTTCGGCCTCGCGAAGCGGCGCACGCTGATGATCACGCCCGCGACCTCCGCCGCAATGCGCGACGCCGCGCATGCGCTCTTCGCACGCGACGGCGTGCCGGTCTCGGTCATCGGCGACAGCCCGGGGTTCGTCGCGCAGCGGGTGGTCGCGCACATCGTCAACATCGGCTGCGACATCGTCCAGCAGCGCATCTGCTCGCCGCCGGACCTCGACCTGGCGGTGACGCTGGGCCTCGGCTACCCGAAGGGCCCGCTCGCCTGGGGCGACGCGATCGGCGCGGGGCGCGTGGCCGCGATCCTCGAAGCGCTGCTCGCCGCATCGGGCGACCCGCGCTACCGCGCGAGCCCGTGGCTCAGGCGGCGCGCGCGCCTTGGACTATCATTGCTCCATCCGGAGGCCCAGTCATGAACGCGCCCGAGCCCAAAGCGAAGCCCGAGTTCCGCTGGGACGACCCGTTCCTGCTCGAGGACCAGCTCACCGAGGAGGAGCGCATGGTGCGCGACTCCGCCCGCGCGTACTGCCAGGAGAAGCTCCTGCCGCGCGTGGTGGAGGCGACGCGCAAGGAGAAGTTCGACCGCGAGATCATGAACGAGATGGGCGCGCTCGGCTTCCTCGGCTCGACCATCGACGGGTACGGCTGCGCCGGCGTGAACCAGGTGAGCTACGGGCTGACCGCGCGCGAGGTCGAGCGCGTCGACTCGGGCTACCGCTCGGCGATGAGCGTGCAGAGCTCGCTCGTCATGCACCCGATCCACGCCTACGGCACCGAGGCGCAGCGCCGGAAGTACCTCCCGAAGCTCGCCAAGGGGGAGTGGGTCGGCTGCTTCGGGCTCACCGAGCCCAACCACGGCTCCGATCCCGGCTCGATGCAGACGCGCGCCCGGAAAGCGGACGGCGGCTACGTCCTCAAGGGCGCGAAGATGTGGATCACGAACTCGCCGATCGCCGACGTGTTCGTCGTCTGGGCCAAGACCGACGACGGCGTCATCCGCGGCTTCATCCTCGAGAAAGGGATGAAGGGGCTCTCGGCCCCGAAGATCGAAGGCAAGATGAGCTTGCGCGCCTCGGTCACCGGCGAGATCGTCATGGACGACGTCTTCGTCCCCGAAGCGCAGCTCCTGCCGAACGTGTCGGGGCTGAAGGGGCCGTTCGGGTGCCTCAACAAGGCGCGCTACGGCATCGCCTGGGGCGCGCTCGGCGCCGCCGAGGACTGCTGGCACCGCGCGCGCCAGTACGTGCTCGATCGGACCCAGTTCGGCCGGCCGCTCGCCGCGAACCAGCTCATCCAGCTCAAGCTCGCCAACATGATGACCGAGATCACCATCGGCCTGCAGGCGGTCCTCCGGGTCGGCCGGCTCAGCGACGCGGGGCGTGCGGTGCCGGAGATGGTCTCCCTCGTGAAGCGGAACTCGTGCGGCAAGGCGCTCGAGATCGCCCGCCTCGCGCGCGACATGCACGGCGGCAACGGCATCGCCGACGAGTTTCACGTCATCCGGCACATGATCAACCTCGAGACGGTGAACACGTACGAGGGCACGCATGACATCCATGCGTTGATCCTCGGCCGTGCGCAAACGGGGATCCAGGCGTTCTCGTGAGCCCGCAGATGTCGAGATGCGCCCCCTTCGCGCCTGCAGGCGCTCGGGCGCTCGCGGCGGCGAGCAGTGCTCGCCGAAACCCCGCTCGCGTCCTGGGCCGCGCCCAGACCGGCATTCAGGCGTTCACGGCCTGAGCGGGCCCGGTGCCGGCCCGGACCCTGGCTCTCCCCGACTCCCGGCGGCGCTGCCCCTGGTCCCTAGGCAGCCTCGAGTACGTCCGCTACCATGACGGTGAGTGGGGCGTCCCGGTCCACGACGACCGGCGGCTGTTCGAGTTCCTGATCCTCGAAGGCGCCCAGGCCGGGCTGTCGTGGTCCACCATCCTGGCCAAGCGCGAGGGCTACCGCCGGGCGTTCGACGGCTTCGACGCGGAGCGGATCGCACGCTACGGGGCACGCCAGATCCAGCGGCTGATGGGGGATCCCGGGATCGTGCGCAACCGGCTGAAGATCGAAGCCGCGATCGGAAACGCCCGCGCGGCGCTCGACCTGCGGGAGCACCACGGCAGCCTGGACGCCTACCTCTGGGGCTTCGTGGACGGCCACCCGGTCCAGAACCGCTGGCGAACGCCGCGCCGGGTGCCGGCGCAGACGGACGTGTCAGATGCCCTGTCCCGCGACCTGCGACGGAATGGTTTTCGTTTCGTCGGCTCGACGATCTGCTACGCTTTCATGCAGGCCGTCGGGATGGTGAACGACCACGTGGTGGATTGTTTTCGTCATGCCGAGCTGGTCTCGCTACCATTACAATAGCGGTGGATTGCAGATGCTCGGGGTGATTCGATGAAAGAGCTTCTCCGCCTGCTCGCCGGGGCGCTCGCCCTGGCGGCGGCCCTGGCCGAGCCGGCCCGCGCTCAGGCGCCGGCGCCCGCCGAGGCCACGGTGTTCCTGGTCGCGGCGCCGGGGTTCCGAGACCCCGAGTACCGCCAGACGGTACTCATCGCGTCGCCGACCACGAGCGGTGGGCACATCGGGGTGATCATCAACAAGCCGACGCGGCGGTCGCTCGCGAGCCTCTTCCCGGAGCACGAGCCGTCCAAGAAGGTCGTGGAGCCGGTTTTTTTCGGGGGACCCTTCTCGACCAGCGCGCTGGTCGCGGTGGTGCGCGGCGAGCGCCCCGGTGTCGGGTCGCTCCTGATCATGTCGAACCTGTACCTCGCCATCAACGTCAACACGATCGACAAGATCATCGAGGACCGGCCGACCGACGCGCGCTTCTACGTCGGCTACGTCGGCTGGCGGCCGGGCGAGCTCCGGCGCGAGATCGACCGCGGCCTGTGGTACGTCCTCAACCCCGACGCGAACACGGTCTTCCGCAAGGACACCGACCACATCTGGGAAGAGCTGCTGCGGATGGCGCGCCAGATCAACGCGCTCGCCGCGGACGACGCGGCACGCGCGGTCGACTGACGCCGCCCGCGCGCGCGATAGCGTTGTCCGGGCCGGTACGCATCCTGATCGCGGCGGTCCTGGCGGCCGCGGCGCAAGTTGCCGTCGCGCAGGCGCCGGCCGGCGGGTTCCTGGTCGCCAAGCCGACCATCCTCGACCCCAATTTCTCGCGGACGGTCGTGCTCGTCACGCAAGCACCCGACGGGGCGATCCTCGGGGTGATCCTCAATCGTCCGACCAAGCAGTCGCTCGCCGAGATCCTGCCGGGCAATGAGCGCCTGGCGCGCTTCACCGCGCCGCTCTATTTCGGCGGTCCGGTCGAGCCCGCCGGGCTGTTCGCGGTATTTCGCGGGACCGGGGACCCCGGGCCGTCGTTCCCGGTCATCGAGGACGTACGCCTCGCCCTCCAGCCGGCCACTGTGGAGCAGCTGCTGCTCAAGCCGCCGGAGGCGCTGCGCCTCTTCGTCGGCTACGCCGGCTGGGCCCCGGGTCAGCTCGACGGCGAGCTCGCCCGGGGCGACTGGTGGACGGTCAAGGCCGACGCTGACTCCATCTTCCGGAAGAACACCGACACGCTGTGGGACGAGCTGTCCCGGCGCGCGCAGTCGGTCACCGCCCGGCGCTAGACGCCCGCGGCTTGAGGATCGGCGTTACGCCGCGGCGCGCGCGGGCGCGTCGGCCTTCTCGAACACCATCTCGCCGCGCCGGAAGTCGACCCGGATCGTGTCCTTGGGTGCGAACCGGCCCTCGAGAATCGCCTTGGCGAGCGGGTTCTCGATCGTCTGCTGGATCGCGCGCTTGAGCGGACGCGCGCCGTAGACCGGGTCGAAGCCGACCTTCGCGAGCTCCTCGAGCGCGGCGTCGGTCACCTCGAGCCGCAGCTCGAACTTCGCCAGCCGCTCGGCCAGGTAACGGATCTGGATCCGCGCGATCTGCCTCACCTCCCTCTCGCCGAGCGCGTGGAACACCACGATCTCGTCGATCCGGTTGACGAACTCGGGGCGGAACGCCGTCTTGACCTCGGCCATCACCGCCGCCTTGATGAGCGCCGGGTCGTCCCCCGCCATCTGCTGGATCATGTGCGAGCCGAGATTCGACGTCATCACGATCACCGTGTTCTTGAAGTCGACCGTCCGGCCCTGCCCGTCGGTCATGCGGCCCTCGTCGAGCACCTGGAGGAGCGCGTTGAACACGTCCGGGTGGGCCTTCTCCACCTCGTCGAACAGAATGACCGAGTAGGGCTTGCGGCGCACGAGCTCGGTGAGCTGGCCGCCCTCGTCGTACCCGATGTATCCGGGCGGCGCGCCGATCAGGCGCGCGACCGAATGCTTCTCCATGTACTCGGACATGTCGATGCGGATGAGGTGATCCGCGGAGTCGAAGAGGAACTCCGCGAGCGCCTTGCAGAGCTCGGTCTTGCCGACCCCGGTCGGTCCGAGGAACAGGAACGAGCCGTACGGCCGGTTCGGGTCCGCGAGCCCGGAGCGCGAGCGGCGGATGGCGTCCGAGACGAGCCGCACCGCTTCGTCCTGACCGACGACGCGCTCGTGCAGCTTCTTCTCCATGAACAGCAGCTTCTCGCGCTCGCCCTGCATCATCTTCGAGACCGGGATGCCGGTCGCGCGCGACACGACCTCGGCGATCTCCTCCGCGCCCACCTGGGTGCGGAGGAGCTTCGGTCGGCCAGCGCCCTTCTCGGCGGTGTCGGCTTTCTTCAGCTGCGCCTCGAGCTGCGGGATCGTCCCGTACTGGAGCTCGGAGACCTTCTGCCAGTCGCCCTTGCGCTTCGCCGCCTCCATCTCGAGCTTCAGCTTCTCCAGCTCCTCCTTGATGTGCTGCGATCCCTGGACCGCGAGCTTCTCGGCTTTCCAGACCTCCTCCAGGTCGGCGTATTCCTTCCCGAGCCGCCTGATCTCGTCCTCGATGAGCGCCAGCCGCTTCCGGGACGCCTCGTCCTTCTCCTTCTTCACCGCCTCGCGCTCGATCTTGAGCTGGATGATCCGCCGCTCGAGCTTGTCCATCGCCTCGGGCTTGGAGTCGATCTCCATCTTGATCCGCGCCGCGGCCTCGTCGATCAGGTCGATCGCCTTGTCGGGCAGGTAGCGGTCGGTGATGTAGCGGTGGGAGAGCTCCGCCGCGGCGACGATCGCCGGGTCGGTGATCTCGACGCCGTGGTGGAGCTCGTACTTCTCCTGCAGGCCGCGCAGGATCGCGATCGTGGCCTCGACCGAGGGCTCCTCGACCAGCACCTTCTGGAAGCGGCGCTCGAGCGCGGCGTCCTTCTCGAGATACTTGCGGTACTCGTTCAGGGTGGTGGCGCCGACGCAGTGCAGCTCGCCCCGCGCCAGCGCCGGCTTGAGCATGTTTCCGGCGTCGATCGCCCCCTCCGCCTTGCCCGCGCCGACCATGGTGTGCAGCTCGTCGATGAAGACGATGATGTCGCCGGCCTGCGAGATCTCTTTCAGCACCGCCTTCAGCCGCTCCTCGAACTCCCCGCGGTACTTCGCCCCGGCGAGCAGCGCCGCCATGTCGAGCGACAGCACGCGGCGGTTCCTGAGCGACTCGGGAATCTCGCCGTCGATGATGCGCTGCGCCAGTCCCTCGACGATGGCGGTCTTGCCGACCCCGGGCTCGCCGATGAGCACGGGGTTGTTCTTGGTCCGGCGCTGCAGGATCTGGATCACGCGGCGGATCTCGTCGTCGCGCCCGATCACCGGATCGAGCTTGCCGGCCCGCGCCCGCTCGGTCAGGTCCAGCGTGTACTTCTTCAGCGCCTCGCGGGTCCCCTCGGCTTCGGGGTTCGCGACCGACTCGCCGCCGCGCAGCGAGTTGATCGCCGGCTCGATCGCGCGCCGCGCGCCGCCGGCCTCCTTGAGGAGCCGCCCGGCCTCGCCCTTGTCGTCGGTTAGGGCGAGCACGAAGAGCTCCGACGCGATGTACTGGTCGCCGCGCTTCCGCGCTTCCTTGTCGGCGATGTTGAGCAGGTTCGAGAGCTCGCGGGAGATCTGGACGTCGCCGCCGTGACCCTCGACCTTCGGCAGGTTGTCGATGACGCGCTTCAGGCCCTCCCGCAGTTTGGCGACGTTGACCCCGGCCTTGGAGAGGAGGGACGCCGTGCCGCCGTCGTCCTGGTCGAGCAACGCAGCAAGGACGTGCGCCGGCGCGACGTACTGGTTGTCGGCGCCGACCGCGACGCTCTGTGCGTCAGCCAGCGCCTGCTGGAACTTGGTCGTCAAGCGGTCGATGCGCATGGGGCCTCCTCAAGTGTCGTCGAAGTCGACAGGCAAATGCGGACAAATGCCGGATTTTTCAAGCCGCCCAGGGAGTTGGTCCGCTGCACGCGGCCCCCGGGAAGGTATATTCGCAGACGCCCCCACGCATCCGGAAGACGATGAAGTTCGAGCTCGAGTGGCGCATCGGCAAGTACCCGATTACGCAGGAAATCGGGCGCGGCGCCACGAGCCGGGTCTACCTCGGCCGCGACCCGTTCGCCGACCGCGACGTCGCCATCAAGGTGTTCTTTTTCGAGGAGAGCGTCAGCGAGCAGACCGCGAAGCTCCTGCGCAAGGGCTTCCTCGCCGAGGCGGCGCTCGCCGGCCGGCTCAACCACCCCCACATCTGCGCCATCTACGACGCGGTCAGCGAGCCGGAGTACAGCTACATCGTGATGGAGTACGTCAAGGGCACGACGCTCGAGACCTATGCCGAGATCGACAGCCTCCTGCCGCTGTCGAAGCTCGTCGAGGTCATCTTCAAGTGTATCCGCGCGCTCGACTTCGCGTTCCAGCTGGGGGTCATCCACCGCGACATCAAGCCGGGGAACATCCTCTACGGCCCCGAGGGCGACATCAAGGTCAGCGACTTCGGCGCCTCGTTCCAGGAAGCGCTCGCCCAGGACACGACCCAGCTCACCGGCATCGGCTCGCCGGCCTACATGTCGCCGGAGCAGATCCGCCTTGAAGAAGTGACGCACCGCACCGACATCTACTCGCTCGGCGTCGTGATGTACAAGCTGCTCACCGGCCGGCTCCCGTTCAACGCGTCGAACCAGCTCTCGCTCACCTACGAGATCCTCAACGTCGTCCCGCCCCCGCCGTCGCAGCTCCGGCCGGAGCTGCCCGAGCTGCTCGACGAGATCTGCCTGAAGGCGATGCAGAAGAACCCGGCGGACCGCTACGCGACCTGGATCGACTTCGGCAAGGACCTCTCCAAGGCCTTCACCGCGCTGCGGCTCGCGGGCGAGACGATCTCCGACTCGGCGAAGTTCAACGAGCTGCGCACGCTCGTCTTCTTCGAGGACTTCGACGACGTGACGCTGTGGGAAGCGCTGCGCATCAGCACCTGGCGGACGATCCCGGGGAAGACGATGATCATCCGGGAAGGTGACTCGGGGGAGAGCTTTTACCTGCTCGTCGAGGGCCAGGTGGACGTCTCGATCCAGGGCAAGTCGATCAACGTGGTCCGCCGCGGCGGCTGCTTCGGCGAGCTGCTCTACTTCAGCGACCAGGTTGCGCAGCGGACCACGACGATCACGTCGACCACCGACATCACCGTGGTCGAGATCAAGACCATCGCGCTCAAGGTCGCGAGCTCCGCCTGCCAGGTGAGCTTCCAGAAGGCCTTCATGCGGGTCCTGATCGAGCGCCTGACGCAGACGAACGCGAAGCTCGCGGCGCGCTAGCGCGGCCCGCGTCAGCGGGCCCGCGGCCCGCCGCTAGCCGCTGGCTTCAAGCTTCCTGCCTCGCGCTTTCACGCGGGGCGGAACGCGCCCCTCGCGAAGGTCCCAGGTCTCGCGAATCACGTCGAGCAGCGCCCGGATCACTAGGTCGTCGGCGCGCTCCTGCGGGTAGATGAACCACAGCGTGGTCGTCGCCCTTCCCTTTTCCCACAGGCAGACTTCCCCGGCGGCCTCCTTTGCCAGCGCCACGTCCTCGCGCATGAGCGACAGGCCGACGCCGGAGACGACGAGCGAGCTGATCACGGACTCCTGATCCGCCTCGACCACCTTTGTCGGCTCGACCCCGTGCTCGTGGAAGAGATCGCCGACCAGCCGGTTGTGGGAGCTGATGGAGGGCGTGAGGATCCACGGGAGCGCGGCGATCTCGGCCGAAGTCGCATCCGCCACCCGGTCCCGCCACGCCGCTGGTGCGGCCACGAGGTAGGTCACGGGCCGCAATTCGAGCCCGGCGACCGCCGGATGCGCGAGCGCCCCGTAGTAGAAGGCGGCGTCGAGCTGGCCGTCCCGAACCTTCTCGAACGCGGCACCCGAGATCTCGTGGTGAAGCTCGAGCTGCAGCAGCGGATGCCGGTCCACGGTCACGCTGAGGAACTCGCCGAGCCGGATGAACGCCGGGTCCGAGAGCGTCCCCACCGCGGCATGGCCGTCGACCTCGCCCTTGAGCGCCCGGGCTTCGGTCCGGAGGGCCTGCGCGGCGAACAGGACCTTCTCCGCCTCCGCGAGCAGGCGCTGGCCGGCGGCCGTCAGCACCATGCCGCTCGACGTGCGCTCGAACAGCGGAACCTCGAGCTCATCCTCGAGCGCCTTGATCTGCGCGCTCAGGGCGGGTTGGCTGATGTGCAGCTTCTCCGCCGCCCGCGTCAGATGTCTCACCTCCGCCACGACGGCGAAGCTGCGAAGTTGATAGAGCTCCATGGCTGACCGGAAGTATGTCCTAACGGGGGCCTTTCGAGGGCCGATTTGGTGCAACGCAATGTGCCCTTAGACACAGTATAGATCGGGCCGATCGCAGGGATCCAAACATGCGATTGGCATTGCCCAAACCGCCCATATATTGTGTAGGTGTGCGCTGCAATAGTTTTTTTGTATCAGCGCTATAGACAGGAGTTCTCAATGAAGATTCAACTTCCGCTCTACGAGGGCGATAGCATCATCCGGTACGGCCCGACCACGAGTCCGGACCCCGTCGCCGGCCAACAGCAAGCTCATTCTACGCCGAAAATACTGCAACGCAGCAGCAGGCCGGTCGCGACGAGCGGCTCCGCGCTCGACATCGCCGAGATCGAGGCCCGCGCCCGCGCACTTCGGGCGGCCGCGATCGCCGACCTGGCGGGCCGCGCGTGGACGTGGCTGGGTACCTACTTCGAGCGGGCGCGTCGCCGTCGCGAGGAGGAGTACCTCGCCCGGTCCCAGAACCTCGCCGAGCTCGAGCACCGGCTCCGCAAGCTCGAACGGCAAGGGCACTTGCTGCACGTCTAACCCGACGCCGCCGGGCAAACCCGGCTCCGCTCGGCTCCCCGAGTCCCTACGCGCTGGGCTGCCGCCGGTGGGCGGCCTATCCTCCTCCTCCGGCCGCCCCCGGGGCAGTCCAGCGCGCGCTGGGGCGACCCGAGCCGCACCGCTCCCCGAAGGCTCGGGCTCGCTCCCCGTACAATCGCTGGCCGCGACGAGTATGCCCATCGGGGAGGCATTGATGCTCAAAGGCAGGTCTGCAATCGTCACCGGCTCGACGAGCGGCATCGGGCTCGGCATCGCGCGCGCGCTCGCGGCCGACGGCGCCAACGTGATGCTCAACGGCTTCGGCGAACCGGCCGAGATCGAGCGGCTCCGGCAGGGGCTCGCGAAGGAGCTCGGCGTGAAGGTCGCGTTCAGCGGCGCCGACATCTCGCGGCCCGAACAGATCCACGACATGGTGGGTTACGCGACGAAGGAGCTCGGGGGCGTCGACATCCTGGTGAACAACGCCGGGATCCAGCACACCGCTCCGATCGAGAGCTTTCCGGCGGAGCGATGGGACGCGATCATCGCCATCAACCTGTCCTCCAACTTCCACGCCATCCAGGCCGTGCTGCCGCAGATGAAGCGCCGCAACTGGGGCCGGATCATCAACATCGCGTCCGCGCACGGCCTCGTCGCCTCGCCGCAGAAGGCGGCGTACGTGACGGCAAAGCACGGCGTCGTCGGGCTCACGAAGGTGGTGGCGCTCGAGACCGCGACCACCGGCATCACCTGCAACGCAATCTGCCCGGGCTGGGTGCTCACGCCGCTCGTCCAGAAGCAGATCGACGAGCGTGCCGCGCGCGAGAAGATCTCTGCCGAGCGGGCGAAAATGGACCTGCTCTCCGAGAAGCAGCCTTCGCGTGAGTTCGCGACGCCGGGCGAGATCGGCGCGCTTGCCGTGTTCCTGTGCTCGGAGTCAGCCGCGCAGATCCGGGGCGCGGCGCTCAGCATCGACGGCGGCTGGACGGCGCAGTAGCGTCCTCGACCAGTGGCGCCCGCGCCGCGGCGCGGGTTTGGTCGGTGCGCGCGCCCGTGGTAGCGTTCGCGCGTGAACCTCGCGCACCTCCTCGCGCGCTCGGCGCGCGTCTTTCCCGCACGACCCGCGGTCGCCCTGGGCGAGCGCACTCTGGCAGACTATGCGGCGCTCGCCCGCCGTTGCGGCGCGCTCGCCGCGAGCTTGCGCGCGACGCTCGGGCTCGAGCCCGGCGACCGCGTCGGGCTGGTGATGAAGAACTCGCCCGAGTACGTCGAGCTCGTGTGGGCGGCGTGGTGGGCGGGCCTCGCGGCCGTCCCGGTCAACGCCAAGCTCCATCCGAAGGAGGCCGAGTACATCCTCGACCACTCGGGCGCCCGGGTCTGCTTCGTCACGCCGGACCTCGCCGAGGCGATCGTCCGGCTCCCCGCGAGCGTCGCCGCGCTCGAGCGCGTGCTCGTCACTGGCAGCGACGAGTATCGACGCTTGATAACGGCCGACGGGTCGCCGGATATCCCGCCCGCGGCGCTTGATGACCTCGCATGGCTCTTCTACACCAGCGGCACCACAGGACGCCCGAAGGGCGTAATGATCACCCACCGCAACCTGCTCGCCATGACGCTCTGCTACTTTGCGGACGTGGACGAGATCGGCCCCGGCGACTGCATCGTGCACGCGGCGCCGCTGTCGCATGGCTCGGGTCTCTATGGCCTCCCGCACGTTGCGCGTGCGGCGAAGCAGGTCATTCCGGAGAGCGGCGGGTTCGACGCCGCCGAGACCTTTGACCTCGCGCGCGCGCACCGCGGCGTCGCGATGTTCGCCGCGCCGACAATGGTGAAGCGGCTCGTCGATCACGCGCGCCGAGCGAAACCCCCGATCGACGGCATCAAGACGATCGTCTACGGCGGCGGGCCGATGTATCTCGCCGACATCCAGGACGCGCTCGCGGTCCTGGGACAGCGTTTCGCCCAGATCTACGGCCAGGGCGAAAGCCCCATGACGATCACCGCGCTCGGGAAGCACCACTTCGCCGATGCGTCGCATCCGCGTCATCTCGCGCGGCTCGCGTCGGTCGGCGTCGCGCAATCGGTGGTCGAGCTCCGCATCGCCGACCGCGCCGATCGGCCCCTTCCGGCCGATGAGCCCGGCGAAGTCCTCGTGCGCGGCGACGCCGTGATGAAGGGGTATTGGCGGGATCCGGAGGCGACGGCGGCGACCCTGCGCAATGGATGGTTGCACACCGGCGACGTCGGCGCGCTCGACGAGGACGGCTTCCTCACGCTGCTGGACCGCTCGAAGGATCTCATCATCAGCGGCGGCTCGAACATCTACCCGCGGGAGGTCGAGGAGGCGCTCCTGCGGCACCCTGATGTGCACGAGGTGTCGGTGGTCGGCCGGCCGCATCCGGATTGGGGCGAGGAGGTCGTCGCGTTCGTGGTCCGGCGCGCCGGTGCCGAGGTGACCGAGGAGGCGCTCGATCGGCTCTGCCTCGAGCAGATCGCTCGCTTCAAACGGCCTCGTTCCTACCGCTTCGTCGAGCACCTGCCCAAGAACAACTACGGTAAGGTGCTCAAGACCGAGCTACGGGAGCGGCTTCGGGCGCAGCCGGGGAATTCCTAGCACCGTTCCAACGCCGGACCGACGGGGACGAACTCCGGCCCTTTGACACCGATCAAGTCGGCGGCGCCTCGACGGGCTGTAATGGCAACGTGGGAGGGGGCGGAGTGCCGGCCGGTATGGTGTCATCGAGCCAAGAGTCGCCAGCCACGCAGGAGGTCGAGGCTGCGATCGCGCGCGTCCTCGCGGCAGAGCAAGAGGCGCGTGCGGCCGTCGCCGCCTGCGAACGCGAGGCCGAGGCGATCCGCGCCGCGGCCCGGAGCCGCGCGAAGCGCACTGCCGAGCGTGCCGCGACACGGATCGCGGCGATCCGCACGGGCATGGCCGACAAGCTTTCCGGTCGACTGGCCGCGATCGAGAGGGAGTTCGTGGCGCCGGATCCGCAGGCGGCTCAGGATGAGGCGGCGCGCGCCCGGCTCGACGCGGCGGTCGGGCGCCTCGCCGACGAGCTGATCGGAGCGCGCCCGTGATCGGCGGGCTCCCCATCGACTACGCCCAGGCACGGCTGCAAGCGAGATACGGCGAGCGCGCCGACGAGCCGCTCTGGAACCGGATCCGGAGTGCGCACAGCCTCGCCGCACTGCTGGAGATCGCGCGCGGCTCGACGCTCCGGCACTGGGTTGCCGCGATCGCAGCGGACGCGAGCGCCGACGAAGTCGAGCAGAGCCTACGCGCGTCGTTTCGTGGGCGCGTAGCGGAGGTCGCGCGCTGGATGCCCGAAGCCTGGCAGCCGGCGGTGCTTTGGACGGCACACCTCGTCGACCTGCCGGCGATCGTGCTCCTCGCTCGCGGCGAGGCGCCGTCCCCGTGGATGCGCAGCGATCCATCGCTGCAGGCCTATGCCGACCCGGACGCGGAGGCCCGGCGCGCAGCGCTGCGTGCCGGCCCGCTGGGGGCGATCGTGCGTGCGCTCGAACGCGAGTCGGCCGACGGCGCAGGAAAGCGCCCGCCTACGGGCGGCGCCCTCGCCCGCCGGATGTGGGTCGAGGCGTGGCGGCAGCGCTGGCCGCAGCGGACGGGCGACGACGACGCCGCGCTCGAAGCGATGACGCGTCTCATCGAGACCCACCTCGTCGGCCTGCTCGAGCGGTCCGCCGACGACGCATGGGCCTTGCGGCGTGCTCTGGCCGAGCAGCTCGGAACCCGCTTCCGGCGCCAGGCGCTTCGCCCGCCGGTCGCGTTCGCGTACCTCGCGATCGTCGCACTCGACCTGGAGCGCCTGCGGGCACAGCTCGTGAGCCGCGCTGCTTTCGGTGCCGTCCGGTGATCCGACCCGAACCCGCCCGCTGGTTCGAGGTGCTGGTCGCGCGGGACGATGCATTCACCGCGCTCGAGGCGCTCGCCATGACCGGGGCGGTGGAAATCGAGTGGCGTCGGCTCGCGCCCGGACCCGACACGAGCGTCCGCATCAACCAGCTCCTGAAGGAGTACGGTGCGCTTTCGCGGCGCTACCGCGCGTATTGGCCCACGCCGCGCCTCCGCGGGACGACCCGCATCGCTCCAGCCGACGCGCTGGCCGGCGCGATCGAGCGGATCCACCGATGGGCCGTGGCGGCCGACCCCGTGATCGTGAACCTCCAGGACGCCGCGACGGCGCTCACCGAGTTCGACACGATCGCGCACCTGATGGAGCGACTGCGCGACACGCCGATCGATTTCTCGAAGCTCGGAACGTCCGGCGCCGGCGTCCGTGCCGGGGTGTTCGTCTACCCGAAGGGTGCGAGGCTCCCGCTGCCGTCGAGCGTCCTGCTGCACCCCGTCGACGTAGGCGAGGACGCGTATCTCCTCGCGGTCGGCACGCCCGAGGCCGTCGAGTCGCTCGCGCAGGAGGTCGCCGCCGTGAACGGTCGGCGCGCGCGCGTGCCCGAGTGGCTGCAGCCGAGCGTGGAGGCGAACCTCGCGCTCATCGCCGACCGGCGCGCCGTGCGTGCGCAAGAGGCCGAAAGCTCGCGCGCGGCGCTCCAGGTGATCCACGAGCATCACGCGCTCGCATTCGCGCTCGGGGAGATCGTTCGCGCCACGTGGTGCTTCGAGAACGCCGGCGCGATCGAGAGCGGCGAGATGTTATCCCGCATCACCGGGTGGACGAGCGACGCCGCGCGTCTCGCCGGCGCAATCGACGTTGCGAACGCTCGCGCACTCGCGAGCTTTCCGCAGACCCCGCGCGGGGTGCGGCCCCCGCTCCTCTTGCGCAATCCCTGGTGGGCGCGGCCGTTCGAGGCGTTCAGCCGGCTGTTCGGCATGCCGGGCGAGCACGGCACCGATCCGAGCGCGCTGCTCGCGATCGCCGTGCCGCTACTCTTCGGTTACATGTTCGGCGACGTCGGGCAGGGGATGCTGCTCGTCGCGCTCGGGCTCGCTCTGCAGCGCCGAGTACCTCTCGCGCGCCTGCTCGTTCCCGCGGGCGTTTCGGCCGCAGCGTTCGGCTTCGTGTTCGGCAGCGTCTTCAGCGTCGAGGGGATCGTCCAGCCGGTCTGGCTCCATCCGCTCGCGGAGCCGCTCCCCGTGCTCGTCGTGCCGATCGCGGGGGGCGCAGTTCTCCTCGCACTCGGTCTTGCGCTCGCGGCGCTGGAGGCGCATTGGACAGGCAGGCTCCGCGAGTGGCTCGCGACCGATTCGGGCTTCGTGCTCGTCTATTTCGGCATCCTCGGCGCGTTCCTGCACCCGGCCGGGCTCCTCGCGGCGCTCGCGGGTGCGGTGCTCTTCGTCGCCGGCCGCACCCGCCTCGGCGGAGAACCGCGCGCAGCGCTCGAAGCGCTCGGCGAGCTCCTCGAACGGACGATGCAGATCCTGATCAACACGCTGTCGTTCGCGCGCGTCGGCGCATTCGCGCTCGCCCATGCCGGGCTCTCGTCGGCCGTCGTTGCCCTCGCGGAAGCGGCCGGTGGCACGGCGGGATCCCTCGCGGTGCTCGTGATCGGCAACGTCGTCGTCATCGTGCTCGAAGGGCTCGTGGTGTCGATCCAGACAACGCGCCTCATCCTGTTCGAGTTTTTCGCCCGGTTCTTCCGCGCGGAGGGGCGCGAGTTCCGCCCGCTCCTTCCGCCGCCGGTGCCTGCAGAGGAGAGATGAAGATGCAAAGGACAAAGTTCGCGCTGGCGTTGACGGCGGTGGCTGCGGCGTTGAGCGCGATCGCCACTGCACTGCTCATCTGGGTCGTGCCCGCCGTCGCGCAGGCGCCCGATGCGGCGCCGCTGCTCTCGGGCGAGGCGGCCGGGTGGGGCCTCGCGGCTGCGGCCGCAGCGACCGGGCTGTCGTCGCTCGGCGCGGGCATCGCCGTGGGCCGGCTCGGCACCGCGGCCGTCGGCGCGCTCGCCGAGAAGCCGGAGCTGTTCGGTCGGCTCCTCATCTTCGTCGGTCTCGCCGAGGGGATCGCGATCTACGGCGTGATCATTTCGATCCTCATCCTGAACCGACTCGGGTGAGCGGGCAGACTCGGATGCCCGGTCCGATCGCATTCGTGGGCGATGCCGTGATGGCGAGCGGATACCGGCTCGCCGGGGTCGCCGTGCACGTTCCCGCCGACGGCGAGGAGCTCGCGTCATTCGAGCGCGCGCGCGGCGAGGCGCACGTCGTGTTCGTCAGCATGGAGACCGCGCTCAGACTGCCGCTTGCACGCCTCGAGGCCGCCATAGCGGCGCAGTCGCCGCTCGTGCTGATCGTGCCCGAGCCCGACGGCCGGCGCGGGCCAGTCGATCCGGCCGCCGACGTATGGCGGCAGTTGGGGCTCGCACCATGAACACCGAGGAGCGGGCGCGCGCCCTGCTCGCGCTCGTGGACGAGTACCGCGAATCGAAACGCGCCGAGTTGGTCGGAAAGGCGCGTGCCGAGGCCCGTGCGCTCGCGGTCGAAGCATCCCAACTCGCGCGCAGCCGCGTGCATGAGGCGATCGGCGCGGAACGCAAGCGCTACCAGGCGGCGGTGTCGGCGGCGGAGGCGCAGCTCCACACCCGCAAGCGGCTCGCGCATCAGAGCCGACAGGCCGCGATGGTCGCAGCCGGATGGCAACGGCTGCGGGGCGCCCTCGCCGCACGCTGGGCTGACCCCGGCGCACGGCGCGGCTGGGCCGAGACCCATCTCGCGCGCGCCCTCGCCGTGTTGCCCCGCGGGGAGTGGGAGGTGCGCCACGCGCCGGACTGGCCGGAGGTGCAGCGCCGCGAGCTCGCGGCCTGGCTCGCCGAGCGCGCGGAGACGGCCGTGGCATTCGTCGCCGACCCGTCGGTTCAGGCGGGATTTCGCGTCCGGACGGGCCACAACACGTTCGATACGACGCTCGACGGGCTCCTCGCGGAGCGGAAAGCGATCGAGGGCCGGCTGCTGCACCATCTGGAGCAGGGCGTAAAGGCGTGAGCGTCGCGCGGATCAGGTGGATCAGCGGACCAGTGCTGCGGGCGCGCGCCGAAGGCCCGTTCAAGCTGCGCGAGGCGATCCGGGTCGGGCCGCACGCCCTGCTCGGCGAGGTCATCCGGATCAACGAGGACGAAATCGTCGCGCAGGTCTACGAGGACACCACGGGCCTGCGCCCCGGAGTCGAGGTCGTCGGGGCGGGCGAGCTGCTTGGCGCGCAGCTCGGCCCGGGACTGCTCGGCAACATCTTCGATGGTCTGCTGCGGCCGCTCCCCGGGCCCTCGACCCGGCACGTCCAGCCCGGGATGACCCCGCCGCGCTCGCTCGTGTTTCCCTTCCAGCCGCTCGTGACATCCGGCGATCGGGTGGCACCCGGACAACCGTTCGGCGAAGTCCTGCCGCCCACGGGGAGGAAGCAGCGCGTGCTCGTGCCGCCGGGCTTGTCGGGCGAGGCAGTAAGCATCGCGGCAGCGGGCGAGCACGCCGACGACGCGCCAGTGCTGAGGCTCCGCGCCGAGGACGGAAAGGCGCACGCCGTCGCGATGCGCCACTTTTGGGCGGTACGCGATCCGCGGCCGGTGCGCGACCGGCTTCCGGGCGACGAGCCCTTGATCACCGGTCAGCGGGTCCTCGATTCGCTCTTCCCGATCGCGCTCGGCGGCAAGGGGGCGATCCCGGGCGGCTTCGGCACCGGCAAGACCATCCTCCTGGAAGCGCTCGCCAAGGCGTGCAGCGCCGATGTGATCGTCTATCTCGGCTGCGGTGAGCGCGGCAACGAGTTGGCGGGCGTGCTCGACGAGCTCCCGAAGCTCGAGGATCCGCGCAGCGGCCGACCGCTGATGGAGCGGACCGTCATCATCGCGAACACCTCGAACATGCCGGTCGCCGCACGCGAGGCGAGCGTCTACACCGCCGTCACCGTCGCCGAGTATTTCCGCGACCAGGGCCTGCACGTCGCGCTCATGGCGGACTCGACGAGCCGGTGGGCGGAGGCGCTGCGCGAGGTCTCGGGCCGGTTCGGCGAGGTGCCGGGCGAAGGCGGCTATCCGGCCTACCTGTCGAGCCGGATCGCCGAGTTCTACGAGCGCGCGGGGAAGGCGCGGACGCTCGCCGGCGAGATCGGTTCGGTGACCCTGCTCGGCTCGGTGAGCCCGCCTTCGGGCGACTTCTCCGAGCCGGTCACGAGCCACACCAAGCGCTACGTCCGCTCGTTCTGGGCGCTCGACGCGAAGCGGGCGCAGGCGCGCTTCTACCCCGCCATCGACCCGCTGCAGTCTTACTCCGAGGATGCGCTGAACATGGCGGACTGGTGGCAGCGCGTGTATTCGTCGCTCCCCGCCGGCGGCAGCCACAGCGCGAGCGGCGCGAACGAGTGGCTCGACCTGCGGCGCCGCTTCCTCACGCTCCTCGACGAGCAGGCCCATCTCGATCGCATGGCCCGGATCATCGGCAAGGACGCGCTGCCGCCCCGCCAGCAGCTCACGCTGTTCTGCGCCGAGCTCGTGAACGACGCGTTCCTCCGCCAGTCCGCGTTCTCCGCGGTCGACCGCTACGCCGGCCCCGAGCGCCAGGCGGCGATGATGCGGCTCCTCGCTCACTTCCTCGACCAGGCCGAGGGCGGGCTCGCGCGTGGCGTTACACCGGATCAGATCGCGGCGATGCAGATTCTCCGCCCTCTCCGCCGCATGGGCGAGGAGATCCCGGAGGGTCGCCTCGAGGCGTTCGACGAGATCGAGGCGCAGCTGGAGGCCGAGTTCCTCGCGCTCGCGGCCGGGGAAGCGCATGCATCCTAGAGTCAGCGTCAGCGATGCCGCCACGCGCCTCGAAGGGCCGCTGCTCTTCCTGCGCCGGACGCTGGAGGTCGGGCTGAACGAGGCCGTCGAGGTGCGCGGGGCCGACGGACGGCCGCGGCTCGGGCGGGTCGCGGCCATCGACGAGACCCATCTGACCGTCGAGCTCCTCGAGTCGAGCGCCGGTCTTGCGCTCGCCGAGACGTCGGTGCGCTTCCTCGGCGAGCCGATCACCTTCGGGCTCGGGCCCGGCATCCTCGGGCGGATCTTCAACGGCATCGGCGAGCCGATCGACGGCGGGCCGCCGATCCCGGTCACCCGGACGGTCGGCATCGAGGGGCTGCCGCTCAACCCGGTCGCGCGCGCGACGCCACGCGACTTCATCGAGACCGGCCTCACTGCGATCGATCTGATGAACAGCCTGGTGCGCGGCCAGAAGCTGCCGCTCTTCTCCGGCGGCGGCCTGCCCCACGACCGCATGGCGGTCGAGATCGCGTGCAACGCACGGCTGCGCGGCGCGGCGCCGGGGGAGTTCGCGATCGTCTTCGCAGCGATCGGCGTCCCGTTCGACAGCGCCGATTATTTCCGCCGTTCGCTCGAGCGCTCCGGCGCGCTCGAGCGCGCCGCGCTCTTCCTCAACCTCGCGAGCGACTCGTCCACGCAGCGCCTGCTCACGCCGCGATTCGCGCTCACCGCCGCCGAGCACCTTGCGTTCGAGCTCGAAAAGCACGTGCTGGTGATCCTGACCGACCTGACGAACTACTGCGAGGCGCTGCGCGAGGTGGCGGGCGCGAAGGGCGAAGTGCCGGGGCGCAAGGGCTACCCCGGTTACATGTACTCCGACCTTGCCACGCTCTACGAGCGCGCGGGCTGCCTCCACGGGGCCAAGGGCACGCTCACCCAGCTGCCGATTCTGACCATGCCCTCGGACGACATCGGGCATCCGGTTCCCGATCTGTCCGGGTACATCACTGAGGGGCAGATCGTGCTCTCGCGCGAGCTGGATCGCGCCGCCGTCTATCCGCCGGTCAACGTGTTGCCGAGCCTGTCGCGGCTCATGAAGGACGGCACGGGGGAAGGCTGCACGCACCCCGACCATCCCGCGCTCGCGAGCCAGCTCTACGCGGCCTACGCGCGTGCAACGCAGGCGCGCGTGCTCGCGAGCGTGGTCGGCGAGGAAGGGCTCTCGGAGACCGACCGCAGGCACCTCGCGTTCGGCGCGCGCTTCGAGCAGGACCTGGTCGGTCAGGCCGAGGCGCGCACGCTCGAGGCGAGCATGGAGGCCGGCTGGAGCTGCCTGCGTTCGCTCCCGCGAACCGAGCTCTCGCGGCTGTCGGACGCGCAGATCGCGCGCTATCTCGACCGGGCCGCATGAGCGAAATCGCGCCGACGCGAAGCGCGGTCATCGCGCTCAGGGACGAGCGCCGGACGATGCGCGAAGGCTACGCGTTCCTGGATGAGAAGTGCCTGCTGCTCGCGGGGGCGATGCTCCGCGAGGTACGGCGGTTCGAGGCCATGCGCGCGGAGTTGCGAGAGCTTCAAGGTTTGGCCATGCAAGCGCTCCAGGCTGCCGCCTCGCGCCACGGGCTGCACGGCCTGCAGTGTTACCCCGCGGCCGACGCGTCGCTGCAGACGGTCCGCACGACCCGAAAGTCGCTGCTTGGCGTGGCAATGCTCGAGGCGCGGCTCGACCGCGGGGCGAGCCGCGCCGAGCCGGCGGTCAACCCGTCCCCCGAAGCCGAGGCGTGCCGCGCCGCATTTGCCCGCCTCCTGCCGAAGCTCGTCGAGATGGCGGCGCTCGCCGGCAATCTCCAGCGGCTCTACCGCGAGTACCGTCGCACGGTGCGGCGGGTGCGAGCGCTGCAGGACGTGCTGCTGCCCGAGATCGATGCGACGCTGAACGAAGTCGAGGCGCGGCTCGAGGAGCTGGAGCGGGATGAGGCGCTCTGGGTGAGGCTGAGGACCTGAGGCGTAACGCGTCAGTCGCGCAGCGTCGCGACCAGCCGCAGCGGATGCGCGAGCAGATCCAGCGCATCCGCGATGGTCGGGACCACGAGGTCCGCCGCGGCGAGCGCCTGAGCCGAGGCCCCTTCGGCCTGGACGACCGCGATCCCGACCCGCGCGGCCTCGAGCATCAGCCGGTCGTTGCGGCCGTTGCCGATCGCGACGACGCGCTCGGCACCCAGCGCCTCCACGAACCGCCGCTTCGCCTCGGCCTGACCGGAGGCCGGCGCGACGACGAGCGAACACGCCACGCCCGCGAGCGCCCGCGCGGCCGTGCCGTGCGTATCCGCCGTCAGGACGTGGATCGAGAGCCTTGACCCGAGCGCCCCGAGCCGCTCCGCGACCCCGGGCAGCAGCGCGCCATCGACGGCGAGCGTGCCGTTGAAGTCGAGCACGAGGTGCTCGAGCTGGAGCGGTCCGAACCCGGGGACGTCGATCTTGATCACCCGCGCCCCTGCTGCCGGGCCACTTACCGAACCACGAGCACCGGGCAGTTCGCGTACTGGATGACTTGCTTTGAGATCGAGCCGAGCAGCAAGCGCTGGAACAACGTCTTCCCCCGATGCCCCACCACGATGAGGTCGGCTTGCGCGCTGTCGGCGCCGTAGATGATCTGCTCCGCGGGATGTCCGATCGCGACCTCGAAGCGCGCCCGCAAGCCGTCTTTCGCTGCCCGCTCGCGCAGCGGCACGAGCAGTCGTTCGTGGTAGTCGCGCGAGTTCTCGATGATCGCCTCGGTCTCGACGTCCTCGGCGAACTCCGGCGGTCGAGCGACCGTCAGGACGAACAGCTCGGCGCCGTACTTGCGCGCGAGGTCAGCCGCTACCCCGTAGGCCTTCTGCGCCGGCTCGGAACCGTCGTAAGCGAGCAGGATCCGCTGGAACATCGTCATCTCCTCACTTCATCTCCTCCGCCGGCGCCGGCGTGCTCGCCTCGGCACCGTGCGCCTTGCGCAGCAAGTGGCGCGGCATGAAGAACGCGTTGGCGATCAGGGTCGGCAATACCGCGCTCGCGATCACCGCTGCCACCAGCGCCGAGTATTGCGCCTGATCGATCACCTCGTGCGAAAGTCCGAACAGCGCCGAGATCGTGCCGAACGTGAGGCCCGTGGACATCAGCAGCGTCGTGTACATCGCCTCCTTGTTCGGCGCCTTGAAGGCTTTCGTAACCGGGTAGACACCGGCGATCTTGGCCGTCACTTTGACGACGAGCATCAGCAGGAACGCACCCGGTGCCGCGATCAGCACCGGGACCGAGACGAACGATCCGGCGCGGATGAAGTAGAACGGCGTCAGCAGCCCGAAGGTGAGCGTCCGCAACCGCCGGATGAGCACGTGGTCTTTGCCGACCGTTCCCGCCAAGACCATGCCCATCAGGTACGCCGGCAGCACCGGCTCGCTGTCGGCCCACACCGCGAGCGCCCCCATGCCGAACAGGCCGAGCAGCAGGAACTTCGCTTCGGGCTCCGAGGGTCTGCCGCCGAAACGGCGGAAGAACCGCGGCGTCACCCGTGGCAATGCGATGAACATCACCGCGTTTGCCGCGGCGAACACGAGCGTCTTGTAGGTGAACGGGGCGAAGATCAAGCCGAGCGCGACGACCGTGCCGAGATCGGTGATGAAGCACGCCGCCAGCACGGTCTTGCCGTAGTCGGTGACGTTGAAGCCGAATTCCAGCATGACCGCGTAGACCACCGCCACCGAAGTGGTCGACATCGCGATGCCGGCCAGCCAGCTCGCCATCGGATCCCATCCGAGCAGGTAGCGGGCCGCCGCCGCGCAGCCGAGGAACGGCACGAAGAAGCTGATCAACCCGACTGCGGTCGCCTCCTTCCACTTCCGGCGGAAGACCTCGGGGTCGAGCTCCGCCCCGGCGAGGAAGGTGAGGAGGATCGCGCCGGTGCCCGCCAGAAACGTCACCCACGGTTGGTCCGCGCCGAGCGCGGCGGTGCCGACCAGAACGCCGATCAGCAGCTGAGCGATCGTCCCGACAGCGATCTCGGAGAGCGCAGTGGCGATGCGCAACCAGATCGACACAAGCGTTGCGAGAAGAGCGAGCCCGACCCAGAGCGCTGCCAGTCCCCAGACCTCACCCACGTCGAATCCCCGCGTCGGCCATAGACGTCTCCGCGATCTGGCGGCTACCAGCATTCGGGCTCGAAGCGGCGCCGCTCCTGCATCGCGCGCCGCCGAACCCGCCCGTCCCTCGGCAAGGTGTCGCGGCTTCGAGCCGCGCCTCGACAACAAGCTCCGCTGACGGCGGCGGTTCTAGAGACACCTGGCACCTCCGTTCGAAGTCGCTCCATTCCCGCGCGCGGGCGGCAGCAACGTGGAGGTTTCGGAAGGGCCTACACCGCCACCGTCGTCGGGCGCGTCATGTAGGCATCATCAGCCTTGCGGCGGTTAGGGGAGGAATGCCATCTCCCTGAAGCAGCGGCGATAGTAACGGGAGCCGACTTGCGCGTAAAGGGTGGCGCGCCGCGCGCCCCCCCCTCAGGCCACGTCCTTCTTGCGCCCCGCCCAGCGTTCCGCTGCATCGTCGTCGGAGGCTCGCGCATCGACCCAGCGGGCGCCTTCCGGCGTCTGCTCCTTTTTCCAGAACGGCGCGCGGGTCTTGAGGTAGTCCATGATGAACTCGCACGCGGCGAACGCGTCGCCGCGGTGCCCGCCGGCAACCACGACCAGCACGATCTGGTCGAGGGGCTTCAGCTCGCCGACGCGGTGGACGACCGTGACGTCAATGATCGCCCAGCGCGATCTCGCCTCTTCCACGATCGCCTCGATCGCCCCCTCGGTCATGCCGGGATAGTGCTCGAGCGTGAGCGTGGCTACCGCGTCGCCGTCGTTGCGATCGCGCACGACGCCGACGAAGCTCGCGACCGCGCCGACGGCCGGGTTCCCCGCGCGCAGGGCGGCGATCTCGGCGCCGGCGTCGAAGTCCTCGGTCTGGATGCGCACCGCCATCGTCAACCCCCGGTCACGGGAGGGAAGAACGCGATTTCGTCGCCGGGCCGGACCGGTGTCGCGGGCTCGGCCATCTCGTGATTGACCGCCACGCGGAGCGCCCGGCCTTGCGCAAGCGTGGTTGCCCACGCGCCGCCTCGCGCCAGGAGATGCGCGCGCAGCGCCGCGACCGTGCCGACGTCGGCGGGCAACGCCAGCTCCTCGCCCGAGGTGCCGAGGTCCTCGCGAAGCCTGGCGAAGAACAGCAGCTTGAGTTTCGCGCTCAAACGAGCAGCTCCGAGAACGGCAGGAACCGGACCACGTCTCCGCGGTTGATCGCCTGCTTCGATGGATTATCCACCAGCCCGTCGCCCCAGACCGTCGAGGTGAGGACGCCGGAGCTCTGGTTCGGAAACAGATCGAGTCCGCCGGATGCGTTCAATCTTACGCGCAGGAACTCGCGCCGCGGGTCGGGCTTCGGCCAGTCGAAATCCGCCCGGATCGAGTACGCGTGCGGCTCGAGCCGGGTCACGCCCTGGCAGCGCAGCACGAACGGGCGGACGAACAGCACGAAGGTCACGAAGCTGGAGACCGGGTTCCCCGGCAGGCCGATGAAGCTCGCCTCGGTGCCGTCCGCCCGTCGGACCCCGCCGAACGCAAGCGGCCGGCCGGGCTTCATCGCGATCCGCCAGAGGTCGAGCCGGCCCTCGGCGTCAACCGCGGGCTTCACGTAGTCCTCTTCGCCGACCGAGACGCCGCCCGAAGTGACGATGAGGTCGCTCGCCGCCGCGGCCCGGCGCAGCGCGTCGCGCGTCGCGGCGAGCGTGTCGGGGACGATTCCGAGATCGTCGACCTCGCAGCCGATCGTCCGCAGCAGGCCAGTGAGCGTGAAGCGGTTGGAGTTGTAGATCGAGCCGGCGGGCAGCGGCTCGCCCGGCATGACGAGCTCGTTCCCCGTGGAAAACAACGCGGCTTTCACCTTGCGGTAAACGGGAAGCGACGCGAGGCCCACCGACGCGGCGAGCCCGACCTCCTGCGCCCGCAGCCGGGTCCCGGCCTCGAGGATCGTGCTTCCCGCGCGGATGTCCTCGCCGGCGCGTCGGACCCATTCGCCGGGCTGCGGCTGGTGCTTGACGACGACGTGGTCGACCTCGACGGCGCATACCTCCTGCATCACCACGGCGTCGGCGCCCGGCGGGATCGGTGCGCCGGTGAAGATCCGGGCGGCCGATCCCGACTCGAGCGGCTTGCCGACCGCGCCCGCGGGAATTCGCTGGGCGATGCGCAGCCGCGCACTCCCCGATGTGCAGTCCGCGGCGCGGACCGCGTAGCCGTCCATCGAGGAGTTGTCGAGCGGCGGGACGTTCAGCGTCGAGGCCTGAGCGCCCGCGACGACGCGCCCGGTCGCGGCCAGCGTCGGGATCGTCTCGACCTCGCTCACGGTCCGCGCGCCGGCGAGGAGCCTCGCCAGCGCTTCATCGACGGAGAGCATGCCGTTCGTCATTTGAATCCGTTATAGGCGAGGATGAAGGCGGCGATCCGATCGTGATCATCCAGGTCGAATCGCGGCAGCTTGGTCTCGACCCGCACGTCGGCCGCGATCGCGACGATGTGCGGATCCTCCGGATGCAGGAGCGGCTTGCCGTTCGCTTCGCGGTGGATCTCGAGCTTCGGCATCGGATAGTGCTTGTACCCCTCGACCAGCAGCAGATCGCAAGGCGACACGCGTTTGATCTGCTCGTCGAGGCTTGGTTCGGGCTCGCCTCGCAGCTCGTGCATGACGACCCAGCGCTTGTCCGAGCTGACCAGGACCTCCTTGCACCCGGCGTCCCGGTGACGGTACGAGTCCTTGCCGGGCTGGTCCACGTCGAACGAGTGGTGAGCGTGCTTGACCAGCGAGACCGTGAGGCCGGCCCGGGCGAACCGCGGGATGAGCTGTTCGATGAGCGTGGTCTTGCCGCTGCCGGACCAGCCGGCGAAGCCGAACACTTTCATGCGTGCCTGCGAAGGGTCGCTGGCGCCAGCCCGCACCCATGGGTCGGCCCGCCAAACCTCTTGATTGCAAAGGTCGAATCTTAACAGGGCCGGCGGGGCTGACGCCCCTCTCGTGAGGGGCTGAAACGGATTTGCAATGTCATCAAGCGATAATCTTCGAGCTTGCCTGCTCGAAGCCCCACAGGTCACAGGGAGACCCGAATGAGCGACCCCACCGGACGTGTCTACAACGTGCTCTTCCTCTGCACCGGAAACTCCGCGCGGTCGATCATGGCCGAGGCGATCCTGAACGAGGTCGGCAAGGGCCGCTTCAAGGCGTTCAGCGCCGGTAGCCATCCGAAGGGCGAGGTGAGCCCGCACGCCCTGGAGCAGCTGCGCCGCGCGCGCCTGCCGACCGACGGGCTGTCCAGCAAGAGTTGGGATGAATTCGCGAAAGCTGCCGCGCCTCGCCTCGACTTCGTGTTCACGGTTTGCGATCAGGCCGCCGGCGAGGTCTGCCCCGTCTGGCCTGGCCAGCCGATGACCGCCCACTGGGGCGTGCCCGATCCGGCAGCAGTCCAGAGCAATCCCGAGGCGATCCGCCGGGCGTTCTTCGTCGCCTACGACGTGCTGTTCCGGCGCATCGGCCTGTTCACCGTGCTGCGGCTCGAGAATCTCGAGCGGCTGGCGCTGCAGAAGCGCCTCGACGAGATCGGGAACGTCTCCGGCGACGACTCGACCGACCAGGCAGCGCGAGGCGTGGTCCGCTGGCTCTTCGCGCCGAACGCGGATTAGGCAGGCGCGCAGCAGGCGACTTGCTTGCCGTCCCCGGCCGGACGGGTGCCGGTCCCGTAGACCGGGATCGACTCGAGCGTGTGCCAGGCCTCCCAGGCGATGCCCTGGGGATCCTCGACCCAGTACTTGTTCGACCGTGCGTAGCAGCACGCGGCGTCTTTCTGGGCCACGTACGCCTGGTCCGCGCGGGCGAGACGCGCGCGGACGTCCTCGAGCTCCGCCTCGTTCTCGGCCTGGATGCCGACGTGGTCGATTCCGACCTGGTCCGCGCGCGTGGAGATCGCGAAGTTCACGCGCGGGTCCTCCAGCATCCACTTCGCGTAGTCCGGCTTGCGGATCGTGGGATCGGTGCCGAAGAGCATCGAGTAGAACCGGACGCTCTGGTCGAGGTCCTTGACGGCGACGTGCATGTGAAAGCGCTTCATTTCCTAACTCCTTTCCGGTGGATCTGAATCGTGGCGACAGGCGCGCAGCGGCCGCGCGCGCAGCAGTTCTCGGTCAGGAAGCCGACGAGTCCGTTCATGGCGTCGAAGTCCGGGGCGTAGTAGATGAACCGCCCCTCCTGCCGCCCGCGGACCAGTCCCGAACTCGCGAGCTGCGCGAGGTGGAACGAGAGCGTGGCCGGCGGGACGCTCAGCTCTGTCGCGATCTCCCCCGCCGCCATGCCTTCCGGACCTGCCTCGACGAGCAGCCGGAAGACCGCGAGCCGCGTCTCCTGGGCCAGCGCCCCAAGCGCTTGGACGGCCTGCGTCGTTTCCATATTTGCAATAATATGGAAATATAGGCTGCGTTGTCAACCCCCTCCTCGCGGCCGCCTCAGGCGGTCACCACCGGGATCTTCCCGATCTTCCCTCGCCACTCCGCCGGGCCGGACTTGTGCACGGCGCTCCCGGCGCTGTCCACCGCCACCGTCACCGGCATGTCCTTCACTTCGAACTCGTAGATCGCCTCCATGCCGAGGTCGGGAAACGCGACCACCTTGGACGACCGGATCGCCTTGGAGATGAGATAGGCCGCGCCGCCGACCGCGATGCAGTAGACCGCCTTGTGCTTCTTGATGGACTCGGTCGCCGCCGCCCCGCGTTCGGATTTCCCGATCATCCCGAGCAACCCGCTCTGCGCGAGCATCGGCTCGACGAACCTGTCCATCCGGGAGGAGGTGGTGGGGCCTGCCGGACCGACCGCCTCGTCGCGGACCGCGTCGACGGGGCCGACGTAGTAGATGAACCGGTTCCTGAAGTCCACCGGCAGTCGCTCACCCTTCGCCAGCAGGTCGGCGAGGCGCTTGTGCGCGGCGTCGCGGCCGGTGAGCATCTTTCCGGAGAGCAGCAGCCGATCGCCCGCCTTCCAGGTCGCCGCCTCGTCGCGCGTGATCGTGTCGAGGTTGACGCGCTTGCTGGTCGAGAGATCGAGCGTGAGCTTCGGCCAGTCGTCGAGGCTCGGCGGCTCGAACCGCGCCGCCCCGCTGCCGTCGAGCTCGAAGTGGATGTGCCGCGTCGCCGCGCAGTTGGGGAGCAGCGCTACCGGCTTCGATGCGGCGTGCGTCGGGTACGCCGTGACCTTCACGTCGAGAACGGTGGTCAGGCCACCCAGGCCCTGCGCGCCGATGCCGAGCGCGTTCACCTTCTCGTGGAGCTCGAGCCGCAGCTCCTCGTAGCGGTCCTTCGGGCCGCGCTCGCGCAGCTCGTGCAGGTCGATCGGCTCCATCATCGCCCACTTCGCCATCAGCATCGCCTTCTCCGGCGAGCCGCCGATCCCCACCGAGAGGATCCCCGGGGGACACCAGTCCGCGCCCATCGTCGGAACCTGCGCGAGGACCCAGTCGACGACGCTGTCGTTCGGCAGCAGCATCGCGAACCGCGACTTGTTCTCCGAGCCGCCGCCCTTCGCCGCGACGACGACCTCGACCTTGTCGCCCGGCACGAGCTGAACGTGCGTGACCGCCGGGGTGTTGTCCTTGGTGTTGACGCGCTTCCCGTCCGGGTCGGCGAGGATCGACCCGCGCAGCGGGTTCGTCTTGTCGGTGTAGGCGCGACGCACGCCCTCGTCGACCATCTCCTCGACCGTCAGGTCCGTGTCCCAGCGCACGTCCATCCCGACCTTGAGAAAGGCGATGCAGATGCCGGTGTCCTGGCAGATCGGACGATGCCCCTCGGCGCTCATGCGCGAGTTGATCAGGAGCTGCGCCATCGCGTCTTTCGCCGCGGGCGATTGCTCGCGCTCGTAGGCGGCATGGAGGTTCCGGAGATAGTCGGCCGGGTGGTAGTACGAGATGAACTGGAACGCGTCGGCGATCGACTGGATGAAGTCGGCCTTCTTGATCACGGCGGGCATGGCTGGGGCTCCGGGAGATGCTTGAGCAGTGTAAGCCAGCGGCACGCGAGGCCGCAACGCTCAGGGCGAGCCGCGAAAGCACGAACGCCGAGGCGGCCGCATCAGCGGCCCTTGTAGTTCGGGAAGAAGAGCTGCTCGCCGCCGACCTTGTACTCCGCGATCGCCTTTTGCCCCGCGGGCGAGACGACCCAACTGATGAACGCGTTGCCGAGGTCCTGCTTGACGTGCGCGTGCTTCGCCGGGTTGACCAGCATGATCCCGTACTGGTTGAAGAGCTTCTGGTCGCCCTCGACGAGGACCGCGAGGTCGCCGCGATTCTTGAACGAGAGCCAGGTGCCGCGGTCGGCGAGGATGTAGCCGCCCATCGACGACGCGGTGTTCAGCGCCGGCCCCATCCCGGACCCGGTCTCCTTGTACCAGGGACCCTTCTGCGTCGCGATGTCGATGCCGGCCGACTTCCAGTAGCGAAGCTCGGCGGCGTGCGTGCCGCTCTTGTCGGCGCGCGACACGAACGGCGCCTTGGCGCCTTCGACCCTCTTCAAGGCGGCGAGGATGTCCTTCCCGCCGACGATCTTCGCCGGATCGGACTTCGGCCCGATCAGCACGAAGTCGTTGTACATCACCTGCTTGTAGTTCACGCCGAAGCCGTCGTCGACGAACTTCTTCTCCGCCGCGGGGTCGTGGACGAAGACGACGTCGGCGTCGCCCCTGCGGCCCATGTCGAGCGCCTGCCCGGTGCCTTGTGCGACCACGCGGACCTTGGTGCCGGTCTTCTGCTCGAAGATCGGCAGCATGTGCTTGAAGAGCCCCGACTGCTCGGTCGAGGTCGTCGAGGCGACGGTGATGAACTTCTCCTGCGCGGCAAGCGGCAGCGCCACGGCGAGCGCCGCCGCCCCAAGGAAGAGCCGTCGTTTCAGGTCCATGGCAGTTCTCCTTTGATGAACGCCCCGGCTTCAGCGGAGGCGGGTCGGTTGAAGAAGCGGTCGACCGGCGCGTGCTCGACGAGCCGCCCCTGGTGGAGGAACAGGATCTCGTCGCCGAGGCGGCGCGCCTGGCCGAGGTTGTGCGTGCTCATCACGATCTTCGTGCCGGCGGCATGGATTGCCTGGATGATCCGCTCGACCTCGGCGCTCGCACCCGGGTCGAGGTTCGCGGTCGGCTCGTCGAGAAACAGCACCTCGGGCCGGAGCGCCCAGGCGCGCGCGAGCGCGAGGCGCTGCTGCTCCCCGCCCGAGAGCACTCGCGCGGCCCGGTCGCCGAGCTCGGCGAGCCCGACACTTTGGAGGGCGGCACGCGCCTGTGCGCCGCGCTCCGCACGCGCAACCCCGGCGAGCTTGAGCCCGTACTCGACGTTTGCGAGCGCCGAGCGCCGCAGCATCACCGGCCGCTGGAACACCATGGCCTGTCGGCGCCGGTCGCCGGGACGCTCGGGCACGGCCCATGCGATGCGGCCCGACGTGGGCGCGAGCAACCCGTGACAGAGGCGCATGAGCACGCTCTTCCCCGCGCCGTTGGGCCCGAGAATGATCGTGCGCGGCCCCGCCTCAAACGCGAGCGACACCCGGTCGATGATCGTCTTGCCGGCCGCAACGAACGAGACCTCCTCGAGGCGCAGCGGCAGGAGCGACGTCGGCGCACGCATCGGCTCTTCACCCATAGCGCCGCTGCGCCGCTTCTTTGAGGGTGTAGGCACCCGCGTTGAGCAGGAGCACCAGCGTGACCAGGATCACGCCGAGGCCGAGGGCCAAAGGCAGATCGCCCTTGCTCGTCTCGAGCGCGATCGCCGTGGTCATGACGCGTGTGACCCCGTCGATGTTGCCGCCGACGATCATCACCGCCCCGACCTCGGCCGCGGCACGCCCCAGGCCCGCGAGCACCGCCGTCAGCAGCGAGAACCGGATGTCCCAGACGAGCGTGAGCGCGGCGCTCCACCCCCCCGCGCCGAGCGAGCGGAGCTGATCCTGGTACTCGCGCCAGGCGTCCTCCACGGCCTGCCGGGCGAGCGCGGCGATGATCGGCAGGATGAGGATCGCCTGCGCGACCACCATCGCGGTCGGCGTGAACAGGAGTCCCAGCTCCCCCAGCGGACCCGCGCGCGACAGCATGAGGTAGACGACCAGTCCGACGACGACCGGCGGCAGGCCCATCAGGGCGTTCAGGATCACGATGACCGTCTGGCGGCCGCGGAACTTCGACACCGCGATCGCGGCGCCGAGCGGCAGCGCGAGCGCGGTCGCGATCGCTACCGCGCTGAGGCTCACCTGCAGACTCAAGGCGACAATCTCGAGCAGCGTCGCGTCGAGCCCGATCATCAGCCCGAACGCGCCGCGGATCGCGCCGAGGATCACGTCCACGAGGAGAGCCCGGGCTGGCGGTCAGCGCCGGTCCAGGCTAATATGCTTTGTATTGCATATTCTGTCGTTGGCATGCGGTGGATGTTAGCCGCTCGTGGACGCAAGGCAAATATTCCAGGACTTGCATATATGCGACTCGTGCCGGAGATTGGTTGGCGGGTGGCGTCGCGACACCACGCACCGCTCGACCCCCGGCTGCCGCGGCTGCTCGGGGCGATCCGGACCCATGCCACGCTCCGCGCCGCCGCAGCCGAGATCGGACTGTCCTATCGCACCGCCTGGAGCCTGATCGGCGAGACCGGTCGCCTGCTCGGTGTACCCGTCGCGGAGCTGCAGCGCGGACGCGGGACGCGGCTCACGCCAGTCGGTGAGCAGCTGGTCGCCGCTGACGCCCGGGCCACTCAACGGCTGCACGAGGCCGGGTTCGAGGTGGACCTCGGACCGCGCGCGAGCGGGCAAGCGCGGCCGGCGGTGGCCGCGAGCCATGATCTGCTGCTGGCCGCGTTCTGCGACGGCTGGGCGAGGCCTCAGGGCCTCGTTGGCGAGCTCGCGTTCAAGGGCAGCCTCGAGTCGCTCGGCGCGCTTGCGCGCGGCGAGGTACAGGTCGCCGGCTTCCACGTCGCGACGCGCATGGAGGAGGCGGCAACGGGCGCTCTGCGCAGACTGCTCGACCCCCGCCGCGACGCCCTCCTCCGCTTCGCCGAGCGGGAGCAGGGGCTGATCGTGCCGAGGGGCAACCCCAAGCGCCTGCGCTCGCTCGCCGACATCGCTGCGAGGCACGCCCGCTTCGTCAACCGGCAACGGGGGTCGGGCACGCGCCTCCTCATCGATCAACTGCTCCAGCAGGCCGGTGTCGATCCGTCGGCAATCCGCGGTTACGGCACCGAGGAATTCACGCACCTCGCCGTCGCGGCGACGGTGGCTGCGGGTCGCGCCGATTCCGCGTTCGGGTTGCGGGCTGCCGCCTGGCGATTTAAGCTGGGCTTCGTGCCGCTGCGGCGGGAGACCTACTGGCTCGCGTCGCGGTCGAGCCGGCTGGACACCGAATGGGGCCGTCGGCTGCGCGAGGGCCTAGCCGGCGAGCCGCTGCGCCGAGCGGCCCGGGGATTGCCGGGCTACGCGATCGGCGACGCCGGCACGGTCGCCCCGGTTGCGGCGGCGTTTGCCTGAAGGAGCGTCGATGGAGGGGACCCGTCACGAGACCTCCGCCCCGGTGAGCGCGACCGCGCTTCCGGCGCGGGGTGGCTTCCGCATCGATCGCGGCGAGATCGCGGGCGCCTTCGGCGACCTCGGGACGCTGATCCCGTTCCTCGTCGCCTATCTGGCGGTCGTGAAGCTCGACCCGGGCGCGGTCCTGCTCGCGTTCGGCGTCGCCTACATCGCGGTCGGCGCGATCTATCGCACGCCCTTCCCCGTGCAGCCGATGAAGGCGATCGGCGCGGTCGCGACGACGCAGTCGGTGCATGCGGCGGTGCTCACGCCGGCGGCCATCCAGGCCGCCGGCCTGGTCACCGCCGTCGTCTGGATGGTGCTTGCGGCGACCGGGCTCGCGAAGCGTCTCGCGGACTGGATGCCTCGCAGCCTCACGCTGGGCATCGTGCTCGGCCTGGGCCTGAGCCTGATGCTCGACGGCATCCGCATGATGGCCGACGGCTGGGTGCTCGCAGCGGGGCTGCTCGCGGGGACCCTGCTGCTGATCGAGCGCCGACGGTTTCCGGCGATGTTCCTCGTTCTCGTCGTCGGCGGGTGCGTTGCGGTCTGGAGCGATCCCGGATTGCTCGGCCGGCTAGCGGCGGTGGAGGCGAACCCGCGGCTCCCGACCATCGACCTCGGCGGCATCGGCTGGAACGAGCTCTGGGTCGGCGCCGTGCTGCTCGCCCTGCCCCAGGTGCCGCTCACGCTCGGCAACGCGCTGATCGCGACCGTCGAGCAGGCGAACCGGCTCTTCCCCGACCGCCCCGTCACCGAACGGCGGGTCGCCTTCTCGACCGGGCTCATGAATCTCGGGTCGGGGCTGATCGGCGGCGTCCCGATGTGCCACGGCGCCGGCGGCATGGCCGGTCACGTGCAGTTCGGCGCGCGGACCGGCGCGGCGCCGATCCTGATCGGGATCCTGCTCCTCGCGGGCGGCGTGCTGTTCGCCGACTCGGTGTCGGTCTTCTTCAAGGCCTTCCCGCTGCCCGTGCTCGGCGTCATCCTGTTCCTCGCCGGGGCGCAGCTCGCGCTCGGCTTCTGCGCGCTCGGGAACGACAAGGCCGAGCGGTTCGTCGCCCTGACGACGGCGGCGTTCGCCGTGTGGCACGTCGGTGCCGCTTTCGTGTTCGGCTTCGCCGTGCACGTCGCACTGCGTCGCGGCTGGGTGCGGCTGTAGCATCGGGCCCGTTGCTTCGGCGCGGGCCTTCACTTCACATTGGCGGCTCGCGCCGCTGCGGACCCCAGGAGGATCGATGCCCGCCTACCTCATCGCTGCAGTCAGTGTGACCAACCCCGAGGCGTACGCGGAATACGCCAAGCTCGCCCCCGCGGCCATCGAGCAGCACGGCGGCCGGTACCTCGCGCGCGGCGGAAAGCTGGAGATCCTCGAGGGGGCCTGGCCGCACGCCCGCACGGTCATCGTCGAGTTCGCGAGCCTCGCGCAGGCGCAAGCCTTCCACCGCTCGATCGAGTACCAGGCCGCGCGGCAAAAGCGCCTCGGCGCCGCCGACTTCAACATGGTCGTCGTCGAGGGCGTGGCCTAGCGCGCCCTCCAAAAAAATACGGCGCCCGAAGGGCGCCGTATCCTGCCGTATCCCGAGCCGCTACTTCTTGGCCGCCGCCGGCGTCGCCATCGCCGGCGCGCCCTTGGTCTTCGCGGCCAGACTCTTCTTGTACTTCTCGGCCGTCATGTCCATGGACTTGCTGAGCAGCGCGGACTCCTTCTTCGCCGCCTCCGCCTTCGCGGCCGCCTTGGCCGCGGCGGCAGCCTTCTGCGCGTCGTCCATCGGCGGCGGCGCCGGCAGCTTCGCCCACAGCGGGCCGGCGATCATCGCAAACCCGATCAAGGCAACGATGGCTCCTCTCATATTCCCCTCCTCTTGTCTTTCAGTGCTGCGTCTGCGCGGAGGCCGGTACGCCCTTCGCGGTTTCCGCCTTGACCTTGCCCGATTTCACGTCCTCGTACCAGAGCTGGTGGTGCTCCTTCGCCCAGGCCTCGTCGACGTAGCCGTAGCGCATCGAGCCGTACGCCCCTTCGACCCCGATCGTGCCCATGTAGATGTGCCCAACCGCCAGGATGATGACCGCCATCGCCGCGATCGCGTGGATGATGTTCGCTTGGATCATCACCGCCCGGACCTGGTCGAAGTTCGGGAAGTTGAGGATCAGCCCGGTGATGCTCACGATCAGCGAGAGCACGACGACGCCGATCCAGAACCACCCCTTCTCGCCGGCGTTGAACCGGCCTGAGGGCACGTGCTTGCCGCCGAACATGCCGCCGGCGCTCGCGAACCACTTGAAGTCGTATCCCTTGGGGATGTTGTCCCTGATGTACGTGACGATGAACACGACGAGACTCAGCGCGAAAATGGGGCCGACGAAGTTGTGCAGATTCTTCGACAGGCTCGAGAGCCACGAGAACAGCGTGTACCCGATCACCGGCAGCAGCACGTACTTGCCGAGCAGGAGGATGAGCCCGGTCACTCCGAGAATCGCAAAGCTGATTCCCATGACCCAATGCGCGTAGCGCTCGAACGCCGTGAAGCGCTGGATCAGGCGCCCGGTCGGCTGCCCGTGCAGCTTCACCGGCCCTTTCAGCCAGTAGAAGATCCCGATCAACGCGACCACCGCTGCGAAGAGCCAGCCGCCGATCGGCGTGATGAGGTTGTTCCGGAACAGCCGCCACGCCTCGCCGGCGGTACTCACCGGCTGTCCGGGCAGCCTCATCGCCGGCTGGATGAGGACGTTCGTCTCCTGGCCCTTGATCGAGGTGTAGCCGGGCTCACCCGCCTGCACCCCGCGCCAGACCGGGGCGTTGTTGCCGGGCTGCACGAGCTGGCGCTCCGCCTGTCGCTCCTGCGCCGGGTCGGCCGGCGGCTGCTGGGCAGTCCCGGCAAGCGGCAACACAAGTGCCGTCGCGAGCGCGGTGCCGCCGACTAGCCGCAAGAATCTTTTGGGCATTCCTCCTCCTTCTCCCGGAACGAGGGGTTGTTCCCTCGCTAGAGATCCCCCCGGACCGCGGGCTCGATCACTCGACCCGCGTGTACTCGTTCTGGTTCTGGGTCCGCGCCTGGATCGCGCGTTCCCACTCGGCCTGCTTGCCGCCGAACTGCGGGCTGTCCCAGGGGTTCGTGTCGGGCTTGCCCTGGTATCGCCGCTCCTTCTGCGCCAGTTCCTGCGGTGCGTCGCCGCACCCGGCGATGCCGAGTGCGGCAATCGAAGCAAGCGCAGCGAAGACTGCCGTCCGCGCGCGCATCGCTCAGCTCTTCGGCTGCTGCGCGGCGGGCTTCTGCTGGCCGCCGGGCGCGCCGTACGCGGTGCCCCAGCCCCAGACCTCGGAGCCCTTGCCGCGCTTCAACACCCGCTGACGATAGATGTCCGCGATGACGTCCCCGTCGCCGCCGAGCAGCGCCTTCGTCGAGCACATCTCGGCGCAGGCCGGCAGCTTCCCCTCCGCCAGACGGTTCGAGCCGTACTTGCGGAATTCCTCGGCCGAGTTGTCCTTCTCGGGACCGCCGGCGCAGAACGTGCACTTGTCCATCTTGCCGCGCAGGCCGAACGCTCCCGCCTGCGGAAACTGCGGCGCGCCGAACGGACAGGCGTAGAAGCAGTAGCCGCAGCCGATGCAGATGTCCTTGTCGTGCAGGACGACGCCCTCCGGGGTGCGGTAGAAGCAGTCGACCGGGCAGACCGCCATGCACGGCGCGTCCGAGCAGTGCATACAGGCGACCGAGATCGACTTCTCGCCCGGAATGCCGTCGTTGATCGTGACGACGCGCCGGCGGTTCACGCCCCACGGCACCTCATTCGCGTTCTTGCACGCGGTCACGCAGCCGTTGCACTCGATGCAGCGCTCGGCGTCGACCAGGAATTTCATTCTCGCCATGGTTCGTCTCCTTTACGCCCGCTCGACCTGGCACAGCGTGGTCTTGGTCTCCTGCATCAGCGTCACCCGGTCGTAGCCGTAGGTCGTGGCGGTGTTGACCGCCTCGCCACGGACAATCGGCGCCGCGCCCTCCGGGTAGTACGGCAGCATGTCGGTGCCCTGCCACCACCCCGAGAAGTGGAACGGGATGAACACGGTGTCGGGACCGACCCGCTCGGTGACCTGCGCCTTGACCTTCAGCCGCGCCCCGGTCGGGCTCTTCACCCAGACGTATTCGCCGTTGCGCACGCCGCGGTCGGCCGCCGCCTTCGGGTTGATCTCCACGAAGTTGTCCTGCATCAGCTCGGCGAGCCACGGATTGGAGCGGGTCTCCTCGCCGCCACCCTCGTACTCCACCAGCCGCCCGCTCGTGAGGATGAGCGGGAACTTCTCGGCCACCTTGTCTTCCACGTTCTTCTGCTGGACCGACTTGAAGAGCGTCGGCAGCCGCCACAGGACCTTGACGTCGTCGTGCGTCGGGAACTTCGCAACCAGGTCGGGCCGCGGCGAGTACAGGGCCTCGCGATGCAGCGGCACGGCATCGGGGAAGTTCCAGACCACCGCCCGCGCCTTCGCGTTGCCGAAGGGATGGCAACTGTGGTTCTTCAGCACGACGCGCTGGATGCCGCCCGAGAGGTCGGTCTTCCAGTTCTTGCCCTCCGCCTCCTTCTTCTCGGCGTCCGAGAGCTCATCCCACCAGCCGAGCTTCTTCAGCAGCACGTGGTCGAACTCGGGATACCCGAACGGCAGATCGGCGCCTTTCGACGCCGAGCCATCTTCGGCCAGCAGCGACACGCCGTCGCGCTCGACGCCGAAGTTCGCGCGGAAGTTGCCGCCGCCATCCATGACGTTCCTGGAGGTCTGGTACAGGTTCGGCGAACCGGGGTGCTTCAGCTGCGCGTTGCCGTAGCACGGCCACGGCAGGCCGAAGTAGTCGCCGGTGAGGTCGTACCCGGTGGCCGCGTCCTTGCCGCCCTTGGCGCGCAGCGTCTTCACGTCGAACACGTGCATGTTGCGCATGTGCGCCTTCAACCGCTCGGGCGTCTGACCGGTGTAGCCGATCGTCCAGGTGCCGCGGTTGATCTCGTTCGCGAGCGTGTCCTCCATGCTGGGCTCTTCATAGCCTTTGGCGGTCTTGATCAGCCGCAGGTTCTGCTTGCCGTCCTTCTTGCCGACGAACTGGTCGGCGAAGCCCCACTTCTGCGCGAAGGCGTACATGATCGCCTGGTCGGAGCGCGACTCGAACAGCGGCTCGATCACCTTCTCGCGCCACTGGATCGAGCGGTTCGACGCGGTGGCCGAGCCGTCGGTCTCGAACTGCGTCGCCGCCGGCAGCAGGTAGACGTCGCGGTTGGGGTTGACCTCGTACTTCGCGTCCGCGGCCTTGGGCATCGCCGCCATCGCCGCGGTCGCCGACGGGTACGGGTCGATGACGACGAGGAGGTCGAGCTTGTCCATCGCCATCTTCATCTCGAGCCCGCGGGTCTGCGAGTTCGGCGCGTGGCCCCAGTAGTACATCGCGCGGATGTTCGGATCCTGGTCGATGTTCTCGTTCTTTTCGAGGACGCCATCGATCCACCGCGACACCGTGATGCCGGGCTTCTCCATCATCGCCTGGCTCGCGAAGCGGCCCTTCAGCCACTCGTAGTCGACGTTCCACACGCGGCACCAGTGCTTCCAGGAGCCGGTCGCGATGCCGTAGTAGCCCGGCAGCGAGTCGGGGTTCGGCCCGACGTCGGTCGCGCCCTGCACGTTGTCGTGGCCGCGGTAGATGTTGGTCCCGCCGCCCGACACGCCGACGTTCCCGAGCGCGAGCTGCAGGATGCAGCTTGCGCGGACGATCGCGTTGCCGTTGGTGTGCTGGGTCTGGCCCATCGCCCAGACGATGGTGCTCGGACGGTTCTTCGCCATCAGCTCCGCCACGTGCCGCACCTGCTCCTCGGGCATGCCGGTGACGTCCTGCACCACGTCCGGCGTCCACTTCATGACCTCTTCTCTGACCTTGTCCATCCCGTAGACGCGGGCCTGGATGTACGCCTTGTCCTCCCAGCCGTTCTTGAAGATGTGGTACAGCATTCCCCACAGGAACGCGACGTCGGTGCCGGAACGGATGCGGTAATAGGTGTCGGCCTTGGCCGCGGTCCGCGTGAACCGCGGGTCGACCACGACCACCTTCGCGCCCGACTCCTTGGCGTGCAGCGTGTGCAGCATCGACACCGGGTGCGCCTCGGCGGCGTTCGAGCCGAAGAACAGAATGCACTTGGAGTTCTGCTCGTCGTTGTACGAGTTGGTCATCGCCCCGTAGCCCCAGGTGTTGGCCACGCCGGCGACGGTGGTCGAGTGGCAGATGCGCGCCTGGTGGTCGCAGTTGTTCGTGCCCCACAGCGACACGAACTTGCGCAACAGCATCGCCTGCTCGTTGTTGTGCTTCGAGGAGCCGACGAAGTACGCGGCGTCGGGGCCGGACTCCTTGCGGAGCGCCTCCATCTTCTTGGTGATCTCGTCGAGGGCCTGGTCCCAGGAGAGGCGCTGGTACTTGCCGTTCACCAGCTTCATCGGGTACTTCAGGCGATGCGAGTTCTCGGTCATGCCGTGCTCGCGCACCGAGGCGCCCTTGGCGCAGTGCGCGCCGAGGTTGAGCGGCGAGTCGAACACCGGCTCCTGCCGCACCCACACGCCGTTCTGCACGACGGCGTCGATCGCACAGCCGACCGAACAGTGCGTACAGACGCTGCGCTTCACCTCGACCTTGCCGCCGGCGACCGTCTTCTCCTGCGCCTCGGCCTTGCCGATCAGGTTGAACGGCAGCTGGCTCGCGAACGCCCCGGCGCCGGCCACCACGCCGGTGCGCTTCAGGAACGCGCGCCGGTCCATGGTGCGCGCGAGCGCGCCGGAGAGGCTGCGCGCGAGGCGCGATTGCGGGACGGCGGCGACGGAGGATTTTCTCGTCAGCAGCATGGCGCTCTCCTTCGCTCTAGACCAGCGTCGTGCGGTAGTAGTTGCGGATGTGCTCGGACACGCGATAGCCGGAGCCCTGAGGCTCCTTCTTCGCGTCGCTCTTCTCCGCCTGGGGAAGGGTCTTCGCGCCGATCGCAGCGACCGTCGCGGCACCGCCGGCTCCGACCGCGAGGAGGAAGTTCCTGCGGCTCGTCCTGGTCCTGGAGTTCGACATCGTTCGTCTCCTTCTGGGGAGTTAGAGCATGTCTAAAGAAGCCGCCTCCACGTCGCAGAACGCTTTCGTGAAGCGCGCGACATGCTTATAGAAGCTTGTTTTGCTGGAGGCGGTCACCTGATCGGTAAGCGGATTGTAAGCGCGGTTCATATAGCGAGTGAAGAAGTTCTTTTGCTGCTGCATCGCAGCATCACCGGCGCCCTCCCCGACGAGATGCCGCATCACTTCGCATAGCGCCGCAAAGTGGTCTTCGGGCTCGTGCGTTGCACCAACACGTCCCAGCCCGAGCTCCGCCATCTCGTCTCGCAGCGCAACAAGGACTCGTTCCCTGCCCGTCTCGACGAGATAGTGCGAGACGTAAGGAGTGACTTCCGCCTTGCCTACTCCCACGAGCACGGCGTCGTATTCGTCGGCTACAGCTGCGGGATCGGCCGCCGCCGCCGCGGCCTGCAGCTGGCGCCAGGCCTCGGCCAGCGCCCCGTGGGCGCCCTCGGCCGTGAGCGGCGGGGCATTGGCGATCGCATCGAGGAGCACCTGGTCGGGCGCGGCGTACCAGAGCCGGCCGAGCAGCGCGTAGAACTCGGCCCGGGCCTGGTCCTCGGGCGCCACCTCAACGGGCGCGGCGTGGGGCGTCGCCTCGCCGGTCATTGTTTCGGGTCGAGGATCGATGCCTCGTCCTTGTTCTCCATCATGTCGATCACGCGACAGTCGGCGCACATCTGCAGGCGTCGCAGCGCGCCTTCGGCCGCGAACATCGAATGGGTGCCCAGCCGGCCCAGCATCACGTCGATCATCTGCCGGGTCCCGAACGGCTTCCCGCAGCGCACGCAGCTGAACGGTTCGGCTTCGTTGAGAACGACCTCCTGCTTGGCGACCGGGGAGAGCAGCAACCTCGGGACGAGCGCGAGCGCGTTCTCGGGACAGGTGGTGACGCACAGCCCGCACTGCACGCAGTTCCGCTCGATGAACTTGAGGGCGGGGGTGTCCCGGCCGTCGACCAGGGCCGACTCGGGACAGGCGCCGACGCACGCCATGCAGAGCGTACAGGTCTGCTTGTTGACGTCGACGCGGCCGTAGGGCGCACCGGCCCCGAGCGGCACCTCGTCGCGCGGCGTCGGAGCCTCCCCCGCCAGGTGGCCGAAGATGAACTCGAGCGTCGTGCGCTTCTCGGGCGAGAGGTTGAAGGTCGCCGGCCGCGCCACGGTTCGTGCCGGCGCGAGCTCCCACACGGCGCGCTCGAGCGCGCCGTGATCGGCCGCGTGAACGAACCGGAAATGGGTGCCGGTGTAACCGAGGCCGTTCAGAATCGCCTGCGCGTACCCCATCTGCCGCTCGATCGCGGCGCCGTATTCGTCCGCTTCGGTCCCGCACGCCAGAACGAGTACCTGGCTTGCCCCGTAGGCGATCGCGGCGAGCAGCGTATCGATCCCTGCGGAGGCGACGTGAAACAACTCGAGCGGGATCACGCGCGCCGGAAGCCCTTTCCCGCGCCGCGCGAGGCGTGCGATCAGATCCCGACCGTCGGTCGCATTGTGCAACAGGATCGCGGCGTCCCGGCCGCCGGCCCGTCCGTAGACGGCGAGCAGCCGCTTCAGCCGAGCGCCCAGGTCCGGGACCCGGGGACTCGCGTACGTCATCGCGCCGGACGGGCAGACGGTCGCGCACCCGCCGCAGCCGGCGCAAAGATGGGGTTCGACCTTGACCTTGTCGCCGTCGGCCGAGATGGCGTTGGTCGAGCACACGTCGATGCAGGCGGTGCAGCCCACCTTGCCGGACCGGCCGTGCGCGCAGATCCGCTCGTTGTAGGCGAAGAACTTCGGCTTCTCGAACTCGCCCACCAGGCGGGCGAGCTCGGCCGCGGCGAGCGCCTGGTCCAGCGGGTCGCGGCCGGGCGCGAGATAGCCCTGCGGCTTCTGCGGCACCTTCAGGATCGGCGTGGCGGAGAGATCGAGAACGAGATCGAAGCGCTCGTGGTGGGCGCGCTCCTGGCGCTCGAAGTCGATCGCGTTGACCGGCCCGCACGCCTTGACGCACTCGCGGTGCGCCTTGCACCGGTCCAGGTCGATCTGATAGGTGAAATCGATCGCGCTTTCCGGACAGGCGCGGATGCAGGCGTTGCAGCGGGTGCAGACGTCGAGGTCGATCGGGTTCGTCTGTTCCCACTCGACCTCGAACGCGCCGAGCCAGCCCGTGATCGACTTCACCCGGCCCGACCAGACCGGGTAGCGCCGCTCGAGCGGGAGTTCGCCGCCGCGCGAAGTGGTGATCAATGCGCTCACCTCGAGCTCGCCGGCCAGCCGCTCCGCCCATTGCACGGCCACGTCCGCCGGTCCGATCACGAGGAGCTGTCCGTTCGACTGGTAGGAGACGCTCGGCACCGGCTCCGGCTCCGGCAGCTCGGCGAGCGCCAGGAGCGCGGCGATCTTCGCCGTCGCCTTGTCGCCCTCGGCTGACCACCCGGCCACCTCGCGGATGTTCACGAACCTGAGGTCGGTCTTGGCGCCCGCCTGCTCGTTCAGCTCGGCAAAGAGCGGCGCCTCCTGGGTGCACGCCACGACGCACTCGCCGCCGGCGAGCGCCGCGCCGAACTCCGCCACCTCCTTGCGGCACAGTTCGGTGTGGATCGTGAGGGGCGAGCGCAGCTGCAACGCGGCCCCGAGCGCCTTGGCATCGAGCGCCATCGTGCGGTTGCAGTTGCAGACTTTCAGCGTCTTGTCGTCGAGCGCCATCTCACGCCCCCGACGTCTTCGTGGTCTGCTCGGCTGGTGACGGTGCAGTCGGTTCGACGGACGGCGGCTCGGCAGGCGGCTCCAGCGCGGTCGTTTCCGTCGGCGTCGCGGCGGGGGTCGGCTCGGTCGTGGAACCTTCCGCCCTTCTCTTCTCCTCCTCCTCCTCCCGCTCCTCCTTCTCGAACAGCCCAAGGGTGCGCGCCTGGTTGAGCGCACGCAGCATCGCGGGCGGGATCGGATCTTCCTTCGAGTAGTCGTCGATATAGGTGTCGAGCCCGTCCATCTGGTTGAAGTGCGGATCGCCGAAGAGCTTTCTCAGCGCGGCACTCCGCGTCGCGGGATCGACATCCGGGCGCAGGAAGTCCTTGTACTCGGACTCGAGGCCCTTCAGCGAGTCCACCGGTGGCAACTCCGGCGCAGGCGCCTCTGCTGCCGGCATCGATGGCGACGAAGCAGGCGGAGCTTCAGTCGCCGGCGGCGGATCAGGCTCGGGCAAGGCCGCGCCGCGGCGCGCGGCGTGCTTGCGCCGCGACCAGCGGTTCAGGAAGTCGCCCTCGCTCGACATCCAATCAATCTCGCTTCGCGCCCTTGAACGACGGCGGCCGGATCCTCTGCTTCTTCGGCTCCGGCCGGTAGTGCGTACGCACGAACTCGTCCACCCACGCCATGAGGCCCGGCGGCATCGGCACGCCGTCGACCTGCTCGCCGCCGTCCATCATGCGCCCGGCCTCGTGGTAGCTCACCGTGACCACCTTCGGCGTCGCCAGGCCGTCTTCCAGCCGCCACATCACGAAGACGTAGGGCGCCGCCGTGGTGAGGTTGAGGTAGTAGCCCTCCGCCTCGTCGCGGTGGAGCTCGATCGCGAACCCGGGATGCAACCATCGCGCACGCTCGCTGTCCTCCATCAGCAGACGCGTCCCGGCCTCGCCCGGGTCGGGGACGATCTCGACCGGTTCCCAGCGCTCCGATTGCCACCGGTTCGCAAGCCGTTGCCGCTCCATGACCACGGCGATCGGCACACCTGGAGCAGACGTCCCTTTCTCACTAGAATTCACGGGTTGCGAGCAATATGGAGACCGGTGCGATCCCGGCACCTATGATGCGTGGTTCCGGTGGACCGAGGCAAGCTTTGACATGACCGACCGAGTGATCCCCCTCGTCGACACGCGGCGCGCAATGCCCCTGCCTCGCGTGGGGACAAGCGATGCCGAGCGCTCCGCGCCGTCCGCGGACACGCTCGCGCGGCCGCTGCGCGACCTGAGGATCTCGGTGACCGACCGCTGCAACTTCCGCTGCACCTATTGCATGCCGAAGGACATCTTCGGTCCCGGCTACGAGTTCCTGCCGCGGAGCGAGGTGCTGTCGTTCGAGGAGATCACCCGCCTCGCCCGCATCTTCAAGGCGCACGGCACCGAGAAGATCCGGCTCACGGGCGGCGAGCCGCTCCTGCGGAAGGGCCTCGAGCGGCTGATCGAGATGCTCGCCGCGCTCGGCGGCCTCGACCTCACGCTCACGACCAACGGCTCGGTGCTCGCGCACAAGGCGCGCTCGCTCAAGGACGCGGGGCTGCAGCGCGTGACCGTCAGCCTCGACTCGCTCGACGACGAGGTGTTCCGGACGATGAACGACGTCGACTTCCCGGTCGCCCGGGTGCTCGAGGGGATCGACGCGGCGACCGCGGCCGGGCTCGCCCCGGTCAAGATCAACATGGTCGTCAAGCGCGGCGTGAACGACCACACCATCGTCGCGATGGCGCGGCGGTTCAAGGGCACCGGCCACATCGTGCGCTTCATCGAGTTCATGGACGTGGGCAGCTCGAACGGCTGGCGCATGGACGACGTCGTGCCCTCCGCGGAGGTCGTTCGGCGCATCGCCGCCGAGCTCGCCGTCGAGCCGGTGGACGCGAACTACTTCGGCGAGGTCGCCGAGCGCTGGCGCTACCGCGACGGCAGCGGCGAGATCGGCGTGATCTCATCGGTCACGCAGGCGTTCTGCCGGACCTGCACCCGCGCCCGGCTCTCGACCGACGGCATGCTCTACACCTGTCTCTTCGCCGCCTCCGGCTACGATCTGCGCGCGCTGCTGCGCGGTGCCGCGTCCGATCGCGACATCGAGGGCGCGATCGCCGGAATCTGGCGCGCGCGGTCCGACCGCTACTCGGAGATCCGTACCGCGGAGACCGCGAAGAGCCGCAAGATCGAGATGTCGTACATCGGCGGATGAAGACCCCCTCCAGGCCGCAACTGACCAACGCCGCGCGCCCGGCGACCTTCGACGTCGAGGCGCTGAACGAGCGCGGCGAGGCGCTGCCGACGCCGATCGCCGGCGAGCACCCGCTCACGCTCTACGTCGACAAGCGCGAGATCGTCACGCTGATGACGCTCGGCCAGGCGCCCGAGGCACTCGCGATCGGCTACCTCCGCAACCAGCGGCTCGCGCGCTCGCTCCAGGAGATCGCCGCGGTCCAGGTCGACTGGGAGACCGATTCGGTCGTCGTCACCACGCGCAAGGGGATCAAGGGACTCGCCGACAAGATGAAGAAGCGCACGGTGACCACCGGTTGCGGCCAGGGGACGGTGTTCGGCGATCTCATGGAGGAGGTCGAGTCGATCAAGCTGCGCGAGGATGTCCGGCTCACCGAGGAGACGCTGTACGCGCTGCTCGACCTCGTTCGCCGGCACGAGACGATCTACAAGACCGCCGGCGCGGTGCACGGCTGCGCGCTCGCGACGAACGACGACGGCGCGAGCCGGATCATCACCTTCGTCGAGGACGTCGGCCGCCACAACGCGGTCGACGCGATCGCCGGCCAGATGTGGCTCGACGGCGTCGACGGCTCCGACAAGATCTTCTACACCACCGGGCGGCTCACCTCCGAGATGGTGATCAAGTGCGCGCAGATGCGCATCCCGTTCCTGGTCTCGCGCTCCGGGCTCACGCAGATGGGCTGGCGGATCGCCGACAAGGTCGGCCTCACGATGCTTGGACGGGCGGTGAACCGGCACTACCTGCTCTTCACCGGCAAGCATCGGTTCGTGAAGACCGCGATGCCGACGATGCTGGCGTAGTGGACCTCCGCGACCCCGTCCGGGTCACCGGGCTCATCCTCGCCGGCGGCCAGGGCCGTCGGATGGGCGGCGTCGACAAGGGCCTGCAACTGCTGCGCGGCCGGCCGATGGTCGAGTGGGTGCTCGAGCGGCTGAAGCCGCAGGTCACCGAGGTCGTCATCAACGCCAACCAGCACCAGGTCGAGTACGCGCGCTACGGCTGCCGCGTCGTGAGCGACCAGATCGGCGGCTTCGCCGGCCCGCTCGCCGGATTGCACGCGGGCCTGAAGGTCAATGTTCACCCGTTCCTGGTGACCGTGCCCTGCGACTCGCCCTTCCTGCCGCACGACCTCGTTTCACGCCTGCACGCGGCGCTCGTGGCGAACCATGCCGACCTCGCGGTGGCGAAGACCGGCGACCAGCCGCACCCGGTGTTCGCGCTGGTGCGCGAGTCGCTGTCGACGCATCTGGCCGGGTTCCTCGAGGGGGGTGGGCGCAAGATCGACGCGTGGTACGCCGCCCTGAAGGTCATCGAGGTGCCGTTCGACGACGAGGCGGAGGCCTTCTCCAACATCAACACCCGGGACGAGCTGACGGAGTTCGAGAAGCGGGGATGAGCTCGCTCAAGCACATCGTGAGCTGCCTGGACGGCTACGACCCCGATGCGCTCCCGGTCGACAAGGCGCGCGAGGTCATCCGTCAGTTGCTCGCGCCGATCGCCGCGAACGAGCGGGTCGCGGTGCGCGCGAGCCTCGGTCGCGTGCTCGGCGAGGACGTGGTGTCGACGGTGAACGTCCCGGCGCACGACAACTCGGCCATGGACGGCTGGGCGGTGCGCGGCGCCGACCTCGATCCGGGCCGCGAGACGGTCCTGCGTGAGCTGGGCACGGCGTTCGCCGGTCGCGTCTTCGAGGGCCGGGTCGGCGCGGGCGAATGCGTGCGCGTGATGACCGGCGCGGTGATGCCTCCGGGAACCGATACCGTCGTGATCCAGGAGGTCGTCCGCGCCGAAGGCGACCGCATCGTGGTGCCCCCGGGGCAGAAGACCGGCCAGAACCGCCGGCTCGCCGGCGAGGACCTCGCGCTGGGCCGCATCGTGCTGCGGGCGGGCTACCCGGTGCGGCCCGCGGAGCTCGGACTCCTCGCCTCCCTCGGCCTCGCCGAGGTCGCAGTGCGGCGGAAGCTCCGCGTCGCCTTCTTCTCGACCGGCGACGAGCTGGCCTCGATCGGCGCGGCGCTCAAGGAGGGCGAGGTCTACGACTCCAACCGCTACACGATCTACGGGATGCTCGCGCGCCTGGGCGTCGACGTGATCGACATGGGCGTCGTGCGCGACGACCCGGCGGCGCTCGAGCGGGCGTTCAAGCAGGCCGCCGCCACGGCTGACGCCATCGTCAGCTCGGGCGGCGTGTCGGTCGGCGAAGCCGACTTCACGCGGAGCCTCCTCGCGCGGCTCGGGGAGGTGCTGTTCTGGAAGATCGCGATGCGCCCGGGACGGCCGATGGCGTTCGGCCGGATCGGCGACGCGTACTTCTTCGGGCTGCCTGGCAACCCGGTCGCGGTGATGGTGACGTTCTACGAGTTCGTGCGCGACGCGCTGCTCACGCTCGCCGGCCGGACCGACGATTTCGTCTTGCCCATGGTGCGCGTCCCGTGCACGGCAGCGCTGCGCAAGAAGCCCGGCCGCACCGAGTACCAGCGGGGCATTCTCTCGCGCGCCGCCGACGGACACTGGCAGGTGGGCATCACCGGCACCCAGGGTTCCGGCGTGCTCCGCTCGATGTCCGAGGCCAACTGCTTCATCGTGCTCGAGCACGAGCGCGGCGACGTGAAGGCCGGCGACCTGGTCAGCGTCCAGCTGATGGACGGCCTCGCGTAGTCAGTCGGACGCCGCGACGTCGGGGGCCGGGAGCAGACCCTCGGCGCGGACCTCGCGTGGCAATACCTCGATCGGCGAGGGCGGCTCGAGGAGCGCGTCTCCCGGCACGGCCTGCAAGTCGCGAAACTTCCGCGCGCTGACCAGGACGCGCGACTCGAGCGAGCCGACGGCGAGGTTGTACGACTTCACCGCGGCCTCGAGCCTGCTGCCGACTGCAGCGAAGTGTTCCCCCATCGTCGCGAGCCGCGCGTAGAGCTCGGCACCCAGCTCGCTCACCCGACGCGCGTTCTCGGCGAGCGCCTCCTGCCGCCAGCCGTACGCCACCGCCTTCAGCAGCGTGATCAGCGTCGTCGGCGCCGCGAGCGTAACGCCCTGCTCCACGCTGAACTCGATGAGCGACGGGTCCTGCTCGAGCGCGGCGTGGTAGAACGCCTCGCCCGGCACGAAGAGCACGACGAACTCGGGCGTCGGCTGGAACTGCTCCCAGTAGGACTTGCGCCCGAGCGCCCGGACGTGGTCGCGGACCTGCCGCACGTGATCGGCGAGCCGCGCCCGGCGCGTTTCCTCGTCGGGGGCTTCGACCGCGTCGAGGTAGGCGCTGAGCGGCGCCTTCGCGTCGACGACGATGTTCTTGCCGCCCGGCAGCTTCACGATCAGGTCCGGACGCAGCCGGCCGTCGTCCGTGTCCGCGCTTTCCTGCTCGACGAAGTCGCAGTACGCGAGCATCCCCGCCATCTCGACCACGCGGCGGAGCTGCATCTCGCCCCAGCGCCCGCGGATGTGCGGCTGGCGCAAGGCCTTGACCAGGTTCGACGTCTCGCTGCGCAGCTGGGTCTGGGTCTCGACCAGCGAGCGCACCTGCTGGCTGAGCTCGGCGTACGCGCCGACGCGCGATTTCTCGATCTCCTGCACCTTCACGTCGAACTTGTCGAGCGACTCGCGCACCGGCTTGACGAGCTCGGCGATCGCCTCCTGTCGCTTCTCGAGCTCGCCCTTCGCCGCTTCCTGGAGCTTGCCGAACGTCGCCTGCGCGAGGTCGATGAACGCCTGGTTGTTGCTCTTGAGCGCGTCCGCCGACAGCGCGCTGAACGCCTGCGAGAGGTGCTCGCGCGCGCGCTCGACCTCGGCGAGCTTCCCGGTCGTCGCCTCGCGCTCGAGGCGCAGCTCGGTCGCGAGGCTCTCGGCGCGCGCGTGCAACTCGGTGACCGAGGCGCGCTTCTCTTCGAGCCTGGCGTTCTCGGCCACGAGCTGCGCCCGCGCGTCCGCGAGCTCGCGGTCGGCCGCTCCCGCGCGCTCGGTGAGCTGGGCGCGCGTGACCTCGAAGCGGAGCGCCGCCTGCTCCAGCGCTTCCGTCCTCGACCGGCTCGCGACGAGCCAGGCCACGACGACGCCGACGAGCAGGCCGGCCACGAGGACCGCGATGACGATGAGGAGCTGGTCGACCGGCAGGGACGAGAGCGTCGTGGGCATGCGTGCGGCGAGTATAGCGAAGCGAGTGGCTCATGCGCCGAGCCTGAGTACAATCCCGGCGCCATGTATTGGACCGCCGTTCCGCCGCTCCGCGACGAGACCCACTTCGGGCGTGCGATGCGCTGCTTCGCGGACCGGGCGCCGAACCTCAACGCGATGTTCGCCGACACGGTCGCCCGCCACCGTGACCGCGAGGCCCTGGTGGACGGCGCGCAACGACTCGACTACGCGAAGCTCGACCGCGTCACGGAGCGCGTCGCCGGCCACTTCCACCGTCTCGGCCTCGCGCGCGGGGACCGGATCGCGCTGTACCTCGGGAACGAGCGCGAGTTCGTGCACGCCCTGCTCGCCACCTTGCGGCTCGGCGCGATCGCGGTCCCGATCAACGTCCGCGAGCAGCGGCCGGAACTCGCTTTCATCCTCGATCAGTGCGGTGCCAAAGCGATCGCTTTCGACGCCGCCCTCGCCGATCGCCTCCCGGCGCCCGCGGATGCGCCTGCGCTCTCCGTTCGCCTGAGCGTCGGCGGCGCGGCGCCCGGCGCGATTGCGTTCGACGAGTTGCTCGAGGCGCGCTCGCCGGAGGCTCCGCGCGCGGATCCGGCCGAAGAGGAGCCCGCGGTGATCCTGTACACCTCGGGGACCACCGGCCGCCCGAAGGGCGCGGTGCTCACGCACCTCAACGTGATCCACTCGGTGCTTCACTATGGGTTTTGCATGCGGCTCACGTCGGCCGATCGCTCGTTGCTCGCGGTGCCGGCGAGCCACGTTACCGGGCTCGTGGCCATCACCCTCGCCATGTTCGCGGTCGGCGGCTGCCTAGTCACGCTGCGCGAGTTCAAGGCGCGGGCCTTCCTCGAGCTCGCCGCGCGCGAGCGGATGACGCACACGCTGGTCGTGCCGGCGATCTACAACCTGTGCCTGCGCGACCCGGACTTCGGCCGCTTCGATCTGTCCGCCTGGCGCGTCGGCGGCTTCGGCGGCGCGCCGATGCCCGAGGGGACGATCCGGGCCCTCGCGGAGCGCCTGCCCGGGTTGACGCTGATGAATGCATACGGGGCAACCGAGACGACCTCCCCGACCACGATCATGCCGATGGGGCGGCAGGCGGCGAATCCCGACAGCGTCGGAGCGGTCGTGCCGTGCGGCGACGTGAAGGTGATGGACGACGCGGGGCGCGAGGTTGCGCCCGGCGAGCCGGGCGAGCTCTGGATCGCCGGGCCGATGGTCGTGCCCGGCTACTGGGACAACCCCGAGGCCACCGCACGCGAGTTCGAGGGCGGCTACTGGAAGTCGGGTGATCTGGGCTCGATCGACGCGGCCGGCTTCGTGCGGGTTTTCGACCGCAAGAAGGACATGATCAACCGCGGCGGCTACAAGGTCTACAGCGCGGAGGTCGAGAGCGTGCTGAGCCTGCATCCGCTGGTCGTCGAGTCGGCGCTCGTCGCTGTCCCCGACCCGGTGCTCGGCGAGAAGACGCACGCGTTCGTCGTGACACGCGACGGTGCCGCTGCCGAGCTGCTGCGCACGCATTGCGCGCAACACCTGGCCGACTACAAGGTGCCGGATTTCTTCACCCTGCGCTCCGAACCCCTGCCCCGGAACGCCAACGGCAAGCTCCTCAAGCGCGCGTTGCGGGAGACCCCGCTTGACCCCGGGTAGCCAGCAGATCCGCTTCTGCACTGCGCCCGACGGCGTGCGACTCGCGTACGCGACGGTCGGCAAAGGACCACCGCTGGTGCGCGCCGCCCACTGGATGACGCACCTCGAGTTCGACTGGGAGAGCCCGGTTTGGCGGCCGTGGCTCACCGAGCTGTCGCGACACAATACGCTCGTGCGCTACGACCCGCGCGGCTGCGGGTTGTCGGATCGGGACGTCGGCGACATGGCGTTCGACGCCTGGGTCGCCGATCTCGAGACGGTGGTCGCCGCCGCCGGGCTGGCGCGCTTCGCGCTGCTCGGCGCTTCGCAGAGCGTGTCGGTCGCGATCGCCTACGCGGCGAAGCATCCGCAGCGGGTGAGCCGCCTGATCCTCTATGGGGGCTTCGCCCGCGGGCGCCTGCGGCGCGGCTCGCCGGTGCAGGCGGAGGAGGCGGAGGTCCAGCTCAAGCTCATCCAACTCGGCTGGGGCCGCGACGACCCGGCCTTCCGGCAGTTCTTCACCACCCAGTTCCTCCCCGATGGCACGCCCGAGCAGCTCGCCTCGTTCAACGAGATCCAGCGCCTGTCGACGTCCGCGGAGAACGCCGCGCGGATCCTGCAGGTGTCGAGCGGGATCGACGTGGCCGACCTCGCGCCGAAGGTGAGCGCGCCGACCCTCGTGCTGCACGCGCGCGAGGACAAGCGCGCGCCGTTCGACGAGGGGCGGCTGATCGCGTCGCTGATCCCCGGCGCGCGCTTCGTGCCGCTCGAGAGCCGCAACCACGTCCTCCTCGAGAGCGACTCCGCCTGGCCGCGTTTTCTCGCGGAGACCCGCGCCTTCCTCGGCGCGGAGCCGGGGACGGCCGCCGCCGCCTTCCCCGAGTTGACCGCCCGCGAGAAGGAAGTCCTCGAGCTGGTGGCGCGCGGGCTAGCGAACGACGAGATCGCAGCGCGCCTCGGCATCAGGCCGAAGACGGTCCGCAACCAGGTGAGCGCGCTCTTCGACAAGCTGGGCGTGTCGAGCCGTGCGCAGGCGATCGTCAGGGCCCGCGAAGCCGGGCTCGGAACCGGCAACACGCCGGAAGCCTGACCGAGCACGCGCAGCCTCTCGCCCGCCCCGGGACTCGCGTCCCGCCAATGCTCCCGTCGCGCCTCGCCGGCGGCCACGGGACCGGGACATCCGCCTCATGCGGCCCGGGACGCCCTCCCGGTGGAATTCGCCTCGGAAGCAACCAGGAGGCGAAGATGAACAGCCGGTCCACCGCGAACGTCCTCGCCGATGCGCTGTCCCGCCCTGACGCCGGGCTGGCGTTCGCCGCGCTGTTCTGGTCGGGCAACTTCGTGGCCGGACGCGCGCTCGCCGACCAGATCGATCCCGTGAGCCTCAACTTCTGGCGCTGGGCACTCGCGCTCGCGGTGCTGCTTCCCGTCAGCTGGCGCGCGCTTGCTGCGTCCCGCGCCGCGCTCCGGACGAGCTGGAGTCGGATCGCGCTGCTCGGGCTGACCGGAGTCGCGGCCTTTCACACCTGCGTCTACTTCGCGCTCGCCGCAACGACTGCGACCAGCGCCCTCCTGCTGCTCTCGCTCGCGCCGGTCTTCATCGTGCTCGCAACCTGGCTCGCGCACGGCGAGGCGCCCAGCGCCGGCGAGCTCGCCGGGATCGTCGTGTCGCTCGCCGGCGCGGGCGTCCTGGTCACGAAGGGCAGCCTGGACGCGCTGCTCGCGCTGCGTCTCGACACCGGAGCCCTTTGGATGCTCGTGGCCCTGCTGATCTGGGCTGCATACTCGGTGCTCCTCAGGCGCCGCATCCCCGGGGTTCCGCCGCTCGCGCTGCACACCGCGACGGTGATCGCCGGGCTCGCGTGGATGCTCCCTGCCTACGGAACCCGGGTTGCGGTGGGCGAGACGACGGCCCTGACGTGGACCGGCGCGCTCGGCATCGGCTACATCGCGGTATTCGCGTCCGCGATCGCCTTCTTCCTCTGGATCCGTGGCGTCGGGCGGCTCGGCCCGAATCGCGCCGGGATGTTCATCCACCTGATGCCGGTGTTCGGGGCGATCCTCGCCGCGCTGTTCCTCGGCGAGCGCATCGCGATGTTCCACGTCGCCGGGGCGGCGCTCGTGTTCGCCGGCCTCGCGCTCGGGAACCGGCGTTAGGCGAGGGGCTACTCGCGCCGCCCGGTCCGCCGGTCGAGCGTGCGCCGCGGCGGCTCGCGCAAGCTAGCGAGCTCCTCAGGCGTCGGCCGGGGCAGCGCGCGCCAGCCGCGCAGGTCCCGTGCGAACTCCTCGGCGTCCTGATAGCGGTCGTCGGGGTGCTTGGCGAGCGCCCGGGCGAGGATCCGCTCGAAGACCGCGGGGACGCTGGTGTTGTGGGCGCTCGGGGGCGGGTGCGCCTCGTTGATCACGCTGTAGAGGAGCGCGCCCACCGCCATCCCCCCGAACGGCACGGTCCCGGTGAGCATCTCGTAGAGCACGACCCCGAGCGAGAAAACGTCGGACCGTCCGTCGACCGATTGCCCGATCACCTGCTCCGGCGCGACGTAGATCGGCGAGCCGAGGATCAGGCCGGTCTGGGTCTTCGTGCCGTCGGGCAGCTTCGCGATGCCGAAGTCCATGAGCTTCACCGGCGCGCCCGCGGTGATCATGATGTTCGCCGGCTTGACGTCCCGGTGAACGATGAAGAGCTTGTGCGCGGCGGCGAGCCCCGCCGCCACCTGCGCGGCGATGCGGCACGCGCGTTCGGGAGCGAGCGCCCCCTCGGCGTCGAGGATCGAGCGCAACGTACGGCCCTCGACGTACTCCATCGCGATGAACGGCGTGCCGTCGGCCTCGACGACGTCGTAGATCGTGACGACGTTGGGGTGCGCGATGCGTCCGGCGGTGCGCGCCTCCCGGAAGAAGCGGCGCTTGAACTCGGCGAGCTCCTCTTCGCCCAGCCCGGCGGTCAGGGTCTTGATCGCGACCGTCCGCCCGATCACGGGATCGAGCGCCTTGTAGACGCAGCCCATGCCGCCCTCCCCGAGCCGGGAGAGGATCTGGTATCGACCGAGCGTTCGAGGGTCCATCGACGGCGGCAGTGTAGCAACCGGCGCGCCCGCCGGGCGATCGCCCGAGCGGTCAGGTCCCGGCGGTGGCCTCGCCGCTCCCGAGGATCGCCCGCCGCACCAGCCCGATGTGCTCGCGCAAAATGTAGAGCTGGTTCGCGAACGCGAGCGGCGTCCGGATCCGGTTCACGCGCGCCTCGAGCCGGTCGAGCTCGGCGAGCCACTCCTCCCGCGGCCGCGCGCCCGGATCGCGGCGCCACGCCTCCTCGAGAAACTTGAGCTGGCCGTACCACTTGTAGATCCGCGAGCGCGCGCGCCAGCCGTAGAGCGCCGGCGCGATCCGCATCAGCGGGATCATGAGGGCGACGACCGGGATGAGGAGCACCACGAGCCGGTCGACGAGCGTCGCCGCCCAGAACGGGAGGTACCGCTGCAGGAAGCGCGTGCCCGACCGGTAGAACCGCTCGGCCTCCGTCGAGAGCGGAAAGTCCACCTGCCGCGGGTTCGGAAACTCGCCGGCGCGGTGGAAGAGCCCCGGCCCTCCGTGCGCCTCGGCCGCCGCCTGGAGCAGGACGTCGATGAGCGCCGGATGAATCGAGTCGCGCGCGACGAGGGCCGCCACCGGGGCGACCAGCGTCACGTCGCGGGCCGGGATGTCACGCACGAGATCGATCGCCCCGCGCGGCAGCGTGAGCTTGGAGAGGAACGGCCACCGGCGCACGAAGGCATCCGCCTGCGAGAAGCTCATCAGGCGGAAGCCCTCGGCGTAGAACGAGGCCCACACCGCGCCGGAGTTCGCGGGCCCGACGAGGAAGATCGCGTCCGCCCGGCCGGCCTTGAGCGCCCCGACCGCCTCCAGGCCCCCGAGCGGCAGGAGCCGCGTCGGCGCCCCCGTGGCGCCGTTCGCCTCGAGCAGCTCCAAGGCGAGCTTGCGGGTGCCGCTCCCCTCGGCGCCGATGGCGATCCGCTTGCCGCGCAAATGCACGAGCTGGTCGATCGGCTCGGGATTGCGGTAGAACACCCAGAGCGGCTCGTAGTAAATGCTGCCGAGCGAGACCAGGCCCGTGGGGTCGCTCCCGAGGCCGAGGCCGCCCTGCACGAAGGCGACGTCGAGCTCCTCGTCCGCCGAGCGCAGCAGCGCGAGGTTCTCGACCGCTCCGGCGGTCGTGCGCTCGATGAACTTGATCCCGTTCCGCTCGATGAGCGGCTCGTAGAGCGCGGCGAAGCGCTGGTAGGCGCCGCCCTCGCCGCCGGTGGCGATCACCACCCGGTTCGGCGGCGCGGGCTGGATGAACTGCGCCGCGTACCAGAAGCCCGCGACGAGGAGCGCCAGCGTCGGGATGCCGACGATGAGGGCGTCGCGCAGGGCGAGCTCGCGCAGTCCGATTCTCACGTCGGGTCTCGCCTCCTCCCGGTCGGGACTTGGGCTACGCCTCGCGCAGCGCCGCGATCGGCGGATGATTGAGTGCCGCCCGCGCCCCCGCCCAGATGTTCAGGGACACGCACGCGAGCCCGAGCGCCGGCCCGGCGAGCCAGACCCAGTGATTCACGCGGTAGCCGAACTGGAACACCTGGCCCGCGATCACGAACCCGATCGCCGTCGCGCCGACGGCGGCGAGCGCGCCGGCGAGAAAACCCAGGGCGAGGAACTCCGTGCGCTGCGCGGCCAGCACCTGGGCGCGGCTCGCGCCCAGCGCGCGCATGACCGCGGCCTCGTGCACCCGCTCGTCCTGCGTCGCGAGCAGCGCCGCGTACAGCACCAGCACGCCGGCCCCGAGCGCGAACAGGAACACGAACTGCACCGCGCGGATCACCTGGTCCATCATGCCCTTCACCTGCCGCAGGATCGCGCTCGTGTCGATGACCGTCAGGTTCGGAAAACGCTGCGACAGCCGGTTGACGAACGCCGCCTGCGAATCGGGCAGATGGAAGCTCGTCACGTAGCTCGCGGGAAAGCCCGCGAGCAGCTTCGGGGTCGTGATCACGAAGAAGTTGACGCGCATCGAGTCCCAGTCGAGCTTGCGCACGTTGGTGATCGACGCCTCGAAGCTCTGCCCCGCGACCTGCCAGCCGAGGCGATCGCCGATCTTCCAGCCCAGGGACTTCGCGATGCCCTCCTCCACCGACAGGCCGCCCGATTCGAGCTCGCGCGGCCCGAACCAGGCGCCGGAGATCACCTGGTTGTGCGCCGGCTGCGCCGCCAGGAACGACAGGTTGAACTCCCGCTCGACGAGCCGCTTGTCGCGCCCTTCGAACGATTCCGCCTCGACCGGCGTGCCGTTCAATGCCACGTACCGCCCGCGGATCATCGGATAGAGCGGCGGCACGGCGATCCGGTTCTCGGCGAAGAACGCCGCGAGCGGCTCCCGCTGCTCGGGCTGGATGCTCACGATGAACCGGTTCGGCGCGTCGGGCGGCGTCTTCGAGCGCCACGTCTCGAGGAGGTCGGCGCGGGTCAACGTGAGCAGCAGGATCGCGGTCAGCCCGAGGCTGAGCGCGATGATCTGCACCGTGTTCGTTCGGGCGCGCCGGCGCAGCGACGCCAGCCCGTAGCGCCAGCTCGCGCCCGCAAGTCCCGACGCGCGCGCGGCGGCGTGGAGCGCGCCGAACGCGACCACCGCGAACACCACCAGCCCCGCGGCAAAGCCGCCGAGCACGATGAGGCCGAGCTTCGTATCCCCCGCCTGCCAGACCAAGAGTGCCGCGATGGCCGCGACGCCGAGCCCGTAGGCGACGACTGCGCTCTGTCTCGGCGCGCCCACGTCGCGGCGGATCACACGGAGCGCCGGCACGTTCTTGAGCTGGAGCAAGGGCGGCAGCGCGAAGCCGAGCAGCAGCGCCATTCCGGTGATGAACCCCTGCACCGCAGGCAAGAGCGAAGGCTGCGGCAGCGCAATGATCATCAGATCCGCCACCAGCCACGAGATGACGAGTTGCGCCGCGTAGCCGACTGCGCTGCCGAGCGTGCACGCCGCGACGCCGAGCGCGACGAACTCCGAGGCGAAGAGCCGCGTGAGCTGCGCTTGCGTCCCGCCCAGGCAGCGCATCACTGCGTAGCCGTCGAGGTGGCGCCGGGTGTAGCGGCGCGTCGCGAGCGAGACCGCGACGGCGGCGAGGATGACCGCGAGCAGCGCCGTCAGGCCGATGAACTTCTGCGCGCGCTCGAGTCCGGCGCGGATCTCGGGCCGCGCATCGGAAAGGCTGTGCACGTGTTGGCCACGACCGAGCCGCGGCCTCAACCATCCCTCGAACCGGTCGACCGCCTCGCGCTCGCCGGCGGCGAGCAGGTAGTACCGGACGCGGCTGCCGGGCTGGATCAGCCCGGTCTTCTCGAGGTCGTCTCGGTGCATCAGCAGCCGCGGCGCGATGTTGAAGAAGCTCACGCTGCGGTCGGGCTCCAGAGTGAGGATCGCCGCGACCCGGAACGCCGCGTCCCCGAGCTCGATCGCATCGCCGAGCTTCGCGTCGAAAGCGAGGGCAAGCCGCTCATCGATCCAGACGCTCCCCGGCGGCGGCACACCGTCGGCCGGCGCGTCGGGGACGTTCAGCGCCGGGGCGGTGCGGAGCTTTCCTCGGAGCGGATAACCGTCGCTCACCGCCTTGATCCCCGCGAGATGCGACTCGCCGTCGTGGCGCGCCATGCTGATGAACGTGGTGCTCTCCGCGAGCTTGAGGCCCCGGCGCGCGATCTCGTCGCGGACCTCCGGCCCCCAGCGATGGTCGGCGTTCAGCACCAGGTCCGCGCCGAGGAGCTGATGCGACTCGCGAACGAGCGCCTGCCGCACGCGGTCGGCGAAGAACGCGACGCTGGTCACGCTAGCAACTGCGACGACGAGCGCGAGCGCGAGGATGCGAAGCTCGCCGGCTCTCCAATCGCGGCTCAGCATCCGCAGCGGCAGCGCGAGGTTCATGGCGCTACTGGATCCGGCCCGCGGCCAGCCGCACCGTGCGGCTGCACCGGCGTGCGAGCGCCTCGTCGTGGGTCACCATCACGAGCGTGGTCCCTTGTTCCGCGTTGAGCTCGAAGATGAGATCGATGATGCCCGCACCGGTCGCCGCGTCGAGGTTTCCGGTCGGCTCGTCGGCGAGCAGCAGCTTCGGCCGCATCACGAACGCGCGCGCGAGCGCGACGCGCTGCTGCTCGCCGCCGGAAAGGTATTTCGGATAGTGCCGCAGCCGCTCGCCCAGGCCCACGCGCTCGAGCATCTCGCGCGCCTTGCGGCTGGCGTCGGGATCGCCGGAGAGCTCGAGCGGCAGCATCACGTTCTCCACGGCGTTCAGCGGCGCGAGCAGCTGGAACGACTGGAACACGAAGCCGACGAGGCGCTTGCGGAGCTCCGCCCGGCCGTCCTCGTCGAGCGCGAAGAGCTCGACCCCGTCGAGCGCGACCGAGCCGCGCGTCGGCGTGTCGAGCCCGGCGAGCAGCGCGAGGAGCGTCGACTTGCCGGAGCCCGAGGCGCCGACCACGGCGACCGCCTCGCTCGACATGACCGCAAGATCGATATCCTGGAGAATGGCGAGTTGCGTCGCCCCGCCGTTGGCCACGAGGGGCACGATTTTCGACAGGCCGGTCGCCTTCACGATCGGCCGCTGATTTCCGACATCCATGTTGCGAGGGTTCGTCTTTGCGTTGTGCGCCGCCTGGAGCGCCGCGTCCGCGGCGGCCGGGACCGTCCTCGTCTACGGCGACAGCCTGTCGGCGGCGTACGGGATCAGCCAGAAGGACGGTTGGGTGAGTCTGCTCGGCGAACGGCTGAAGCGAAGCAATTATACAGTCGTGAACGCGAGCATCTCCGGCGAGACGACGAGCGGCGGCGCGGCGCGCATCGGCGATGCGCTGGAGCGCTTCCGGCCCGACATCGTCGTCCTCGCGCTCGGCGGCAACGACGGGTTGCGGGGACTGCCGGTCGCCGAGATGAAGGCCAACCTGACGAAGATCGTCCGCGCCGCGCAGGCGCGCAAGGCGCGGGTGCTCGTCGTCGGCATGCGCATCCCGCCGAACTACGGGCGACAGTACACCGAGGAGTTCTCTCGGGCCTTTGCGGAAGTGGCGAAGCAGCACCGGGCGGCCTACGTCCCGTTCCTGCTCGATGGCATCGGCGAGCGCCGCGAGCTGTTCCAGCCCGACCAGATCCATCCGACCGAGGCCGCGCAGCCGCTGATGCTCGAGACGGTGTGGAGCGAGCTGCAGCCGCTGCTCCGGAAGTAGCGGGTAGAATCCGCCGTCGAGGTTCCGCAGGCCGCACTCCCGTGAAGTTCCCCGAATCGACCAGCGTGCGTGAGATCGCCCTCTTCGACGAGGTGATCGACGTCCGCTCGCCGTCGGAGTTCGCCGAGGACCACGTGCCGGGCGCCGCGAACCATCCGGTGCTCGACGACGCCGAGCGCGCGGAGATCGGCAAGATGTACAAGCAAGTCTCGCCGTTCGATTCGAAGAAGCGCGGGGCCACGCTCGTCGCGCGCAACATCGCCCGCCATCTCGAGCAGACCTTCTTCCGGCGCGACCGCAGCTGGCGGCCGCTCGTCTACTGCTGGCGCGGCGGCGAGCGCTCCGGCGCCATGGTCCACGTGCTCCGCAGGATCGGCTGGCAGGCGGCGCAGCTCCAGGGGGGTTACAAGGCCTACCGGCGCGAGGTGCTCGCGCAGCTCGAACGCCTCCCGCGCGAGTTCCGTTACGTCGTCCTCTGCGGCGAGACCGGCAGCGGGAAAAGCCGCTTGCTCGAGGCGCTCGGCGCCGCCGGCGCCCAGGTGCTCGACCTCGAGCGGATGGCGGCCCATCGCGGCTCGGTGCTTGGCGATCTGCCGGGCGAGCCGCAGCCCTCGCAGAAGCTGTTCGAGACTCGGGCTTGGGACGCGCTGCGGAAGCTCGATCCCCACACCCCCGTGTTCGTCGAGGCGGAGAGCAAGAAGATCGGCCAGCTGCAGGTGCCCGACGCGCTGCTCGAGACGATGCGCGCCGGCGACTGCGTGCGAGTCGAGGCGCCCATCGCGGCGCGCGTCAAGTTCCTCATTGCCGAGTACGGGCACTTCCTCGCCGACCCGGCGCAGCTCAAGGCGCAGCTCGACTGCCTCGTCGGGCTGCACGGACGCGGTGCGATCGGCGCCTGGCAGCGGCTTGCCGATCGCGGCGAGTGGGAGCGGCTGGTCGAGGAGCTGCTCGTCGCGCACTACGACCCCGCCTACCGCCGCTCGACGCAGAGGAACTACGCGGGACTCGCGGCGGCGCAAGTGCTGCGCCCCGGCGACCTCTCGCCCGCTTCCATCGCCGGCCTGGCGGAGGCGCTGCGCGCCTTCGCGGGGCGCGAGTTCGCGGCTGCTCAGGCCTGAACGGCCTCGAGCCGATCGTCAGAAGCCGCCCAGCACCCGCAGGTGCTGGACGACGCTGCGCCCGAGCGCGGACAGCGCGTAACCCCCTTCGAGGACCGAGACGATCCGTCCGCCCGCGTGGCGGTCGGCGACGCGCTTCACCTGCTGCGTGACCCAGGCGTAGTCCTGGTCGACGAGCCGGAGCATCGCCATGTCGTCCTCGACGTGCGCGTCGAACCCGGCGGAGAAGAGGACGAGCTGGGGCTCGAAGTCTTCGAGCGCCGGCACCCAGCGGCTCTCGACCGCGTCGCGGAAGGCCTGGCTGCCGGCGCCCCCGGGCAGCGGCACGTTGACCATGTTCCGCGCCGGGTTATCGGCGCCGCTGTAGGGATAGAACGGGTGCTGGAAGGTGCTGACCATCAGCGCCCGCTCGTCGTCGGAGAAGATATCCTCGGTCCCGTTGCCGTGATGGACGTCGAAATCGACGATCGCCACGCGCTCCAGCCCATGGTGCTCCAGCGCGTGCAGCGCCGCCACCGCCACGTTGTTGAAGATGCAGAACCCCATCGCGCGGGTCCGCGTGGCGTGGTGCCCCGGCGGGCGGACGCTGCAGAACGCGCTCTCCGCCTCGCCGCCGACCACCAGGTCGGTCGCGAGGACCGCCGCCCCGGCGGCGCGGAGCGCCGCGCCCCAGGTGCCGGGGCTCATCGCCGTGTCCGGGTCGAGGTGCACGATGCCCCGCTGCGGTGCCGCTGCGCGGATCGCCTCGATGTACTCGCGCGGATGGGCCCGCGCGAGCTGCTCGGCAGTGGCGAGCGGCGCGGCGTGGTGCTGGAGGTACCCGGCGATGCCGGACGCGATCAGCTGGTCGTCGATGGCGGCGAGCCGCGCCGGGCATTCCGGATGGTAGGCACCCATGTCGTGCTTCATGCAATCGGCATGGCCGATGAACGCGGTCGCCATCGAATATTCCTCACTCCTCACCGGAACCGATAGAAATCATAGCGCACGCGGGGCTACACTAATGCTTTGTCTCAACTCGCAAGTGCGCCAATGTCGTCGTCCCTCCAGCGCGTGACCCAGCAGGCGAGCCGGGTGATCCTCGGCAAGGAGCGCCAGATCCGCATGGCGCTCGCGTGCCTGCTCGCCCGCGGCCACCTCCTGATCGAGGACCTGCCCGGGGTCGGCAAGACCACGCTGGCGCACGTCCTCGCGCGGTCGCTCGGGCTCGGGTTTCACCGCATCCAGTTCACGAGCGACATGCTGCCGGCCGACATCCTCGGCGTGTCGATCTACGAGCGCGACTCGGGAACCTTCAAATTCCACCCCGGCCCGATCTTCGCCCAGCTGATCCTGGCCGACGAGGTGAACCGCGCAACGCCGAAGACGCAGAGCGCGCTGCTCGAGGCGATGGAAGAGCACCAGGTCACCGCCGAAGGCGAGACGCGGCGGCTGCCCGAGCCGTTCTTCGTCGTCGCCACCCAGAACCCGTCGCATCAGGTCGGGACGTTCCCGCTGCCCGAGTCGCAGCTCGACCGCTTCCAGATGCGAATCGAGCTCGGCTATCCCGACCGCGACGCCGAGCGCGCGCTGCTCCAGGGCATCGAGCGGCGGGACCTGATCGCCGCGCTCGAGCCGTGCCTGAACCCGGGCGAGCTGGTCGAGCTGCAGAACCTCGTGAAGCGGGTGCACGTGGCGCCGGCGCTCTTCGACTACATCCAGGCGATCGTCGAGCACACGCGGCGCTCGCCCGAGTTCGTCACCGGCCTGTCGCCGCGCGCCGCGCTGGCGCTCACCGCGTGCGCGCGCGCCTGGGCACTGGTCGAGGGCCGTGACCACGTGCTGCCCGAGGACGTCCAGGCCGTGCTGCCCGGCGTCGCCACCCATCGGCTGCATCCCGTGGTCAACGGCGTGCGCCGCACGAGCTCCGACATCGCCGTCGGGCTCGTCGAGGCAGTGCCCATCCCCTAGAAGCGGCTCCGCGCGGCGAGCTCGCAGGCGGTCGTGAACCTCCAACGCGTCCTCCAGCGCTCCCAGGTCTACCAGTTCTGGCGCTTCTTCTCGGGCCGGGCGGCGCCGGAGCGCGGGACCGTCGTCCTCACGCAGCGGCGCGTCTACATCCTTCCGACCCGCTACGGCCTCCTGTTCGGCGCGGCGCTCGGACTGATGCTGATCGGCTCGATCAACTACCAGCTCTCGCTCGGCTATATCCTCACGTTTCTCCTCGCGGGCATGGGCGTGGTGTCGATCCTGCACACCTATCGCAACCTCGCGCACCTCGCGGTCAGCGCCGGCCGGGTGGAGCCGGCGTTCGCGGGCGGCGCGGTCCGGTTCCATCTCCATTTCGACAACCCGGGCAAGTTCGACCGCGTGGCGATCACGGCGAGCTTCGCGGCGGCCGCGGACACCTTCGACGTGCCGGCACGCGCGAGCGCCGCGGCGGCGCTGTCGCTGCCGGCGCTGCACCGCGGCTGGCTGCAGCTGCCGCGCGTGACGGTCGAGACCCGCTATCCGGTCGGGCTGTGCCGCGCCTGGAGCTACGTCCAGCCGGACATGAAAGCGCTCGTCTATCCGCGCCCCGACGACTCGCCCCTCCCGCCGCTGACGTTCATCCCCGACCACGGCGATGCGGCGCACGCCGGCACCGGCAGCGACGACTTCGCGGCGCTGCGCCCCTATCAGCGCGGGGATTCCCCGCGACACATCGCCTGGAAGTCGGCCGCGCGCGAGCAGGTCCTGCTCACGAAAGTGTTCACCGGCCGCGGCGCCTCCGAGCTCTGGCTCGATTTCGCCGCGCTGCCGCCGTCGCTCGATCTCGAGGCGCGGTTGTCCCGTCTCACGCGGCAAGTGCTCCTCGCCGAGGCCGCGGGCGTCTCGTACGGGCTGCGACTGCCCGGACGCGAGCTCGGCCCCGATCTCGGCGAGAGCCACTGCGACGCCTGTCTCAAGGCCCTGGCGCTGTTCGATGCCCGCGACGACGGTTGACGCCCGGGTGGAGCGGGCCGCGAGGTCGCCCGCGAGGGAGTCCCGGGCGGTCGCCTCCGACCCCCCGCTCCCGCTGCCGACAGCGCTGGTCCTCCTGACGAGCGTCGCGCTCACCGCCGCGCCGCACGCGCTCCGCCTGCCGTGGTGGGTGACGCTGCTCGCGACCGCGATGCTCGCGTGGCGCAGTTGGGCGGCCTGGAGGAACGAGCGGCTCCCGCGGCGGTGGCTGCTGACGGTGCTGGTCGTCTGCGGCATGGGCGCCATCTACCTGAACTACCGCACGATCATCGGGCGCGACGCCGGCGTCGCGCTGCTCGTGCTGTTCCTGTCGCTCAAGCTGATGGAGACGAAGACCCGCCGCGACGCGGTGATCGTGACCTTCCTCTGCTACTTCCTCGCGCTCACGAGCTTCTTCTACAGCCAGACGGTCGCCACTGCGGCGCTCATGCTCGCCACCGCGATCGCGCTCACCGCGAGCCTCGTCGCCATCCACGGTCCGCGGCGCCCGCTCCGGGAGGCGGCAAGGCTGGCGACCGTGCTCCTCGCGCAGGGCGTGCCGGTCATGGTCATCACGTTCTTCCTGTTCCCGCGCGTGCAGGGGCCGATGTGGGGCGTGCCGGTGGACGCATTCGGGGCGACGACCGGGCTCTCCGACTCGATGACGCCCGGCAACATCAGCCTGCTCTCGCAGTCGGACGCGGTCGCCTTCCGGGCGAGCTTCGACGGCCAGCCGCCGGAGCGCAAGCGCCTGTACTGGCGCGGGCCGGTGTTCTGGCAGTTCGACGGCCGCACCTGGCGTGCGGGCGACGTTCGCGTCTCCGAGTTCGCGCGGTTCGAGCCGATCGGCACCGCGATCTTCTACACGGTGACGCTCGAGCCGCACGAGCGGCAGTGGCTCTTCGCCCTGGAGATGGCGGCCAGGGTTCCGCCGGACGCCGGTGCCACCGGCGACTTCCAGCTGATCGCGCGCCGGCCCGTCCGCACCCGGATACGCTACGAGATGAGCTCGTTCCTGGAATACCGGGCGACCGGCGGCGCGACTCCGGAGGAGCTCGCCGCGGCGCGCGCGCTCCCCGAAGGTTTCAATCCGCGCGCAGTGGCGCTCGCGCAGAGCTGGCGCCACGGAGCCCGGACCGACGAGCGCGTCGTCGCCGCCGCCGTCGACTGGTTCCGGCGCGGCGGGCTCGAGTACACGCTCGCACCGCCGCCGCTCGGCCGCGACTCGATCGACGATTTCCTGTTTCAGACCAGGAGCGGATTCTGCGAGCACTTCTCCTCCGCGTTCGCGGTGCTCATGCGCGCCGCCGGCGTGCCGGCGCGGATCGTGACCGGCTATCAGGGCGGCGAGGTGAACCCGGTCGATGGCTACATGATCGTGCGCCAGTCCGACGCGCACGCCTGGGTCGAGGTGTACCTGCGCGGCCGCGGCTGGGTGCGCGTCGATCCGACCGCGACGGCGGCGCCGGGCCGCGTCGAAGCCGGGCTTGCGCGCTCGGTGCGCGAGGGCGAGCAGTCGCTCATGCTGCGTGCCGAGCTGGAGTGGCTGCGGAGCCTCCGCCACCAGTGGGAGGCGGTGGCGCACAAGTGGAACGTCTGGGTGCTGGGCTACAACCCCGAGCGCCAACGCAGCCTGATGACGCGGATCGGAATCGACAGGAGCACGTGGGAGTCGCTGGCGCTCCTGCTGGTGATCGCGACCCTGACCGTCACCGTGATCCTGTTTCTTCTCATGGCCCGACGCTCGCG
>DATEDA010000117.1:0-7166 GCA_035286595.1 Burkholderiales bacterium | reverse complement strand
CGTCGACCTTCGCCCCGAGGCGTTCGTGCACCTTGGCTTCCACCAGGCGCTCGAATTCCGGCCCGAGCAGGCCCAGGAGCTCCAGGCGCAGATCGCGCTCGATCTGGACGAGCTCGGCTTCGCTCAGCGGCGCGGCCGCGGCTTGGGCCGCGGGCGCCTCCTGGACGACCTCGGTCAGCACCGGAAAATCGACCGGCGGCTCGGGTGCTTTCGCTGCCCGCGCAGCACGGTGGCGCTGGAGGAGCGCGTCGGCCTTGCCGAGGACGTCGGGATCAGCCATCGACGCCGGCCTGCGTCCGCTCGGCAAGGCTATGCGTGCGAATCTCGTACCCCCGGTCGCGGTAGAAGCGGTACCGCTCGCGGGCCGCGCGCCGGTCTTCGTCGTCGCACGACACGATCTCGACCAGCCGCTGGAAGCGCGCAAATGAGCGCGGGGATTCGCGCGCGAGGTTGACGAGCACTTCGTCGTGCGGCAAATCGCCATCGTCGCGTGCGATCACGACTGGCGTCTCGGCGGCGAGCCGGTGCTCGGCCATGACGTGCGGCACGAAGCCGATGGCCGGGGTGGTCCACATCAGCCGGTCGAGCGCGGCCGCCACCTCGCCGTCGGGCGCGTAGATGAGGACGCGCAGCTCCTGGGCGACCGCCTTGGCGGCCAGGCGGCAGGCGACCCGCATCCGATCGTCGGCGTCGACGTAGAAGTCGATGCGCGTCATCGGGCGCTCACGCTCTCGCCGCCCGGTTCAGCAGGAACGTGGTCAGCAGCGGCACCGGCCTCCCGGTCGCGCCCTTGTTCTTGCCCGAGATCCACGCCGTGCCCGCGACGTCGAGGTGGGCCCAGGCGTACTTGTCCGCGAAGCGGGACAGGAAGCACGCCGCCGTCACGCTGCCGGCGGGGCGCCCCCCGATGTTGGCGACATCCGCGAACGGGCTCTTGAGGCTCTCCTGATAATCGTCCCAGAGCGGCATGTGCCACGCGCGATCCCACGCCTCGCGCCCCGCCTCGAGGAGCTCCTCGGCGAGCTCGTTGCGGTTCGAATACAGGCCGCTCGCGACGTGGCCGAGCGCGACGACGCATGCGCCGGTGAGCGTCGCGACGTCAACGACCGCGACCGGATCGAAGCGCTCGGCATAGGTGAGCGCGTCGCAGAGGATCAGGCGCCCCTCGGCGTCGGTGTTCAGGATCTCGATCGTCTGTCCCGACATGCTGGAGACGATGTCCCCCGGCTTGGACGCGAGGCCACCCGGCATGTTCTCGGTCGTCGGAACAAGCCCGACGACGTTCAGCTCGAGCTCGAGCTCGGCGACCGTGCGCAGGGTGCCGAGCACGCTCGCGGCGCCGCACATGTCGAACTTCATCTCGTCCATCTCGGCCGCCGGCTTCAGCGAGATGCCGCCGGTGTCGAAGGTGATGCCCTTGCCGACGAGCACGATGGGCTTTGCGCCTTTCGGGCCGCCGCGGTAGCGCAGCTCGATGAACTTGGGGGGCTGGTGCGAGCCCTTCGCCACCGAGAGGAGCGCCCCCATGCCGAGCTTTTCCATCGCGCGGCGCTCGAGCACGTCGACGCCGAGCTTCCACTGGCGCGCGAGCTTTCCCGCCGCGTCGGCGAGGTAGGTCGGGGTGCAGACGTTCCCGGGCAGATTGCCGAGGTCCTTGGCGAGCGCCATCCCGGCGGCGGTCGCGCGGCCCTCCGCGAGCCCGCGGGCGGCGCCGGCTTCGCCCGACTTCCGCGCCAGCGCGAGCGTGATGCGCTTCAGCGCACGCGCCGGGCTCTTCTTGCTCTTCATCGCCTCGAAGCGGTACAGCACCTCGGCCGCGACGAGCACGGCGTGACGCGCGCGCCAGGCGATGTCGTGATCGACGACCGGCAGCTCGACGAAGTAGAGCACCGCCTCGGCGGCGCCGGTGTCGGCGGCGGCGCCGGTCGCGGCCCGGACGGCATCGCGGTACGCTTTCGGCCCGAACTCCGACTCCTTGCCGAGACCGACGAGCAGGACGCGCTCGGCGCGTAGGCTGGGAATCTTGTAGAGGAGGCGCGTCGTGCCGAGTTTGCCCTCCATGTCGCCGCCCTTGAGCACCGTGCGCAGCGCGCCGCGCGCCGCGCGATCGAGGGCGTCCGCCGCGGCCGAGAGCTTGCGCGACTCGAACACGCCGACCGCTACGCAAGGCGCGGCGGCCGTCTCCGGCGCGAGGATTTTCGTGCTAAAGTCGGGCGGCATTTGCATGCGTGGCTTCGTTCGATGCTCGTCGCGGCGAGGCTGATTATCCACGCACCGAATCACCCGCGTCAAAGCATGTCCGCTCGCCGCCCGCGCTCCGGGAGGAAGGGGCGGGACCCGATGGTCGCGCCCCCCCGTCCACGCCGCCGCCCGGTCGCCGAGTGATCTTCCAGCGCTCACTGCTGCGCGAGCTCGGCGGGTACGCCGCCGCCACGTTCTCGGTGCTGTTCGCGCTCGTGGTGACGGGGCAGCTGGTGCGGATGCTCTCGCGCGCGGCCGGCGGCAAGATCCCGACCGATGCGATCGTCGCGCTGATCGGTTTCACGGCGCTCAACTACCTCCCGGTGCTGCTCGCGCTGACGCTGTTCGTGTCGGTGCTGATGGCAGTCTCCCGCAGCTACCGCGACTCCGAGATGGTCGTCTGGTCGACCGCCGGCGTATCGCTCGCCGCCTGGGTGCGGCCGGTGATCGCCTTCGCAGTGCCGATCGTGCTGCTCGTCACGCTGCTCGCGCTCTTCCTCACGCCCTGGGCGAACCAGCGCGCCCAGGACTACCGGCGCACGCTCGAGAACCGCGAGGAGGTGTCGCGGATCGCGCCTGGCGTGTTCCGCGAGTCGTCGAACGCCGAGCGGGTGTTCTTCGTCGAGGGCGTGGACGGCGAGGAGGGGCTGGTGCGCAACATCTTCGTCGCCAGCAACCGTCGCGGGCGGAGCGGCGTCCTCGTCAGCCGCGAGGGCTTCATCGAGAAGGCCGACAACGGCGACCGGTTCGCGGTGCTCCTGAACGGACGGCAGTACGACGGAATTCCCGGCACCGGCGAGTACCGCGTCGTCGAGTTCGAGCGCTTCGCGCAGCGCATCCAGGCGCGGGAGGTGCCGGTCCGCGGACGCCATCCGAAAACCGTCCCGACGCTGGAGCTGCTGGGCGCCAAGAGCGGCGAGCTGCGCGGAGAGCTGATGTGGCGGATCGGGCTGCCGTTCGTCGCGCTCAACCTTGCGCTCCTCGCGATCCCGCTCGCGTTCGTGAACCCGCGAGCGAGCCGGTCGGTGAACCTGATCTTCGCGGTGCTCGCGTACATGGTGTACAGCAACCTGCAGGGCATCCTGCAGGCCTGGGTGGCCCAGGGCCGGGTCCGCTTCGAGATCGGGTGGTGGGTCCTGCACGCCGCGATGTTCGCGCTGACGATGTTCCTGTTCCTCTGGCGCAACACGCTCGGCTTCAAGCTGTGGTTGCGGCGATGAGGACGGTCACGCGCTATCTCGCCCGCGAGATCTACAAGGCGACCGCGTTCGCGTTCGTCGCGTTCCTCGGGGTTTTCGCGTTCTTCGATCTGCTGAACGAGCTGGACGACGTCGGCCGGGGCGCGTATCGCCTGCCGCAGGTCTTCCTGTTCGTCGCGCTCGTCGCGCCCGGCCACGCCTACGAGCTCTTTCCGATCGCGGTGCTGATCGGCACGCTGGTGGTGCTGGCGATGCTCGCGGCGAACTCCGAGTACACGGTGATGCGCGTATCGGGGCTCTCGCCGCTGCAGGCCGCCGGAACGCTCGCACGGATCGGCATCGTGTTCGTCCTGCTGACGGTCCTGGTCGGTGAGCTGATCGCGCCGGAGGCCGAGCGCGCCGCCCAGCGGCTCCGGCTCGACCGGCTCGGGTCGGCGGTCGGCTCCGAGCTCCGCACCGGGGTGTGGGTCAAGTCGGACACCCAGTTCGTCAACGTCGGCCAAGTGCTGCCGGACACGACGCTGAAGAGCGTCAAGATCTACGAGTTCGACAAGGACTTTCGCCTGCTCTCGATCAGCCAGGCCGCGACCGGCCGGTACGTCGGCGCGAACACCTGGCGGCTGTCGGACGTGCTGGAGACCCAGTTCAACGATGCGGGCGCCACGGTCAGGTCTCAAGCCTCGGTCGACTGGGTGTCGGTGTTGACGCCGGACATGCTGTCGGTGCTGCTGGTGGTTCCGGAGAAGCTGCCGGCCTGGGGCCTGTACCAGTACATCCAGCACCTGGCCGCGAACAAGCAGCGCACCGAGCGCTACGAGATCGCGTTCTGGAAGAAGCTCATCTACCCGTTCGCGGCGCTCGTGATGATGGCGCTAGCGCTTCCCTTTGCTTACATCCAGGTACGCACCGGCGGCGTCGGGGTGAAGGTCTTCGCCGGACTGATGCTGGGGGTCCTGTTCCATTTCCTGAACGCCCTGTTCTCGCACCTCGCCGTCCTCGACCGGTGGCCACCTTTCGTTGCCGCGGCCGCTCCGAGCGCGGCCTTTCTCCTTACCGGGATCGTGATGATGTGGTGGGTCGAGAGGCGCTGAGGGCCCAACGTCGCGCGCCGATTACCCGTCGCTCATCACGAGCCTGGTTCCCGCGAGCCGGTCGTGCAGGAACTGCCGTTCGGCGTCCACGAGGCTCCATAGAACCGTGAGGGCGCCCGGGGCGAGGGCGAGCCACGCGAGCCGCGTCCCGGGCTCGCGCCAGAGCACGGCTGCGGCCACTACGCTTGCGCCGAGGGCCAGCGCTGCAAGCACGTAGCGCAACACCGCGCGCGGCGTGTCGAGCCGTCCGCCATCCCGACGGACCACGCGCAGCTTCCAGGCTTTCATCGGGAGCGTCTGGCCCCCGCGCCGCCAACACCACACGAAGTAGAGCCCGAGAACCAGGAAGAGGTAGGCCTGGAAGAGGTGCCGCGCCGGCCCCTCCAGGCGGGAGGTCGTGGCGCCCATGAAGGCCAGGCTCGCGACGAGCAGGATCGCCGCGACGATCAGCGACTCGTACGCCATGGCCGCGAGCCGGCGTGCGAGCGAGGGATGACGCCACGCGGGCGCCTGGGGCTCCTCGGGCGCCACGGGGCGAAGGCGACTACTGCTGCTGCTGGAGCCCGGTGGCTCCGGACGGGTTCGTGCCCTCGAACGCCGCGGGAGTCTCGGTCGCCGTCTCGGAGGTACCCTCGGGGGCCGGCTCGGCTGCGGCTTCACCGGCCTTCTGGGCATCCTCCGCGGCGCGCGCCTGCTTGTACTCCTCCCACTTCTCGCGGACCGCAGGGAGCTCCCCGAATTCCTTGTACTTGTCGCGCGCTGCGCTGCGCTGCTCGGGGGTGAGGCTCACCCATTCCTGCATGCGCCGCTGGAGCCGCGCCTGCGCCTTAGGCGACATCTTCGGGTAGCGCTGCGCGATTCCAAGCCACTTGCGCTTGCGCGGCGGGTCCAGCGCCTCCCATGCGCTCTCGATCGGGGCGAGGATGCGCTGCTGGGCGTCGGTCAGCTGATCCCAGGTCGGGTTCTGCTTGGCGGTTTGGGCGTGCGCGAGCGAGACTCCGAGGCAGAGCCAAAGGGCTATTCCGATGAGCGCTTTAGCCATGCCTGGAAATCCTCGTCGAGATAGGCCTTGATGGGGAGGTCGCCCGTCAGCAGCCGGGCATCGGTCTCTTCGATCTCTGCGGCTTGCTGGGCCGCAATGCGCGTTGCACGCTGGTGCTCTTGCCATTGATGCAGGCCGACCAGCGCCACACCGAGGAAGGCGATGGGCAGGAGGAGGCGGGTGAGCCGCTGGGCAGGGCCGGCGAGCCGGGTTGCGGTGCGCCCGCCGCCGGCGAACGCCATCTCGGGGGTCGGCGCGCGATGGCGCTCCAGCGCCCGCTCCCGCGCGGCCACGAGGCGCGCGGAGGCTTCCGCCGAGACCTTCAGGCCGGCGTCAAGCGCGTCCTTGATTTTGCGGGCAAGCAACGGCTCGTTCACAGCTCGATGCCTTTGGCCTTGAGCGCGCCCGCCAAGGCGTGCGCGGCGCGCGAACAATGCGTTTTCACGCTGCCCTCCGAGCACCCCATCACGGCAGCGGTTTCGGCGACGTCGAGTTCTTCCCAGTAACGGAGCAGGAACGCCTCGCGTTGACGGGCCGGCAGCTTCTTGATTTCTGTCTCAATCAAATCAAGTAATTGTACCTGCTCGACCTGGGCTTCTGGGCCGCGCTGGTGGGTAGGACCGGCCACGCTTTCCAAAGTTTCCAGCGGGTCCGCGTCGTCGTCGTCGCGATGCGGCGTCAGCGCGGAGAGCAGGGTGATCCACAGCGACCGGACCTTTCGCCTGCGGAAAAAGTCACGGATCGCGTTCTGCAGGATGCGCTGGAAGAGGAGCGGCAGCTCGGCGGGCGGCTTGGCCCCGTACTTCTCCGCAAGGCGGAGCATTGCGTCCTGCACGATGTCCAGGGCGGCCTCCTCGTCGCGGACGGCGAACAGGGCCTGCTTGAATGCCCGCCGTTCGACGCCGATGAGGAAGTCGGAGAGTTCGCTGCGCGAGGCCAGGGGGGCGTCCTTGTTGTGGGGTGCGCGAGCCAGGCGCACGACCCGCTGGTGGGTGGCGCGGCATGTTATCAAACCTCCCTCGGCCTCTTGGCCGAGGGAAATTCTCTCGTACGAACAAGGGGCGGCTGGCGCGGCGGAGCGGGGGCCCCAACGAAAGTTGGGGATGCGACCAGCCCCCCTGTAGATCCCCCGGCGCAGGTCGGCGGACCCGCCACCGGCGGAGGCTTGACCAAACTGCACCGAGCCTTTACCTTCTATCGTTTTCGTCAAATATTCAACGAAATAGGGACTTGCATGGATCGCCTGGACCCAACGGCGCGGGTGGCCGCCCCCGAACTCACCGGTGCCGAGATCGTCATCCGTTGCCTGCAGGCCGAAGGGGTGGAGGTCGTTTTCGGCTACCCCGGCGGCGCAGTGCTCTTCATCTACGACGAGCTGTTCAAGCAGGACAAGGTCAAGCATGTTCTCGTCCGGCACGAGCAGGGGGCCGCCCACGCGGCGGACGGCTACTCGCGGGCGAGCAACAAGGTCGGCGTCTGCCTGGTCACTTCGGGCCCCGGCGTGACGAACGCCGTCACCGGGATCGCCACGGCCTACATGGATTCGATCCCGATGGTCATCATCACCGGCCAGGTGCCGACCCACGCGATCGG
>DATEDA010000116.1:0-37303 GCA_035286595.1 Burkholderiales bacterium | reverse complement strand
TCGGGCGTCGACATCGTCGCGCCGTCCGACATGATGGACGGGCGCATCGGCGCGATCCGCGCCGCGCTCGAGGCGCGCAAGCTCATCCACACGCGGATCATGGCCTACTCGGCGAAGTACGCGTCGGGGTTCTACGGCCCGTTCCGCGACGCGGTCGGCTCGGCTGCGGCGCTCGGGCCTGGCAACAAGCTCACCTATCAGATGGACCCGGCGAACTCCGACGAGGCGCTCTGGGAGGTCGGACTCGACCTGCAGGAGGGCGCCGACATGGTGATGGTCAAGCCGGGGATGCCCTACCTCGACATCGTGCGGCGGGTGAAGGACGAGTTCAAGGCGCCGACGTTCGTCTACCAGGTGAGCGGCGAGTACGCGATGCTCAAGGCGGCGTTCCATGCGGGCTGGCTCGACGAGGCGAAGTGCGTGCCCGAGGTGCTGCTCGCGTTCAAGCGGGCGGGCGCTGACGGCATCCTGACCTACTTCGCGCGCGACATCGCGCGGCTGCTCAAGACGCGCTCTGATTCGCCATGATGCTCAGCTGCGCTGAGCATCATGGCGAATCAGCTAGAGATTTCGTACGAACAAGGGGAGGACTCCCCCTTGTACATCCCCGAAGAAACAAGGGGCCAAGGCCCCTTGTAAATCCCCCGCGATAGCCGAGCTTCGTCGCTAATCAGGAGACCGGGAGCGCTCAGTTGCCGTCCGGCGGGGCCGGCTCGAGCTCGGCCTCGCGGATCACCTGATCGACCACGTTGCCCCTCTTGTCGATCGCGCGAACGCGCGCCGGCAGGAGCTCCCGGTCGAGATCGGCCCAGAGCTCCGTCGCCGCGCCGTCCGGCTCCTGCCGGCGGAAGAGGAGCGTGCGGACCGTGCCGAGCGGCGTGAGGAGCGTCTGCCCGCCGACGAGCTGGAAGGACGAGCGATAGAGCTTGCGGCTCGTCGCGACGGCGATCGTCCCGGACGCCGGCACCGGCCGCAGGAAGTAGAGCTGGTGCATCAGCGACAGCGGATCCTGCGCCGCAGCCGGCAGCGGCAGCGTCCGCGACTCGCTCTTCCAGGCGAGGGCGAGCTTGCCTCGCGGCCAGTCGAAGCGCGCGACCTCGGTCCGGTCGCCGCGGCCTCGGTCCAGGGTGTATTGCGCGGGATGGAGTCCGTCGGCGCGGAGCTCGCCGGTCGAGCGCTGCACGAACTTTCCGTTGAACATCAGCGACAGGAACCCGACGGCTTCGGCGACCGACTCGACCTCGTACCGCCGTCCGTCCTGCGACCATTGGTGCCTCACCTCGCCGACCTTGGTCGGATTGTTCGCTTCCAGGCTGCTCAGGTAGAAGAGGTCGTAGACGAGTCGCGCGCGCCGGAGCGGGTACTGAGCAGACGCCGCCGCCTCGGCGATCGTTTCGGGTCCCGGTGCAGGCGGCCCTGCAACTTCAGCCGGGCCCGCCGCGGACCCGGGGCTCGCGGCGAACTCCGACGCGTCCGGCGCCGGCTCGCCATCGGGCGAAGGCGCATCGAGCAGCGAGTTCGGCATGAGTTGCTGCGGCTCCACGGCCGCCGGCGCTGGCGATTTCGGGCGTGACCTGGCCTTCGGCGCCGGCGGGGCAGGCGCCACCCTGGCCGGCGGAGCCGCGCGCGCGACGATCGTCGCCTCGAGCGGCGGCCAAGGCTCGGCGTCCTCGCTCCATCCGAACTCGAAGCGGGGCGTGCCGAACAGCGCCGCGAGGTGAGCCGCGACCGACAGGGCGATCGCCGCGACGAGGATCCGGTCGCCGGGTCGCATGGGACGCATGCCGCGCGCTTACCCGAAGACGACGGCGACGCCGTGCGCGACGTCCGCCCCGAGCGCGATCGAGCCGTCGGGCATCCGTGCGGGCTCGAGCCCCCGGGCCTTGAGCGCCGCGGCGGCGGCGTTCCGGTCGGCCACGCGAACGAAGAGCACGGCCATGAGCGGGGCCGGTCGCGCGCTTACCCAGATCTCCGGCAGTCGCTTCGCGAGCGACGCCGAGGTGACGAAGGCGAGCGGCGCGCCGCCGGTCTCGACGAGCAACCCCTCCGCGATCTCCTTCGCCTTCACGTCGAACAGCCGTTCGTAGGGCGTTGCGGCTTGCGCGACGTCGTCGCAGAGAATCGCGATGGCGGCGAGCTCGGTCGCGCCGTTCGCGTGGCGCTGATGCTCGGGGCGCCACACGAGCTCGCGCGTGAGGTGCTCGCACACGAGAACGCGCCCGCCGGGCGTCGCGCCGGGCGGGAGCTGCGTGATCCGGAACTTCGCGTCGCGCGCGCCCGCCGGAAGCTCGACCGGGCGCGAGAGCTCGAGCGGATCGGACGGACCGAAGCCCGCCCACAGCAGCTCGGTGTACGCGCCCTTCGCGTTGCGCGACTGCAGCGCGATCGCCGCAAGCCCCTCGCCGGCCCGAGCGAAGTCGGTGTAGTACTGCCGCGACGGGTGCGGGTTCGCCGCGGGGCTCGCCAGCAGCTCGACGTAGTCGCGGCCGAGCATCACGCAGTGATTCTGCGAGCCGACGGTGTGATAGCCGCGCGGCGTGACCGTGAAGCCCATGCGCGCGAACGTGTCGCGCGCGAGGTCGAGGTCGTGCACGACGACGACGACGTGATCGATGCCGTGGATGTAGTTACGCATGGAACGCCGCGGAACGGGCGACGGCCGATGATATCATCGGCGCCGTCCCGGACCGCCCGCGTATGAGCTTGCGCATGACGACCATCGATGGGATCGGCGCGCTGCACGGCGAGATGACTGCCTGGCGGCGCGACCTCCACGCGCATCCCGAGACCGCGTTCGAGGAGCACCGCACGTCGAACGTCGTCGCCGGGCTGCTGACCGCGTTTGGACTGGAGGTGCACCGCGGCCTCGCGAAGACCGGCGTCGTTGCGAGCCTGCGTGCCGGCAAGGCGACGCGTGCGATCGGGCTGCGCGCCGACCTCGACGCGCTCCCCATCCGGGAAGAGAACACCTTCGCCCACCGCTCCACCTACGACGGCCGGATGCACGCGTGCGGACACGACGGGCACACCGCGATGCTGCTCGGCGCGGCGAAGTACCTCGCCGCGACGCGGGGGTTCGACGGCACCGTGCACTTCATCTTCCAGCCCGCCGAGGAGAACGAGGGCGGCGGGCGGGCGATGGTCGAGGCGGGCCTGTTCGAGCGGTTTCCCTGCGACGCCGTGTACGGCATGCACAACTGGCCCGGGATGCCGGTCGGCCAGTTCGGCGTGCTCCCCGGGCCGATGATGGCCTCGTTCGACATCTTCGAGATCGCGGTTGCCGGCCGCGGCGCGCACGCCGCGATGCCGCACCTCGGGATCGACCCCGTCGTCGCGGCAAGCGCGCTCGTCCAGGCCTTGCAGACGATCCCGAGCCGCACCGTGAGCCCGGTCGACGCCGCCGTGGTCACCGTCACCCAGTTCCACGCCGGCGACACCTGGAACGTGATCCCCGGCCAGGCCGTGCTCCGCGGCACGACGCGCGCGTTCCGTCCGGAGGTCCAGGACGAGATCGAGCGCAGCATCCGCCGCATCTGCGCCGGCATCGACGCCGCTTACGCCACGTCGAGCACGGTCCGGTACGAGCGCCGCTACCCGCCGACGATCAACACCCCGCGCGAGACGGCGGTCGCGGCCGCAGCGATCGCGAAAGTGGTCGGGGAGGAGAACGTGCGCACCGACGTGCAGCCGACGATGGGCGCCGAGGACTTCGCCTTCATGCTGCAGGCGAGACCCGGCTGCTACGTCTGGATCGGCAACGGGCCCGGCGACGGCGGCTGCATGCTGCACAACCCGCGCTACGACTTCAACGACGAGAGCCTGCCGATCGGCGCGAGCTACTGGGCGACGCTGGTCGAGCACGTGCTCGCGAAATGACCGGACGCTGACCCATGCGCTACATCGACCACGGCCAAGGCGGCCCCGCGAGCGTGATGAAGCTCGCCGAGGGGCCGAAGCCCGCGCTCAAGCCGGGCGAGGTGCTGATCGAGGTGCAGTACGCCGGTGTGAACCGGCCCGACATCATGCAGCGCTCCGGCAGCTACCCGCCGCCGCCGGGGGCGTCGGCGATTCTGGGGCTCGAGGTCGCCGGGCGGATCGTCGAAACGGCGCCCGACGTGACCCAGTGGAAAGCGGGTAACGTGGTGTGTGCGCTCACTCCGGGCGGCGGCTACGCGGAGTACTGCGCGACGCCCGCCGCGCACTGTCTGCCGATCCCGAAGGGGTCGTCGGTCAAGGAAGCGGCATCGCTGCCGGAGAACTGGTTCACCGTCTACGACAACGTGATGACGAGGGGACGGTTGAAAGCCGGCGAATCGATCCTCATCCACGGCGGCTCGGGCGGCATCGGCCTCGCGGCGATCCAGCTCGCGAAGGTGCTCGGCGGCGCAACCGTGTACACGACGGCCGGCAGCGACGAGAAGCGCGCCTACTGCAAACAGATGGGTGCGGACGTCGCGCTCGACTACCGCAGCCAGGACTGGGCGGCGGAGCTGTGGCAGGCGACCGGCAAGCGCGGGGTCGACGTGATCCTCGACATGGTCGGCGGCGACTACGTGATGAAGAACCTCCGCTCGCTCGCGCTCGAGGGACGGCTCGTTCAGATCGCGTTCCTCAAGGAAGCGAAGATCGCCGACTTCGACGCGCTGCCCATCCTGATCAAGCGCCTCACCTTCACCGGCTCGACGCTCCGGCCGCGAACGGTGGAGCAGAAGGCGGCGATCGCCAGGGCGCTGCGGGACCACGTCTGGCCGCTGTTCGAGTCGGGCCAGCTGCGCACCTTCGTCCACAAGACCTTCCCGCTCGCCGACGCGCGCGCCGCCCACGAGCTCATGGACTCGAGCGCGCACCTCGGCAAGATCGTGCTCGAGGTGCGGGCGGCTTGAACGGCTCCCGCTTCGCCCGCGAGCCGAGCGAAATAGCGACGCGGTCTATCTCGTGACAAGGCGTTTCAGACCGACCAGAGCTCCGGCCACGTAGATCAGCGTTCCCACGTAGATCGGGCCGAGATGGGAGACCCAGTCGTGCTCGAAAACCCCCGTATAGTGCATCGGCAAGGCGACCGCCAGCCCGACAACCGGCGCCGCGACGGCTGCAATCCAGGCCCACCACGCTCCGGCCCGTACGCCATACCAGGCAAGCGCGCCCACGGCGATTGCCGTCGCAGCGATGAAGCCGGCCGTAGCAAGATGGAGGTGTCGGATATAGCCCGTGATCGCCGGGTTCAGCGCGTCTAGATTCGCCGGGGTGACGCCATTGAGGGTCGGCACACCGATCTCAAAGCCGGTGCCGAAGCTGCGAAAGAAGAAGACGACTGCGTACACGAAAAAGATCAGCGCACCGACCACCATGAGGACTGCACCAACGCGCAAGGCTTTGTCTTGATCGGCCATGGGTTCTCCTCCTTTCCGGCGCAGAATGATTGGAATGACCATAGTCCCGCGCACGGCACCGGTCAATCTTTTCTTGACTTTCCTGATTGGCGACAAGCCTCAGCGCAGCCGCGATTCGGGCCAGGCGAGATTCATCGCTGATCAGAAAGAAAAAGGCCCCTCCACAAGGGAGAGGCCCAAACCCTCGGGGAGAGGGCAGAGGAGCAATCAGTCGGCCATCGGGCGCGGGTCCGCCGCGCGGTCGGTCGGTTCAATCCAGTCAGTGCAGTCTTGGACGCAAATCACGTCCAGGACGCGTGAAGTCGTGTCGCGAGCCGTGACGTCGTGAGCGGCAAGCGCGAGCGCCGCGCCGATTACCCCCAGGGCGAGCTCCGCGTGGCGCTCGCGGCCCGTGGGTTCTCCGCGCTCGGCCCTTTGCCGCGCCGCGCCTCGCTTCCGCTCCGAAGCGAACACCTGCTGCAGCGTCAGCATCGCGCCCCAGAGGATCAGCGCGACCGAGCCCCACAGGGCGATCTCCGCCGCAAAATCCAGGATCGGTTCCATGCTCGCCCCCTCTTCAGCCGCAACAGCCTGCAATTGATCTTGATGACAGCTTAGGCGCGGCCCGGCCGCGCGGGCGGCCAGGATTCCCGGCCCCCTTGTGACTTGTTCACCTCGCCCCCGGCTGGCACGACGCCCTCACAGCCGCGCGAGGAGGTCGGCGGCCCACCACGGGAGGGCCGCCAGAACCCCGACGAACAGGCCGCACGCGGCGAGCCGGACTGCGAGGTGGTCGGCCACGGCGCGGATCCGGGCGCGCACGGCCGCGCGCCGGGCTCTACCCAGGAGTTCACGCGCCCATGCCGACGCCTCGGAAGCCGAGGCGGCTTCGAACGACGCCATAGTCGCTTTCCCAGATCTCATGCTTTTCCCCGGCCTCGCTTGCGATGACTCTAGGCGCCACGCGCTCCGGGCGGTAGTCAACGGACTGCCTAGGCCGTCCGGCTACCGCCCGCCGCCGTCGAGGCGCCTTACGCGCTGCGCTCGGGGCCGGCCGCACCGATGCCGAACCCGTGCTGCAAGCAGAGCGCCAGGCCCCAGACGATCAGTGAAACCGAACCGACCATTCCGAGGCTGGTGATGACGGTCAAGAGCGCTTCCATGGTGTTCTCCTTTGGCCGGCCGTTCAGAACGCTTCGATGTGCGCCTCGGGCAGGCCCTGGGGCGTCGGGAACTGCGCGGGGAAGTAGCCGTCGCGGAAACCGTCGTCCGCCGGCGCCGCGGCCGTCGCTTCCTGGACCAGCCCGGCCTTGTTGTCCGTCGACACTGCGATCACCAGCACGCCCACGGCGAGCGCGCCCATGATCGCGACCGCCATGCGGCGCGTGAACGTCGTTTCCTGCTGGTCGGCCTGTCTCAGATCGGTGCTCATCGTTGTCTCCTCGTTCGGGTTCGGGGTCGATCGCCGCGATCGACCATGGGATCCAGCTTAGGAGGAACGGACGAGCGGAAGCGGGCAGCATTGCCCGGGCACCTGTGACGTATTCACCCCGCCGTCGGCGGGGCACGGGGGCGCGCTACCAGGCCGGCGGCAGCGGCTTCTTGAGGGTGATGAGGCGGTCCTGGACCTCGAGGTAGCCGCCGGTCGTGAGGTCCTTGAACAGGCGGCTGATCATCTCGCGCGACGAGCCCACGCGGTCGGCGATGTCCTGATGGGTCAGCCGCTCGGGGACGACCCGCTGCCCCTCGCGCTCGACGGCGAGGTCGGTCAGGAGCCGCGCGACCCGGCCGTACACGTCGAGCAGCGCGAGATTCTTGACGTTCATCGTCGCCCGGCGCGCCCGGCGGATGACCTTCGCCATCAGGTCGAACGCGAAGTCCGGATGCTTGGCGATGTGGTCGCGCAGCGTCACCCTGGTCACGACCGAGCACACCGTGGGCTCGACCGTGATCACGGAAGCCGACCGCGGGCCGCCGTCGAGCGACATCTCGCCGACGTACTCGCCGGCGCCGTGCGAGTCGATCACGACCTCGCGGTCGTTGTCGCCGGTGGCGAAGACCTTCACGCGGCCCGAGAGGAGGATGTACAGCGTGTCGCCGTAGTCGCCCTCCTGGATGATCACGACGTCCTTGCGGAAGCTCTGGACGCGGCCGCGGGCGGCGAGCTCGCGCAGGCTCGGCGACTCGAGAGCGGCGATCAGCTGCTCGGCTTCGGCGGGCGGCAAGGCCGCTCCTCGTTGACAGTGGCGACGCGCGATTGTACGTCGCGCGCGAACCTGCCGGCGCCGGGCCCGATCGCGCATCGCGCGCGGCGCCGCGCCGCCTGCGGCACCGGGCAAATTCCACACTCGGGTGGCCGACGTGAATACCGCACTCGGCTGCCGGCAATAGTCCGCCCCGGCCGCCGCGCAGGGCCGTAAGTTGGTCCCGCGCCGGCGCCCGTCGGCGTGGCGCTGCCGCCGGGACGCCGGCGCGGCGCGATGAAAAGGCGGAGGAGCGAGCATGAGCGAGTCGAAGCGCAGTGGCGAGGGTCGCCGCACCCCGCCGCCGGGCGAGCTGCCGGTCGAGCGCCTCCCCGTGGCGGCCGGACTCAGCGCCGAAGAGCTGGAAGTCCTGCAGGGCGTACTGGCGCGGGAGATGCTCAACGCGACCGAAGTGCTGTTCCGCGACGGTGACCCGGGCGACCGGCTCTACCTCCTCGCGCACGGCAGGATCTCGATCGCGATCCGCGGCGCCGACGGCAGCCGCGGCGTGATGACCTACGCGCCGGGCGCAATGCTGGGCGAGGCGTCCCTCCTCGAGGGTGCGCCGCGCCCGGCCACCGCCACCGCCGCGGCGGATAGCGTCGTCTACAGCCTGTCGCGCGCGTCGCTCGATGCGCTCGCGGCGGCCCATCCGGCGCTCGCCAGCAAGCTCCTGCTCAACCTCGGCCGGCACCTGTCGGGCAGGCTGCGCCACGCACCGGACGTGCTGCGCAAGCTCAGCGACTCCTCGGGGTGAATCCTTCACCGGGTACGCGCCAATACTGGCCACCGGCGAGCGCGCCGCCCGCCTACGCTCGCTTTCGGACGGACCAGGACCACGAGGATTGACGCCATGAGCGACTTCAACGACACCGCGCAGCGCCTCGCGCCACGGCTCGCGTTGCCGGCGAGCCACATGACCGGAACCCGGCGGCAGCGCGAGCTCGTCAGCGAGCCCGGGGAGAGCGCCTGGGCCTGGACCCGGTTCGCCGTGGCGGGGATCGTGATCGCGTGGCTGCTTTCGATGGGGGTATTCGGCGCCGCCGCACCCGAGGCGAGCGCAGCCGCCGCGCCGGCGAGCGCGGAGTCCGGCAACGGCCCGACCGGCTACTTCCCGGATCTGCATCGGGATGCGCCGTTGACCGCCGCCGAGCAGCCCGCAACGTTCTAGAGCCGAGACGAAGCCATGATCGAGCAACTGACCGACGTCGTCGTCAACGGCGTACGCGTGCGCGACGGCGAGGTCGCCGAGCTCGAGCGCATGCCGGGCGTGAAACGCACGCCGCTGCGTGACGGCACCTACTGGTACGACCCCGTCTCCGGCGCCTGGGGCGCGCAAGGCGGACCGACACTGGGCTTCCGCCGTGCCGGGCTCAAGGTCGGCGGACCGCTCCGCCCGAGCGCATCGAACGGCCACACCGGCGCCTTCGTGAACGGACGCGAGCTGCACCGCCTGGACGTCCTGGCGCTCGAGCGGCTCGGTCAGGTCTGGCTGGGGCGGTACTGGCTCGACGCGCTGGGCAACTTCGGCTGCGAAGGCGGGAGGATGCTCGGCAACCTCGTATGGCTCGCGGGCGAGCGAGCGAGCGAGGGGACGGGCGGAGGCGCCTGGGCGACCTGCGGCGGCGGTGCGGCGCTCGCGGCCGCGTAGCCGGCGCTAGAACTTCTGCGCGAGGACGAGCGTCTCGAGGAACCGGTCGGCGCCCTGGAACCCGATGACGCGGAGGCCGGGAATCTCCCGGCCCGACGCGTCGAAGAAGATGATCCCGGGCGGACCGAAGAGGCGAAAACGCTTGAGGAGCTCGCGATCCGCGGGCGAGTTCGCGGTCACGTCGACCTGCAGCAGCGTCATGCCGGCGAGCGCGGCCTGCACCTTCGGGTCGGAGAAGGTGAACGCCTCCATCTCCTTGCACGACACGCACCAGTCGGCGTAGAAGTCGAGCATCACCCGCCGGCTCGCGTGCTTCAGCCGCGCGTCGAGCTCCGCGACCGAGGCGACGCGCTCGAACCGGACCTCCGGCCCGCGCGCGCGCTCGGCATCCGCTCGTAACCCCGCCAGCGGCTGCAGCAGATCGCGGCTCCCCGCAAGCGCCCCGATCACGAGCGCGACGCCCGCGAGCAGCGCGATCACGCCGATGCCCTTCCAGAACCGCAGCGTGCCGGGGGCCTCCTGCGGCAGGGGGTCGAGCGCGTGGAGATACATCGCGCCGATGATCAGCAGCGCCGCCCACGCGAGCATCTGCGCCAGGACCGGGATCACGGGCGAAAGAATCCAGATCGCGACCCCGAGCAGCAGCACGCCGAAGAATTTCTTGACCGCCTTCATCCAGTGCCCGGCCCTCGGGAGCAGCGCCCCTTCGGTCGTGCCGACGGCGACGAGCGGCACGCCCATGCCGAGCGCGAGCGCGAACAGCGCCGAGCCCCCGAGCACGACGTCGCGCGTCTGGCTGATGTAGAGCAGGGCGCCGGCGAGCGGGGCGGCGACGCACGGGCTGACGATCGCGGCCGAGAGCACGCCCATGAGCGCGACGGCGCCGACCTCGCCGCCTCTCAGCCTGGCGCTCGCCGCGGTGACCTTCGCGTGGAAACGCCCGGGAAGCCGGATGTCGTAGAAACCGAACATCGACAGCGCCAGGGCGACGAAGATCAGCGCGAACGCGCCGAGCACCCAGGGGTTCTGCAGGGCCGCAGAGAGCAGGGTCCCGCTGAGCGCCGCGATCACGCCGATGACGGTGTAGGTCACCGCCATCCCGAGAACGTACGTGACCGAGAGCGCAAACGCGTGCGCCTTGGTCGCCGCGCGTCCCTCGCCGACGATGATGCCGGAGAGGATCGGGATCATGGGCAGCACGCAGGGGGTGAACGCCAGCAGGATGCCGGCGCCGAAGAAGATCGCGAGCATCAGCAGAAAGTTGCCGGAGGCGAGCGCCTGCTCGAAGCTCGCCTCGTCGCTCACGATCGCCGGCGCGTTCGTGACTTCACGCCCGCCGAACGCCCCGCCGGTTTGCGGGGCCGCGGCCGGCGTCGCGCCGCCGAGGGAGAACGCCGCGGGCCGGAGCTCGATCTTCTGCGTCAGCGGCGGATAGCACACGCCGACGTCCGCGCAGCCCTGGGAGGTCACCTCGAGCGCGAGCTTCTCCGCCTGGGCGGGAAGGGAAGGGTCCCGCCCCTTCTCCGGGACGGTCACCGGGATTCTGATCGCGACCTGCTTGCGGTAGGTCTCGACGGTGCCGAAGAACTCGTCCTTCTTGATCTGGCCCTTCGGGAACTCCGGCGGGCCGAGCGTCGCGACGCCGGCCGCGACCGCGAAGCCGAACCGGTCGCGGTACATGTAGTAGCCGTCGGCAATATCGAACCGCACCTCGACGGCGGTCGGGTCGAGCGCTCGCGCCGACAGCCGGAACGCCTTCTCCGGCTCGAGCAGGTCGTCGGCGGACGCAGCCCAGCCGGGGGCGGCAAGCGCGAGCGCCATGGCGAAGCCGAGGATGCGGTGCACGGGGGCGGGGCTCTAGGGCCGGGTCTCGGTCTCGACCCACTGGAGGTAGGCCGGCAGACCGCCGGCCAATGGGACCGCGATGATCTCGGGAAGTTCGTAGGGGTGCAGCTCCCGGATGACCCGCTCCAGCAACTCGTACCGGTCGCGGGTCGTCTTGGCGAAGAGCGGGTGCTCTTCGGCGGTCTCCACGGCGCCCTTCCAGCGGTAGACCGAGGTGCAGGGCGACATGACGTTCACGCAGGCCGCCGCCCGGCGCTCGACGAGTGCCTTGGCCAGCGTCTCGGCGGACGCGCGGTCGGGGAGGTTGGAGATCACCAGCAGCGTCTCGGCCATGCGTGCCCCCTATGCGAGCGCGGCCGCGCCGCGCGGCACGCCGTCGAAAACGGTGGGGTACTCGAGCCGCACGCCCAGCGTCTCCTTCAATCGCCGGTTGACGAGCCGCCGCGACTCGCGCATGAACGAGGCGAGCGCCGGCGGAATCGCCAGCTCGCCCTCGGCGCGGGACACGCGCGGCGGTCGCGCGAGGCCGACGCGGTCGGCAACGAGATCGAAGTAGTCGCCCATCTTCATCTCGGTGTCGTCCGCCGCGTTGTAGAGCCCCGCTGGCGCGTCGCGCTCCAGCGCCCGCACGCAGATCGCCGCGAGATCATCGGCGTGAACGTGGTTCGTGTACACGTCCTCCTCGGGCCGCAGCACCGGCGTGCCCTTCTTCAACCGCTCGAGCGGCAACCGGTCTGCCGCGTAGATGCCGGGGACCCGCAGCACAACGATCTCCACGGCGCCGCTGCGGCCCCAGTCGACGAGCGCCTGCTCGGCGTCCACGCGGCGGCGCGCGCGATCGGTTTGCGGGTGGACCGGATGCGACTCGTCCACCCATGCGCCGCCGCAGTCGCCGTACACGCCGCTCGTGCTGATGTAGACCACCCTGCGTGGTAACATCCGCGCGCCCGCGAGCGCCGCGACGAGATTGCGAGTGCGCTCGTCGCGCGAGCCGCTCTCGGTTGGCGGCGCGGCATGCAGCAGCACGTCGGCCGCCAGGGTGAGCGGCGCCAGCGACTCGGGCCGATCGAGGTCGCCGGCGACGGTTCGCACGCCGCGGTCCACGAGCGGCGCGGGATTGCCGCGGACGACCACGGTGGTCGCGTAGCGCGCGAGGAGCGCGGGCAACGCCCGCCGGGCGATGTCCCCGGCCCCGACGATGAGCAACCGTTCCATGGCCGAATTCTAACCCTCGCCGCCACCCGCTTTCCCGATGACACATCAAGTCACCGTCCAGCCGAGCGGCACCGTCTTCCAGGTGCCCGAGGGCGACACGATCCTCGCCGCTGCGCTGAACGAGGGCTTTCACCTCCCGTACGGCTGCCGCAACGGTGCGTGCGGGTCGTGCAAGGGGAAAGTCCTCGAAGGCCGGATCGACTACGGGAAGCACCAGAAGAGCGCGCTCTCGGACGACGAGCGCGCCGCGGGCTATGCGCTGTTCTGCCAGGCAAGACCGCTGACCGACCTCGTCATCGAGAGCCGCGAGGTCGGCGCGGTCAAGGACATCGTCGTCAAGAAGCTGCCGTGCCGCGTGCACCGCCTGGAGCGCGTCGCCGACGACGTCGTCACCCTGTACCTCAAGCTGCCGGCGAACGAGCGCCTGCAGTTCCTCGCCGGTCAGTACATCGAGTTCATCCTGAAGGACGGCTCGCGGCGCAGCTTCTCGATGGCGAACGCGCCCCACGACGACGAGTTCCTGCAGCTCCACGTGCGCCACGTGCCGGGCGGCGCGTTCACCGACCACGTATTCAAGACCATGAAGGAGCGCGACATCCTGCGCTTCGAGGGTCCGCTCGGCTCGTTCTTCCTGCACGAGAGCGAGAAGCCGATCGTGTTGGTGGCGAGCGGCACCGGCTTCGCGCCGATCAAGGCGATCATCGAGTCGGCGTTCAAGAAGGGCGTCGAGCGGCCGATGACGCTCTACTGGGGCGCGCGGCGGCCGAAGGACCTGTACCTCGACGAGCTGCCGCGAAAGTGGGCGGCCGAGCACCCGCAGCAGCTCAAGTACGTGCCGGTGATCTCGGAAGCGCTGCCGGAGGATCAGTGGACGGGTCGAACCGGTTTCGTCCACCGTGCCGTGATGGCGGATCTGCCCGACCTCTCCAGCCACCAGGTCTACGCCTGCGGCGTGCCGATCATGGTGGACTCGGCGCGGCGCGACTTCACGCACGAGCGCCGGCTGCCGATCGACGAGTTCTTCGCCGACTCGTTCACCACCCAGGCCGATCTGGCGGCAGGCGCGAGCGGCTAGCTCACGCCACGTCCCCGCCCAGGTAAGCCTCAACGACCTTCGGGTCGTGCGCGAGCTCAGCCGCCGGACCCGAGAGCGTGATCGCCCCGCTCTCCATGACGTAGCCGCGGCGCGCGAGCGCGAGCGCCGCCCGCGCGTTCTGCTCCACGAGGAGGCAAGTGACGCCGAGCGCGTTGATCTCGTGGATCACCTCGAAGATCAGCTGCACGACGATCGGCGCGAGGCCCATGCTCGGCTCGTCGAGCAGCAGCAGCTTCGGCCGCGACATCAGCGCGCGGCCGATCGCCAGCATCTGCTGCTCGCCGCCGGATAGCGTGCCGCCGGTCTGGCCGCGCCGCTCGCGGAGCCGGGGGAAAAGTCCGAACACCCGCTCGCGGTCGGCCTCGATTTCGCGGTCCGCGCGCGCGTACGCGCCCATGTCCAGGTTCTCGTCGACCGTGAGCTGCGGGAACACGCCGCGGCCCTCGGGAACCAGGACGAGCCCGGCCCGGGCCCGCTCGAACGCCCGCGTGCCCGCCAGATCGCGCCCCGCGTACCGCACCGCTCCCGCGCCGGCCGGGAGGAGCCCCGCGATCGCCCGGAGCGTCGAGGATTTCCCGGCGCCGTTCGCACCGATCAGGCAGACGAGCTCGCCTGCCTCGACGGCGAGGTCGACGCCTTTGACCGCGCGAATCCCGCCGTAGCGCACCTCGAGGCCCGTCACCTCAAGGAGGTTCATTGGACTACCTTGTCGCTTCGCGACAAGGATTCGCGCTTGGGGCGGCCCGGCGCGCTCATGCCGCGGCCGCCGTCCCGAGGTAAGCCTCGATCACCTTGGGATCGCGCTGGATCGCAGCGGGCAGCCCCTCGGCGATCTTCTCGCCGTGGTCGAGCACGAGCACGCGATCGCACACGTTCATGACGAGCCGCATGTCGTGCTCGATGAGGAGGATAGTCACGCCGTCGCGGCGGATCGACTCGAGCAGCGCCTTCAGCACCCGCGTCTCCGAGAGGTTCATGCCGGCGGCGGGCTCGTCGAGCGCGAGCAACTTCGGCTCGGTCGCGAGCGCCCGCGCGATCTCGAGCCGGCGCTGGTCGCCGTAGGGCAGACTTCCCGCCGGGTCGTTCGCGCGGGCGGCGATGCCGACGTACTCGAGGAGCTCGGCGGCGCGCCGCTCGATCGCGCGTTCCTCCGCGGTCGTGGCGCGGGTGCGCAGGATCGCGCCGACGACCCCGGCGCGCGTGCGCACGTGACGGCCGATCATCACGTTCTCGAGCGCCGAGAGGTTCGCGAACAGGCGGATGTTCTGGAAGGTGCGCGCGATGCCGCGGGCCGTGACGTCGTGCGGTTTCACCCCGGCGAGCGGCCGGCCGTCGAAGGTGAACCCGCCCTCGTCCGGCGCGTAGATGCCCGTGAGCAGGTTGAAGAGCGTCGTCTTGCCGGCGCCGTTCGGCCCGATCAGACCGTAGATCTCGCCCGGCGCGATCGCGAAGCTGACGTCGGCGAGCGCCTGCACGCCGCCGAAGCGCTTCGCGACCCGGTCGGCGGCAAGAAGGCTCATAGGACTACCCTCGCCGCTCGCGCGCCTCGGGGTTCGCCCTTGGGGCGGCCCGGCGGGCTCACTGCCCCCCCTCGGCGCGCGCGGCGAGCTCGCGCTTGCGCACCGCCGACGGCCAGAGCCCGCCGGGCCGCAGGATCATGACGAGCACCAGCGCGAAACCGAACACCAGCATGCGGATGACCTCCGGCTCGACCAGCATCCGGCCGAACAGCTGCCGCTGGAGCGGCTCGACGGTGAACCGCAGGATCTCCGGCACGAACGAGAGCAGCACCGCGCCGAGGATCACGCCCCAGATGTTGCCCATGCCGCCGAGCACCACCATCGCGAGCACCATGATCGACTCGACCAGCACGAAGCTCTCCGGGCTGACGAAGGTCTGGATCGCCGAGAACATGCCGCCCGCGACGCCGCCGAAGGAGGCGCCCATCGCGAACGCGAGCAGCTTCATGTCGCGGGTGTTGATGCCCATCGCGCGCGCCGCGACCTCGTCCTCGCGGATCGCCTCCCAGGCGCGGCCGATGCGCGAGTTCTGCAGCCGCACGTTGACGAAGATCACGAGCATCACCATCGCGAGCAGCAGGTAGTAGTACTTGATCGGCCCGGTGAAGACGAGACCGAGGACGGCGTCGCTCCTCCCGAAGTCGACGCCGTCGACGCGGACCGGGTCGATCCGGGCGATGCCGCGCGGGCCGTTGGTGATGTTGATCGGGTGATCGAGGTTGTTGAGAAAGATGCGTACGATCTCGCCGAACCCGAGCGTCACGATCGCGAGGTAGTCGCCGCGCAGCTTCAGCGTCGGCGCGCCGAGGAGGATGCCGAAGATCGCCGCCACCGCAGCGCCGAGCGGCAGGATCGCCCAGAACGGCCAGTGGACGCCGAACTGCGGCGAGGCGAGCAGCGCGTAGACGTACGCGCCGACCGCGTAGAACGCGATGTAGCCGAGGTCGAGGAGCCCGGCGAAGCCGACGACGATGTTGAGTCCCAACGCGAGGAAGATGTAGAGGATCGCGAAGTTCGTGATCCGCACCCAGGTCGTGCCGAACTGCAGGGTGAGGACGAACGGCAGCGCGGCGAGCGCGACCGTGATCAGCGCGAAGCCGACGGCGAGCGCCGCCGGGTGCCTCTTCCACCGGCTGAGCCACTCGTCGACCATCCGACCCGCCGGCTATGCCCGCTCGCCCACGCGCTCGCCGAGCAGCCCCGACGGCCGGAAGACGAGCACGAGGATCAGGACGATGAAGGCGAACACGTCCTGGTAGTTCGAGCCGAAGACGTTGTTCGTGAGATCGCCGATGTAGCCGGCACCCAGCGCCTCGACGAGGCCGAGCAGGATGCCGCCCAGCATCGCGCCGGGGATGTTGCCGATCCCGCCGAGCACTGCCGCGCAGAAGGCCTTGAGGCCGAGCGGCGCGCCCATCGTGTAATGGGCGATCCCGTAGTAGTTGGCGACCATCACGCCGGCGACCGCGGCCAGCGCCGCGCCGATCAGGAACGTGACCGCGATGATCCGGTTCGCGTCGATGCCCATCAGCCCCGCGATCTGCGGGTTCTGGGCGGTCGCGCGCATCGCCGCACCGAGGTTGGTGCGGTAGACGAGGAGCGCGAGCCCGGCCATCATCGCGACGCAGACGGCGAGGATCACGATCTGCACGTCGGTGATGGTCGCGCCGCCGATGTGGTAGGACTCGGCCTTGACGAGCTGCGGGAAGGCGAGCGGGTTGCGGCTCCAGATCATCATCGCGACGTGCTGCAGGATGATCGAGACCCCGATCGCGGTGATGAGCGGCGCAAGGCGCGGCGCTCCGCGCAGCGGCCGGTACGCGAGCCGCTCCATCGCGTAGCCGAGCGCCATGCACACCGGGATCGCGCACCCGGTCGCGATCAGCACGATGACCGCCGGCGGCAGCCCCGAGGGCGCGAGCGCGGTGATGACGCTGAACGCGATCAGCGCGCCGATCATCACCACCTCGCCGTGGGCGAAGTTGATCAGCTGGATGATCCCGTAGACCATCGTGTAGCCGAGCGCGACGATGGCGTACACCGCCCCGAGCGTCAGGCCGTTGATGATCTGCTGGATGAAGACGTCCACGCCGCTCCCCGCCGGGACCGGCGCAAAGGTAACACGGCCCACCCAGGCGAAGAAAAGGGCCGGCGGGAGCGACGACCGGACGGTCGTCGTCCCCGCGAAGCTTGTCCCCGCGAAAGCGGGGAGCGGGGACCCAGGCTGGACTTACTGGATCCCCGCTTGCGCGGGGAGTGAGCCGGGAATTCGGGAGATGTGCCTGCGCACATCTCCCGCCGGCGAACGCCGAGGCCGATGCTGCGGCCTCGGCCAGGCTAGCGCCGCGTCACTTCTTGGGGTCGCTCATGGCCTTCGCGGCGGCGTCCACAGCCGCCTTCGCCGCATCGCCGGCCGCGGACAACGCGTCGGCGGCCATCTTGATGAAGTCGTTGTAGGGGATGGTCTTGCCGCCCTTGACGATCGCGATCGGCTCGATCTTCCCGCCCTTCATCGTGAAGATCGTGATCTCGGCGTCCTTGCGGTCACCCTTCGCGTCGAACGCGATCGGGCCGGTCGCGCCGTTGTAGCTGATCTTCGCCAGCTCCGGCAGGTACTTCGCCGGATCGGCGGAGTCCGCCTTCTTCATGGCCTCGATGAGGAGGTTCGCGGCATCGTAGGTAAACGGCGCGTACAGGATCGGGTCGGCGTTGAATTTCGCCTTGTAGGCGTCGAGGAACTTCTTGCTCGCCGCCTGCGGCGGGATCCCCGCCTGCGAGCACAGCAGCCCCTCGGCGGCCGGTCCGGCGAGCTCGGTCATCTTGTCCGTGCACGCGCCGTCGCCGAACGAGAACACCGCCTTGATGCCGAGCTCGCGCCCCTGCTTGAGCAACGGCCCGCCGGTGGCGTCCATCCCGCCGTAGAAGATGGCGTCCGGATTGCGGCCCTTGAGCTTGGTGAGGACCGCCTTCCAGTCGGTGGTCTTGTCGGTGCCCTTCTCGCGCGCGAGCACGGTGATGCCCGCCGCCTTGAGCGTCTTCTCGACTTCGTCCGCGATGCCGGCGCCGTATGCGGTCGCGTCGTCGATCACCGCCACGGTCTTCGGCTTCGCGGACGCGGCGAGGTAGCTCGCGATCGAGGGACCCTGCTGGTCGTCGCGGCCGACGACGCGGAACACGACCTTGAACCCCTGCTCGGTGAGCTGCGGGTTGGTGGCCGAACCGGTGATCATCGGGATGCCCGCCGGGTTGTAGATCGCGGAGGCCGGGATCGTGACGCCGGAGTTCAGGTGGCCGACGACGCCCGCGACCTTGGCGTCGACGAGCTTCTGCGCCACCGTCGTGCCGACCTTGGGATCGGCCTGGTCGTCCTCGGTGAGCAGCACGAACTTCGCCTCCTTGCCGCCGATCGTGATCTTGGCCGCGTTCGCCTCGTCGATGGCGAGCCGCGCGCCCTGCTCGTTGTCCTTGCCGAGGTGCGCGATGCCGCCGGTGAGCGGCGCGACGTGGCCGATGCTGATGGTGAGGCCCGGCGCCGCGGCGGGCTTGGCAGGCTCTTCCTTGCCGCAGGCCGCGAGCCCGAGCGCGGCGATGACGGCGATTGCAATGGGCGTCAAGCGCGTGTTCATGTTGTCCTCCGGAGCTGGGTGATTCGGGGTGAAACGGAAGCGAACGATTATCGTTACAGGCTTCGCGCGTTGTCAATTTCTCGGCGCGCGAGTTGGCGCGGACGGCTCAACTTGCCGCCCGCTCCGGGGGGCAATGACGCTAGGGGGCTATTTTTGCGCCAGGATCCACTTGACCATCGCGTTGAGGTCCGCGTCCGGCACCGCCGCATTCGGCGGCATCGGCACCGGACCCCACACCCCTACGCCGCCCTTCTTCACTTTCTCGACGAGCAGCTTCTGGGCGTCTTTCTGGGTGCGGTACTTCGCAGCCACGTCCTTGTACGCCGGGCCGACGAGCTTCTTGTCGACGGCATGGCAGGAGAGACAGGCGTGCTTCTTCAGCAGATCGTCGACGTTCTGTGCGCGCGCCGGCGCTGCCGCGAACGCAGCGATGAACGCCAAGGCGACGCCGGAAACGAGGGTCTTCATCGAATCTCCCAAGGCAGGGCAAAAAAACGGCCGGGCCGAATGCTACTCGATTTCGTCTGCTTCGAGAACCTTGCGCAGCGCGCCGATCTCGGCCACCGGCGCCAGACAGGTAACGCCGCGGCATACGTACGCGTTGACGCGTCCCGGCGCTGCCGGCTTGTCGAGCGCGGGCGGCAGGCCTCGTTCGACCTCGTCGATCGCCACCAGGACGCGCTGCGGCCGGTGCTCCGGCGCGAGCTCGGCGAGCCACGGCGCGAGCTGCGCCTTCGGCCCGCGCAGCACGACGATGGTCGGCGGCGCGATGCTCTCCTCGAGCGCGATCGAGAGCGCGGCAAATCCGCCGGGGTAGCGCTCCATCGCGGGGTAGAAAGCCGCCACCGCGCGGCGCGCAGCGTCGAGATAGCGCGTCTCGCCCGTCAGGTGTCCCAGCCTGGCGAGCGCGAACGCCGCGACACCGTTGCCCGACGGCGTCGCGTTGTCGTGGCCCGGCTTCGGGCGGTGGATGAGGCTCTCGTGGTCGTGGCTGGTGAAGAAGAACCCGCCGCGCTCCGGGTCCTCGAAGCGGCCGAGCAGCGCGTCGGCGAGCGAGCGCGCGAACGCCAGATCCGCGCCGCGGAAGTCGACCTGCAGCGTCTCCAGCACCGCGTCGAGCAGGAACGCGTAGTCGTCGACGTAGGCGTTGAGATGCGCGCGGCCGTCCTTGTAGGTGGCGAGGAGGCGCTCGTCCCGCCACATCGTGCGCCGGATGAAATCGAGCGCGCGTCGCGCCGAGGCGAGCCATTCGGCGCGGCCGAAGACCGCCGCGGCGCGCGTCATGCCCCGGATCGCGAGAGCGTTCCAGCTCACGAGCACCTTGTCGTCGCGCCCCGGCCGCACGCGCCGCTCGCGTGCGGCGAGGAGCTTCGCGCGCGCGGTCTCCAGCAGCTCGGCGCAATCCTCTTCGCTCCGGGCGAGCGCGGCGGCGACCGCCCGCAGCGGCTGGGCGATGTGCAGATGCCAATGGCCGCCCTCGAAGTTCGCTTGCGTATTGAGGCCGTAATGCGGCGCGACGACGGCGTACTCCTCCGGCGTGAGGAGCCGCGCGACCGCGCCGGGCGTCCAGACGTAGAACTTGCCTTCCTCGTGCTCGGAGTCGGCGTCGAGCGACGAGTAGTAGCCGCCCTCCGGCGACTGCATCTCGCGCATGATCCAGCCGGCAGTCTCCGCCGCGACACGCGTGAACAAGGGGTTGCCGGTCGCGGCCCACGCCTCGGCATAGAGCCGCAGCAGCGGACCGTTGTCGTAGAGCATCTTCTCGAAGTGCGGGATGGTCCAGGTCGCGTCGACCGAGTAGCGGCTGAAGCCCCCGCCGAGCTGATCGTAGATCCCGCCCTCGGCCATGCGCTCGAGCGTGAACACGGCGACGTGCAGCGCGTGCGCGTCACCGGTGGCGGCGTGGCGCCGGAGCAAGAGCTCGAGATCGGTCGGGTGCGGGAACTTCGGCGCGCCGCCGAAGCCGCCGTGCTCCCCGTCGAAGCTCTGCTTCAGACCGCCGATCGCTTCCGCGATCACCTCCCCCGAGAACTCGCCCTCGTGCGTCGCGCTTTCCGGCTGGATGCGCTCGAACGCCGCGGTCACCGCCCGGTTCTGCTGCGCGAGATCGTCCTTGTGCTCGCGGTAGTAGCGCGATACGCGCTCCAGCAATTCGGGAAAAGCCGGCGCGCCGTAGCGCCGGGTCTTGGGGAAGTAAGTGCCGACGAAGAACGGGACCTGGTCGGGCGTCAGGAACGCGGTGAGCGGCCAGCCGCCGCCGCGCTGATTGAACATCTGGTGCGCGGCCTGGTAGATCTGGTCGATGTCGGGCCGCTCCTCGCGGTCGACCTTGACGCTCACGAAGAGCTCGTTCATCGCCTGCGCGACCGCGGGATCCTCGAACGACTCGTGCGCCATGACGTGGCACCAGTGGCACGCCGAGTAGCCGATCGAGAGGAGGATCGGCTTGTCCTGCTCGCGCGCGAGGGCGAGCGCCTCCTCGCCCCACGGATGCCAGTCGACCGGGTTGTCGGCGTGCTGCTGCAGGTACGGGCTCGTTTCGTGCGCGAGGCGGTTGGGCATGGCGGTGCTCGGGAGAGACCGCCGATTATCGCCCCCCGGTCACCACCGGCCAACCGCGCGCGGAGTGGGGAATTGCTCGGACCCGCGGGGGCCGTGAAATCCGCTACGCCTGCGCTTCGCGAATTGCCTGCCAGACCCGCTCGCGCGTCGCCGGCATGTCGAGACTGCGAACCCCGAGCGGCGCGAGTGCGTCGATCACCGCGCTGATCACCACCGGCAGCGCGCCGACCGTACCCGCCTCGCCCGCGCCCTTCGCACCGAGCGGGTTCAGCGGCGTCGGCATCGGATTGGCCCCGACCTCGATCGCGCAGAGATCATCGGCGCGCGGCATGCAGTAATCCATGAACGACGCCGAGAGGAGCTGCCCGGACTCGGGGTCGTAGACGACGCGCTCCATCAGCGCCTGTCCGACGCCCTGCGCGACCCCGCCGTGGACCTGGCCCTTGAGCGTGAGCGGATTGATCACCGTGCCGACGTCGTCCACCACGACGTACCCGGCGAGCCTCACTTCGCCGGTCTCCGGATCGACCTCGACCTCGCACACGTGGCAGCTCGCCGGGTACGTGAACGCCTCCGGCGCGAACGTCCCGCTCTCGTAGAAGCCCGGCTCCATGCCCTTCGGCAGCCGCTCGTGGCTGAACGCCGCCTTGGCCACGTCCTTGAGCGTCACCGACCGGTCGGTGCCGGCGACGACGAACCGTCCGGCGGTGAACTCGAGGTCGGCCTCGGAGGCTTCGAGGAGGTGCGCGGCGATCCGCTTGCCTTTCACGATCAGCTTGTCCGCCGCGACCCACAGCGCACCCCCGCCGATCGCCATCGAGCGCGAGCCGAACGTGCCGACGCCGAACGCGACCCGGTCGGTGTCGCCGTCGACGTAGCGGACGTCCTGCGGGTCGAGCCCGAGCCGCGCGTGCGCGATCTGCCGGAAGCTCGTCTCGTGACCCTGCCCCTGGCTCTTCGAGCCCATGAGGACGGTGGCGGTGCCGCTCGGATCGAAGCGGATCTCGGCGTACTCGAGGCCGGGCGCGGCCGCGCGCTCGATCGCGTTGGCGACGGCAATGCCCCGCAGCCGGCCGGCGCGACGCGACGCCTCCCGCCGCGCGGCGAACCCCGCGTGATCGGCGGCCGCCAGCGCGAGCTGCATGCTCCGGCCGTAGTCGCCCGTGTCGTAGGTCCAGCCGAACGCGTTCTTGTAGGGCAGGGCAGCAGCCGGGATGAGGTTCCGCCGCCGCAGCTCGACCGGATCCAGCCCGAGCTCGCGCGCCGCGTCGTCGACGAGGCGCTCGATCACGTACGTCGATTCCGGGCGGCCGTTGCCCCGGTACGGCGCGGTCGAGGCGGTGTTGCTCAACACGCACGTCACGTGAGCGTGCGCCGCCCCGATCGTGTACACGCCGGCCATCGTGCCGACGTGGCCGAAGGTGCCGAGGAGGTTCCGCTCCGAGCTGATGTAGGCGCCGACGTTCGCCGTCGTGCGCGCGCGGAAGCCGAGGAACCTCCCGTCGCGATCCAGCGCGAGCTCCGCCTCGGTGATCCGGTCGCGGGCGTGCTCGTCGGCGAGCTGCGCTTCGCTCCGCTCGCACGTCCACTTCACCGGCCGCCCGAGCTTGCGCGCCGCCCACAGCACGAGCCGGTGCTCCGGGGACTGCCAGCCCTTCGCGCCGAAGCTGCCGCCGACGTCGCCCGCGACCACGCGAACGCGGTGCTCGGGGATCCTGAAGATGTCGCCCGCAAGGAGATTGCGAACGCGGTGCGGGTACTGCACGTCGGCGTAGAGCGTGAAGCGTTCGTCGCTGGGGTCGTACGCGCCGAGCGCGCCGCGCGGCTCCATGAACTGCGCGTGCACGCGGCTGATGACGTAGCTCCGCCGTACGACGTGGGCGGCGCGGGCGAACGCCGCGTCGGTCGCCGCCTGGTCGCCGATCTCCCAGACGTTCGAGACGTTGTCGGGACACTCGTCCCACACCGCGGGTGCGCCGGGGCGGGCGGCCTCCGCAGTGGCGGTCACCGACGGCAGCGGCTCGTAGTCGATCGCGACCAGCTCGGCGGCATCCTTGGCCTGGGCGGCCGACTCGGCGACGACGAGCGCCACCGGATCGCCGACGTAGCGCACGCGGCCGCGCACGAGCCCGGGGTGCGGCGGGGCGAACATCGGCGAGCCATCGGGCCGCTTGCGCTTCAGCGCCATCGTGGTCGTGCCGAGCCCGTCGGCCGCCAGGTCATCGCCGGTGTACACCGCGAGCACGCCGGGCGCCGCCGCCGCGGCGGCCGTGTCGACCGACCGGATGCGCGCGTGGGCGTGCGGCGAGCGCAGCACATACGCATGGACTTGCCCCGCGAGGTTGACGTCGGCTACGAACCGCCCCTGGCCGCGCAGGAGCCGCGGATCCTCGAACCGCGTGACCGGCTGGCCGATCCCGAACTCGCCCATCAGGCGGGCGCCATCGACCCGGCGAAGCGGATCTTCCGCTGCGCCGCCTTCATCCGGTCGGATGGCGGGTCGCTCACCCCCCAGTGGTCGACGCGCCCCGGCGGCCACTTCCAGTCGTCGGGTCGTCCGACGCGGTAGGCTGCGTCGACCCGCTCGACCTCGGCGGTGTACTCGACGACGAAGTCCTCCGGGCCGATGAAGTAGGCGAACACGTTGTTGCCCGGGCCGTGGCGGCCGACGCCCCACTCGATCCGGTAGCCGTGGTCGCGGAGGCGCCCGGCGCCGCGCATCACCGACTCGAGGTCCGGGACCTCGAAGGCGATGTGATTCAGCGTCGCACCGTCGGCGTGGGCGAACGCGACGTTGTGGTGATGATCGTTGCAGGTCATGAAGTCCATCATTCGCGTCTGGTCGGTGAGGCGGAAGCCGAGGACGTCGACGAAGAAGGCCGTCGCGCGCGGCACGTCGGCCGAGTTGAGCACGACATGCGCGAGCTCGCGCGGTCGGCCCGGGTCGTTCGGGCTGTCGGCGTGCCGCGCGCCGTCCGCAATCGCGCGGAAGATCCGGCCCTCGGGATCCACGAACGCGAAACCGTAGCCGCCGCCGGGCTCCGCGATCGCCGCGGGCACACCGACCGCGCCCACCGCCGCGCCCTTCACCGCGGCATGGAGCGCGTTCACATCCTTGCGGCTGCGCGCGTCGAACGTCACGCCGAGGAGCTCCGGCGTCGCGCGCGGGTGGAGCGCGACGAGGTAGTGCGGCGCGCCGCTGCCGCGGAGGTAGACCGCGCCGCCCGGCGACGCGACGGGCGTGAGGCCCCACACCTCGGTGTAGAAGCGCGCCGCGGCCGCGACGTCGACGACGCCGAGCTCGACGCTGCGCAGTCCAAGCAGGTTCATCCCGTGCCTCTCCTCACCCCTCGCGCACCCAGTCCACGATCGGCTGCCAGAACTGCGCCTCGCGCTCGAACTGCGAGGGCGGCAGGTCGAAGATCGACAAGCCCATGAACGCGGCGTTGGCGTAGAGCTGCGTATCGTGCAGCCAGCCGACGAGCGGCAGGTGTTGCTCGCGCAGCGTGGTGATGAGCTGCGTCGCCGCGCGCGTGCGCGGATCGACGCGCATGCCGATCACGCCCACGAAGGTGCGCTGCTTGCGGACCGCCTTCTCCTCGGCGAGCTCGGCGAGGAAGGTGCGCGTCGCGGCGATGTCGAACACCGACGGCTGGATCGGCACCAGCACCTTGCTCGCCTGCTTCAGCAGCTCGGTGAGCCGCTTGCCGTGCAGCCCTGCCGGCGAATCGAGCACCAGCCACTCGGCCTTGCGCGGCGCCGAATCCCGCTCGTCGAGCCGGAGGATCGGCGGCAAGTGGCCCGGCCGCAGCCGCAGCCACTCCAGCGCCGAGTGCTGCCGGTCGAGGTCCCAGAGGCACACCACCTCCCGCGCCGATGCGAGGTAGCCCGCGAGGTTGGTCGCAAGCGTGGTCTTGCCGCTGCCGCCCTTCGGATTCGCGACCAGGACCGATCGCATGCCGCCTCCCCCTTGCTGCCTGGCGTGAGCGCCGGGAGCTTACCGCAGGCGGCCGACGGGCTGGCCGGCCCGGGTCAGGGCCGGATGTAGGCCCAGCCCTCGCGTTGGCGCTTCATCAGGTGCGTAACCCCGGCCATCACGTAGGCGATCCCGGCGTACATGTCGGCCTTGGTCGTCTTGGTGTTGGTCATCGTGTTCTCGCAGGCGAGCAACCCGACGCCGTTATCCAGCGCCTCCGCGAGGCGCCCGGCGACCTTGGAATCGCTCTTGAGCATCCCGAGCCCGGGGCCGTAGGCCACGATCTCGATCTGGACGTTCTCCTTGCCGAGGTCGGTCTGGACGTTGCGCGCGTTGTTGAGCGCCAGGTTCCACTTGGCGGGGTCATTGTCGCTGACCTGGAACACCACTTTGGACTTGGCGGGCTGCTGCGCCAGCGCCGCGCTCGGCGCAACGAGCGCGGGTAGGGCGGCCAGGACGATTGCGGCGGCAAGGCTGCGGAGCATGAGTCCTCCTCGATGCGCGGGTTGGTTCGGTTGGCGATTATCCTGCCACTAGCCTGGCAACTCACCCATCGGTGATCGCGCCGCGGCTCGCGGTCGACACGAGCTTCATGTACTTCGCCATCAGCCCGTGGGTGTAGCGCGGCTTCGGCGCCTTCCACTTCTTTCGCCGTAGCGCGAGCTCCTTGGCCGGGACGTTCAGCTGGATCAGGCGCTTCTTGGCGTCGATGGTGATCGAGTCGCCCTCCTTCACCAGCGCGATCGGGCCGCCGACGAACGCCTCGGGCGCGACGTGCCCCACCACCATGCCCCAGGTCCCGCCGGAGAAGCGGCCGTCGGTGATCAGGCCGATCGACTCGCCCAGGCCCTGGCCGATGAGCGCCGAGGTCGGCGCGAGCATCTCCTGCATGCCCGGCCCGCCCTTCGGGCCCTCGTAGCGGATCACGATCACGTCGCCCGGCTTGATCTTGCGGGCCATGATCGCTTTCATGCACTCGCCCTCCGAGTCGAACACGCGCGCCGGACCGGTGATCGAGGTCTTCTTGAGGCCGGTGATCTTCGCGACACAGCCCTCGGGTGAAAGGTTGCCCTTGAGGATCGCGAGGTGGCCCTGCGCGTACACCGGCTTCGACCACGGCCGGATGACGTCCTGATCGGCGCGCGGCTCGTCGGGGACCTGGGCGAGCTCCTCCGCGAGCGTCCTCCCACTGATGGTGAGGCAGTCGCCGTGCACGAGGCCGTGGTTGAGGAGCATCTTCAGCACCTGCGGCACACCCCCGGCCTGGTGGAAGTCGGTCGCGACATAGGGGCCCGATGGCTTCAAGTTGCACAGCACCGGCACCTTGCGCCGCACGCGCTCGAAGTCGTCGATCGTCCACTTCACGCCCGCCGCGGCGGCGATCGCGAGATAGTGCAGCACCGCGTTGGTCGAGCCGCCGGTCGCCATCACGACCGCGATCGCGTTCTCGATCGACTTGCGGGTGATGATGTCGCGCGGCCGGATCTGCTGCTTGATCGCGTTGACGAGCACGCGCGCCGAGTCCGCGGCCGAGTCCGCCTTTTCCGGGTCGGGCGAGGCCATCTGCGAGCTGCCGAGCAGGCTCATGCCAAGCGCCTCGAACGACGAGGACATCGTGTTCGCCGTGTACTGGCCGCCGCACGCGCCCACCGACGGACAGGCGTTCCTCTCGATGCCGTCGAAGTCCTCCTGCGACATCTTGCCGGCGGTGAACGCGCCGACCGCCTCGAATGGCGAGACGATCGTGAGCTTCTGGCCTTTCCAGGTCCCGGGCTTGATCGTGCCGGCGTAGACGAACAGGCCCGGCACGTTGATGCGCGCCATCGCCATCATGGCGCCCGGCATGTTCTTGTCGCAGCCGCCGACGCAGACCACGCCGTCCATGAGCTGGCCGTTCACCGAGGTCTCGATCGCATCCGCGATCACCTCGCGCGAGACGAGCGAGTACTTCATCCCCTCGGTGCCCATGCCGATACCGTCGGTCACCGTCGGGAAGCCGAACGCCTGCGGCATCGCGCCCGCTTCGCGGAGCGCGCGCATTGCCCGCTCGACCAGCGGCTGGATCCCGGCGTTGCACGGGTTCATGTTCGAGTGGCCGTTCGCCACGCCGACGATCGGCTTCTCGAAGTCACCGTCGCCGAACCCGACCGCCCGCAGCATCGCGCGGTTCGGCGAGCGCGCGACGCCGTGGGTGATGGTGCGCGAGCGCCAATTCGGGGGAAGGGAAGGGGTCCCCCGTTCCTTTGTGTGGGGAAGGGAATCGCTCTTCTTGGGCATGTCTCACTCCTTCGGAAATCCTTTGTGACGAAGTCTAGCCCGCGCCGCGCGCGCTTCCCAAGCGCCAGGGCACGCGGGTCGCGAGGGCGATCCCGGCGAGGATGAGCGCGAAACCGGCGAAGTGATACCACCCCACCGGCTCGCCGAGGAGCCACACGCCGAGCACCGCGCCGAACACCGGCACGAGGTGGGTGAAGAACGACGCCCGCGCGGCGCCCGCCCCGTCGACGCCGAAGTTGAACGTCGCCGTTGCGACGATCGAGGCAAACACCGCGGTGTACAGGATGCCGGCGACGACTTCGCCGGTGAGCGCGAAGCCCCCACGGCCGGTCGCAAGCTCCCACACGTAGAACGGCACGAGCCCGGCAAGCCCGAACGCGCCTGCGACGAACGTGTACGCGAACGCCGACAGTTCGAGCGGCCGCCGGGGAAGGCACAGCGTATACACCGACCAGACGATCATCCCCCCCAGCATCAGCAGGTCGCCGGCGTTGAACTCGAGCGCGGCGAGGCGCTGCCATTCGCCCCGCGCCAGGATCGCCACCACCCCCGTCCCCGACACCGCCAGGCCGAGCCATTCGCGGCGGGTCGGGCGGGCGCCGAGCGCGAGCCACGCAATCAGCAGCACCCACAGCGGGATCGTCGAGTTGAGCAACTGCGCGTTGATCGCGGCGGTGTAGTGGAGCGCCCAGAAGATCAGCGCGTGGTAGAGCGCGGTGCTCATCAGCCCCAGCGCCGCGAGCATCCGCCACGACCGCCGGATCGCCGGCCAGTGGCGGACGAGCTCGCCGCTGACGAACGGCGCGAGCAGCGCGAGGATCAGCACCCAGCGCCAGAACGCGAACGCCACCGGCGGAATCGCGTCGTGCAGCGCCCGGCCGGTAATGGTGTTCCCGGACCAGAGCAGGGAGGTCACGGCGAGCGCGGCGTAGGCGGCCGCCGCGCTCCCCGACGCTCTTCGCTGGGCACGCTGCACCGCGCGGACTGTACCGGCCGGCCACTGATACCGTCCAATACATTAAGATCGCCTTTGTAATACTCTAAGAGCATCAATGGAGCTGCGTCACCTTCGCTACTTCGTGGCCGTGGCCGAACACTTGAGCTTCGGCCGCGCCGCCGAGCGGCTGCACATCTCGCAGCCGCCGCTGTCGCGCCAGATCCGGGGCCTCGAGGCCGAGCTCGGCGCCGCGCTCTTCAGCCGCACCCGGCGCTCCGTCCGGCTGACCGCCGCCGGCGCCGCGCTGCTGCCCGAGGCGCGGCGGCTGCTCCGCGACGCCGATGCCCTGCAGGCGGGGGCCCGCCAGCTCGCGTCCGGCCAGGTCGGGACGCTCGCGCTCGGGTTCATCAGCGTCGCGGCCTACAACGTGCTGCCCGAGCTCGCGCCCGAGTTCCGCCGGCGCCATCCCGGCATCCGTCTCGCCTTGCAGGAGGCCACGAGCGACGTGCAGCTCGCGGCGCTCGCCCAAGGCGAGCTCGACGTCGGGCTCGTGCTGCCGCCGGTGGGCGCACCCAGCCTCGACTACGCGCCCCTCCTCCACGACACGCTGGTCGCCGCGGTGCCCGCGGGGCGAGGCGGCAAGGGGCCGCTCGCGCTCGCTTCGCTCCGGGACGAGCCGTTCATCCTGTTCCCGCGGCAGGTGGGGACCTCGCTCCACGACCAGATCGTCGGCGCCTGCCAACGCGCCGGGTTCTCGCCGCGCGTCGAGCAGGAGGCGATCCAAATGCAGACGATCGTCAGCCTGGTTGCCGCGGGGATGGGCGTCGCGCTCGTGCCCGCGTCGCTCATGAACCTGCGCCGGACCGGCGTCGTTTATCGGCCGCTCACCGATCGCAGCCCGCGAATCGAGCTCGGCATCGCCTGGCGGAGCGCGGATGACGCCCCGGCCGTTCGGGCCTTCGTCGGTCTCGCGCGCGGCCACGCGCAAGGCGCTCGCGAACGGGCTTGATTCCGGCGCCTCCCCGGGGCCGGGGAGTTGATAGACTTCGCGCCTCTGGACGCGAGGAGGCGGGCATGAACGAGAGCGCAGTCGCCGGACGGACGGCGACGACCGGCCGGGAGCACTGGACCCGCAAGGGGGACGTGCGCCTGTTCCTGTGGCAGAAGCCGCCCGTGGGCGGCGGGCCGAAGCGGGGGACGGTGCTCTTCGTGCACGGCTCGTCGATGGGCTCGCAACCGACCTTCGACCTCCACGTGCCCGGCCGGCCGGACTCCTCGGTGATGGACTGGTTCGCGGCGCGCGGCTTCGACGCCTGGTGCATGGACAACGAGGGCTACGGCCGCTCCGACAAGCACCGCCCGATCAACTCCGACATCGCGAACGGCGCCGACGACCTCGAGGCGGGCACCCGGTACCTCCTCGAGACGACGGGCGCGGGCAAGCTCCTCGTCTACGGCATCTCGTCCGGCGCGCTGAAGGCGGCGCTCTTCGCGCAGCGGCATCCGGAGCGGGTGGCGCGGCTCGCGCTCGACGCATTCGTGTGGACCGGGGAGGGCAGCCCGACGCTCGGCGAGCGCCGCAAGAAGCTTCCCGAGTACGCGTCCAAGAACCGCCGGCCCATCGACCGCGCGTTCGTGCAGAGCATCTTCACGCGCGACCACCCGGGCACGGCCGACGACGCCACGATCAGCGCGTTCGCCGATGCGATTCTCGCCCTCGACGACTCCGTGCCCACCGGCACCTACGTGGACATGTGCTCCAAGCTGCCGCTCGTCGACCCGGCGAAGATCACCGTGCCGACGCTCGTCATGCGCGGCGAGTACGACGGCATCGCCGGGTTAGACGATCTCATCGGGTTCTTCAAGCGGCTGCCGAATCCGGACAAGCAGTTCGCGGTGATGGCCGGGATCGCGCACGCGAGCTTCCAGCAGAAGAATTACAAGACGGCGTATCACATCCTGCACTCGTTCTTCACCCAGCCCGAGCCGGTGTATCGGGCCTGAGCACGAAGGAGGTCACCGTGCATCGCCATGTCGTGAGCATCGCCCTCGCCGTCGCGCTCGTCGCCGCCGCGGCGCCGTCGTTCGGGCAGTCCTACCCCAATCGGCCGGTGCGCGTGGTCGTGCCGCTCTCCGCCGGGGGATTCGCCGACGTGCCGACGCGGATCATGGCGCCGCGGCTCTCGACGGCGCTCGGACAGCAGGTGTTCGTCGAGAACCGGCCCGGCGCCGGCGGGACGATCGGCACCGACTTCGTCGCGAAGTCGAAGCCCGACGGCTACACGCTGCTCGTCTCCGGCACGCCGCACGTCATCGCCCCGTGGCTGTACAAGAGCGTGCCCTACGACGCGCTGAAGGACTTCACGCCGATCATGCTCTTCGCCTCGGGCCCCTACGTCCTGGTGGTGAACTCGCAGTTCCCGGCGAACTCGGTGCAGGAGCTCATCGCGGCGGCGAAGGCGCAGCCGGGGAAGATCGATTTCGCGAGCTCGGGCAACGGCAGCGCGCAGCACCTTGTCGCCGAGCTGTTCAACGCGGCGGCCGGCGTCCAGCTGAACCACGTCCCGTACAAGGGCAGCGGGCCCGCGATGCAAGACCTCCTGTCGGGGCAGGTGAAGGTCTCCTTCGCCGGGGTGCCGAACGTGATCTCCCACGTCAAGGCGGGGAGGCTCCGCGCCCTCGGGGTCACGACGCCGAAGCGCTCGCCGGATCTGCCCGATGTGCCGACGATCGCCGAGGCCGGCGTCCCCGGCTACGAGGCGACGCTGTGGCTCGGCCTGCTCGCGCCCGCGGGCACGCCGCCCGAGATCGTGCAGCGGATCCACACCGAGACCCTCAAGGCGCTCCAGGACCCGGAGCTGCAGCCGAGCTTCCGGGCGGCCGGCGTCGACGCCAGCGTGCTCGGGCCCAAGGAGTTCGGCGAGTTCATGCGGTTCGAGTACGAGAAGTGGGGCAAGGTCGTGCGTGCCACCGGCGCGACCGTGAACTGACCGCCGGTCCGTCCGGCTCACCCCCCCAGGCGCCCCAGCCGTCGCAGGTCGGGAAACAGCCGCAGCGCGCCGATCACGAGCGCGATCGTCGCCACGCCGCCGAAGACCACGGTGGCGACCGGCCCGATGAACGCGGCGAGCACTCCGGATTCGAACGCGCCCAGCTCGTTCGACGAGCTGATGAACACGCGGTTGACCGCCGAGACCCGGCCACGCAGCGCGTCGGGCGTGCAGAGCTGCACCACCGTCGCCCGGATCACCACGCTCAGGTTGTCGAGCGCGCCGGCCGCCACGAGCGCGGCAAGCGACAGCCAGAACCACGTCGACAGCCCGAAGACGATCATCGCCAGCCCGTAGCCGGCCACCGCCCAGACGAACACCCGACCCGCGCGGCGCAGCGGCGGCGCCGCGCCCTGCACCACCGCCATCGCCAGCGCCCCGACCGCGGGCGCCGCGGTGAGCCAGCCGAGGCCGGCCGGGCCGACGTGCAGGATGTCCTTCGCGAAGATCGGGAAGAGCGCCGTCGCGCCGCCGAACAGCACGGCGAACAGATCGAGCGTGATCACGCCGAGGATGGGCTTGGTGCGCCACACGTGCTCGACGCCCCCGAGGAGGTCGCGCAGCGAGCGTGCGCGCGCGGCGTGGTCGATCGGCCGCCGACGGATCGCGAGCGCGATCGCCGCGGCAAGCACGGCGAAGCCGACGTTGGCCAGGTACACCGAGCTCGCCGTGCCCGTCGCCGCGATCAGCGTTCCCGCCGCCGCCGGCCCGGCGACCGAGGCGAACTGGAACAGGCTCGAGTTCCAGGCCACCGCCCGCGCCAGCGTCTCGGGCGGCGCGAGCTGCGCGAGCAGCGCGTCCCGCGCCGGGCGATTGATCACCAGCGCCGAGCCGAGGCCGGTCGCGGCGAGATAGATCCAGCCTGCCGGCCCGCCGGTGAGCGAGATCACCGCGAGGAGCAGGTTGGCGGCGCCCCACGCCGCGAAGCTGAGCAGCAGGACCCAGCGCCGGTCGAAGCGATCCGCGAGATGCCCCGCGGGAAGGAACAGCGCCAGCACCGGCAGGAACTGCACGAGACCGAGCGCGCCGAGCGCGAGCGCGGAACCGGTGCGCTCGTAGACATCCCAGCCGATGGCCACGCCCTGCGACCGCTCGATCATCGCGGCGAGGAGCGCCAGCGCCGAGAAGCGCCGGTAGTCGCGCGACCGGAACGGCGCGAGCGGGTCGTGCGCGTCGGCGCGGGACATGGGCGGCGGATTCTACCCGTGCGCCCGCCCGCTCGACCGCGGCGGCGCATTCGGGCATCCTTGCGCCCGCCAGACTCGCCATGCTCGTCCATCCCAACTTCGACCCCGTCGCCATCCAGATCGGCCCGCTCGCGATCCGCTGGTACGGGCTGATGTATCTCGTGGGCTTCGCGGCTGCCTACGGGCTGGGGCGGCTGCGAATCGCGCGCGGCATGGCGGGGCGGGTGACCGTCCACGTGCTCGACGACCTGCTGTTCTACTGCGTGCTGGGCGTGATCCTCGGCGGCCGGCTCGGCTACGTGCTGTTCTACAAGCCCGGCTACTACCTCGAGCACCCGCTCGAGATCCTCGCCGTCTGGCAGGGCGGCATGGCGTTCCACGGCGGGTTCCTCGGCGTGCTCGTCGCCATCTGGTGGGTCGCGCGCAAGCACCGCCTGCGCTGGCTCGAGATCACCGACTTCTTCGCGCCGCTCAGCCCGCTCGCATTCGCTGCCGGCCGCCTCGGCAACTTCATCAACGGCGAGCTGTGGGGGCGCGTCACGGACGTGGCGTGGGGGATGGTCTTCCAGAATCCGGCGGCCGGCCCGCTGCCGCGCCATCCGTCGCAGCTCTATCAGTTCGCGCTCGAGGGCGTCGCGTTGTTCGTGATCCTCTGGATCTACTCGTCCAGGCCGCGCCCGACCGGCGCGGTGTCGGCGATGTTCCTGATCGGCTACGGGGTCGCGCGGTTCGCGGTCGAGTTCTTCCGCGAGCCGGACGATTTTCTCGGCCTGCTCGCATTCAACCTGAGCATGGGGCAGTGGCTGTCGGTGCCGATGATCGTGGCCGGGGTGGCGCTCTTCGCCTGGAGCAAGCGGCGGGGCTAGAATGGCCCGCATGGAGGAGGACGGCCGCGATGGACGAAGTCGAGCGCGCGATGCTCGAGCAGCGGATCATGCAGCTCAAGATCGAGCACCGCGATCTTGACGACGTGATCAAGCGGTTCGGCGACCAGCTCGTCCACGACCAGCTCCAGGTGCAGCGCCTGAAGCGCCGGAAGCTCCTGCTCAAGGACCAGATCGCCTGGCTCGAGCGGCAGCTCGATCCGGACGTTCCGGCCTAGGCGTCCCGCGACGCCGCGACCGGCGGCGGAATATCGGCCCCGCCGAAGTGTTTCCCAGAGCGTGCCCCGGGCAGCACGGCACGCCAGGCACCGTTCCAAACCCGCATTTCGCATGGAGGAGGGCAACCAATGAACGCAGTACCTCGCATCAGATGGCTACTCGGCGTCGGTTCGGGCGCGGCCGCGATCCTGCTCGCGGCATGCGCCAGCATGTCCGGCGGCAAGGCGATCGACGTCACGTTGAGCGGCGCCGAAGAGGTCCCCGCGGTGGCCACCGCGGCCCGTGGCAGCGGCAAGTTCACCGTCGGCGAGGACAAGTCGGTCAGCGGCGGCATCACCGTCACGGGCCTGTCCCCCGTCGCCGCCCACATCCACACCGGCGCGCGCGGCCAGAACGGGCCGGTCGCCGTCCCGCTGCAGAAGACGGGGGACGCCGGCTGGTCCGTGGCTCCGGGTGCGAAGTTCACCGACGCGCAGTACGAGGCCTTCAAGGCCGGCAACACCTACGTCAACGTCCACACCCCGGCCAACAAGGGCGGGGAGATCCGCGGCCAGCTGCGGCCGTAGGTCGAGGGTCGCCCGGCGAGGATCGCGCGCGCCGCGCCTCGCCGGGGAGGCTCAGCCGCCCAAGGCCCGGACGCCGAGCGACGCGCCCGTCGCGAGCAGCAGCAGCGCGACGAGCCGCGTGAGCGTCTCGCGCGAGATGAGCCGGAAGATGCGCCGCGCGGCCGCCAGGCCGAGCATGGCGGCGGGGATCGCGACCGCCGCGGCGATCCAGGCCCGCAGGTCGAGCAGCAGCCCGGTGGCGACGAAGGCGAGGACCCGCAGCCCGATGCTGCAGAGGGTCGTGAGGGTGAGCGTCGCGCGGAACTCGTCCTTCGTCAGCGGACGGTGCGAGAGGTAGATCGCGTACGGCGGCCCGCCGGCGCCGAAGAGCGTTCCCGTGATTCCTCCGGCGAGGCCGGCGAGGTACGCGAACCGCTGGCTCACCACGCCCGAGCTCACGCGCCGCGTGAGGGAGTACAGCGCGTAGAGGCAAACGAACGTGCCGAGCGCGAGCATCCCGGCCTTGCGCGGCAGGTTGACGAGCACGGTGACGCCGAGGATCACCCCGACCACGATCATCGGCGCCATGCGCGCGACCTCCCCTTTCACCGCGTGGCGCGGGTTCTCGAGGCCGACGCGCAGCGCGTTCGCGAGGTCGACGACGGCGAACATCGCGAGCGCGAACGGCAGCGGCACGAGGTGCGTCGCGAGCGGGATGGTGACCAGCGCCGAGCCGAAGCCGGTGACGCCGTAGACGATCGAGCCCGCGGACGCGATCAGCGCGAGCGCGGCGAGCGTCGGCCAGTCCGGCGCGATCGGCACGGGTGGCGCCCGGCGCGATCTACTTCGCCGGGCCCCGCGCGGGCGGCGCCGGCTTCGTCGGCGCGGCGGGTGCGTCGGTGCCGCCGCTATCGGGGAGGCCGCGCGGCGGCTCGAGGTAGAGCACGCTCGGCCGGCTCCCCGGCGCCTGCGGATACAGCTCCATGAGGTCGTAGACCGCGCGCGGCATCTCGGTCGACACCTTCAGCCCGAACCCGCGCGCGGCGTTCACGCCGATGGGGTAGTCGTGCGTCCAGCGACCCTCGGTGAGGGCCTTGGCGGTCGCCTGCGCCCGCTCCGGCGTGAAGTGCTCCTTGCCGGTCAGCAGCTCGGTGATGAACGCCTCCACCTGCGCCACCGCCTTCGCCGACACGTCGGCGAGGATCAGCGTCTGGTCCGAGACGCGCTCGATCGGCTTCTGCTTGGCGACCTTGATGATCGACGCCGCGGGGTAGCCGCCGATCTGCGGATCGACCGGCCCGAGCACCGCGTTCGGGTCCATCACGATCTCGTCGGCGGCGAGCGCGATCATCGTGCCGCCGCTCATCGCGTAGTGCGGGACGAACACCGTCACCTTGCCCTTGTGCGCGACCAGCGCGCCGGCGATCTGCTCCGAGGCGAGCACCAGCCCGCCCGGCGAGTGCAGGATGAAGTCGATCGCCTGGTCGGCGGCCGTGAGCCGGATCGCGCGCAGGATCGCCTCGGAGTCGTCGATCGAGATGTAGCTCGCGACCGGGATCCCGAGAAAGCTGACGCGATCCTGGCGGTGGATCAGCGCGATCACGCGCGAGCCGCGCTCCTCCTGGAACTTCGCGAGCGCCTCCGCCCGCCGCGCCTCCAGGCCCCCTGCCCCCAGGAACTGCGATGCCACGAGGAGCACGAGTAACGCCCAGAACACGAAGCGCAGCAGGCCCGCGAGGCGGGCGAAGAGCGTGGGCTTGGCGTTCATGGACGGTCGAGAACCTCGCGGTTGGGCTTCAGGCGAGGGCCCGCTCCAGCACCCGGGCGACGTGGATCGCCTCGCGTCCGGCGCCGTCGGCGATCTGGTGCCGGCAGCTCGTGCCGTCGGCGACGACGAGCGTCCCCGCGTCGGCAGCGCGCACCTTCGGCAACAGCGACGCTTCCGCCATCTTCATCGAGACGTCGTAGTGGCGCGCCTCGTAGCCGAACGCACCCGCCATGCCGCAGCAGCTCGACTCGATCGTCTCGACCTCGAGCCCGGGAACCAGCCGCAGCGCGCGCTCCACCGCCGGCATCGCGCCGAACGCCTTCTGGTGGCAGTGGCCGTGCAGCAGCGCTTTCGCCTGCGGCAACGCGTTCAGCTTGAGCTTCAGCCGGCCGGCCTCGGTTTCGCGCGCAAGGAACTCCTCGAGCAGGAGCGCGTGGCCGGCGAGCTGCGCGGTCCCGGCGCCGGGCAGCACCGCCCGGAACTCGTCGCGCAGCGTGAGCAGGCACGATGGCTCCAGCCCGACGACGGGAACGCCGCGCGCGACGTACGGCGCGAGCGCGTCGAGCACTCGCCGCGCTTCGTCCCGTGCCTCGTTCACCATGCCGACCGCGAGGAACGTCCGCCCGCAGCAGAGCGGTCGGCCGCCTCCGGCGGGGCGTGCGACGTGCACGCGCAGGCCCGCCGCCTCGAGCACGCGGAGCGCGGCGATCGCGTTCTCCGGCTCGAAGTAGTTGTTGAACGTGTCCGCGAGCAGCACGACGTCGCAGTCCTCGGGCGCACGCACCTGGTAGCGCCCCGCGGCCGACCGCAGGAACGGGTGCCCCTGCCACTTCGGCAGGCTGCGCCTGGCCGAGAGGCCGGCGAGCCGCTCCGTCAGCCCGGCGACGAACGGCACGCGGTCACGGAGGTTCGCGAGCGGCGCGAGCCGCGCCGCGAACGGCGCATACCGCGGCAGGTAGGCGATCAGGCGTTCCTTCAGCGGCCAGCCGTGACGGCCGTGGTAGTGGTGCAGGAACTCGATCTTCATCCGCGCCATGTCCACGCCGGTGGGGCACTCGCGCTTGCACCCCTTGCAGCCGACGCAGAGATCCAGCGCGTCGTGGAGCGCATCCGATGCGAGCCCGTCCGGGCCGAGCTGGCCCGAGATCGCGAGCCGCAGCGTGTTGGCGCGGCCGCGGGTGAGGTGCTGCTCGTCGCCGGTGGCGCGGAAGGAGGGGCACATCGTGCCGGCATCGAACTTCCGGCAGTGGCCGTTGTTGTTGCACATCTCGACCGCGGCCGCGAAGCCCTGGCTCGCCGCGCCCGGCACGCTCCACTCCGACCAGTCGAGCGC
>DATEDA010000115.1:0-2917 GCA_035286595.1 Burkholderiales bacterium | reverse complement strand
GCTGCTGAGCTACCTGCGTGGTGACGGGCCGGCGACTACGCGCACCAGGTAGCCAGGCGTGGTCGCCTACCGACGCAACCCGTTCAGCTGCAGGGCGAGCAGCCGCCGCAATTCCGCGAGACCCCGCCGCACGTCGGGTCGGGGCGAGGCGATCCACCACCGCAGCGCCGCCGAGTACACGAAGAAGACGTAGCGCGCGACGAACGCCGGCTTCTGCGCCGTTCCGATGCCGCCGTTCGCCTGCGCGGCGCCTACGAGGCCCTCGATGCCGGCGATGAGCCGCGCGCGGATCGCGTGAAAACGCCTGGCCTCCTTGCCCTCCGAGTAGAACGTGAGCTCCTGGAGGAGGAGCCGGGACAGCACCGGGTTCTTCGCCAGCTCGACGTAGTGGCACCGGAACACCGCCATCAGCTGGTCGGCGAGCGGCGCACCCGGCCGCGGCGCAGCGAGCGCGCGATCGGTCAGCTCGTCGAGGACGTCGTTGAAGATCAGGAATACGAGGTCGCGCTTGTCGTCGGCGTAGTTGAAGAGCGTGCCGAGCGCGACGTGGGCCTGCCCGGCGATGTCGCGCATGGTCGCCGCGCTGTAGCCGCGGCGCGCGAAGAGATCGCGGGCGGCGGCCCGGATCCGCTGGCGCGTGTCGAGCTTGTTCCGCTCGCGCCGGCCCACCAGCGGCGCCGCGCCGAGCTTCTTCCTGGACGTCATGCCCATAGAGGATCCCCGCTTTCGCGGGAATGACGGTTACTTCGCCGCCCGGATCGCCTCCCACACCCGCCGCGGCGTCGCCGGCATGTCGACGTGCTCGACCCCGAGCGGCCGCAGCGCGTCGAGGATCGCGTTCATCACCGTGGGCGGCGCGCCCACCGAGCCCGCTTCGCCGACCCCCTTCACCCCGATCGGGTTGGTCTTGCACGGCACCTCGATGAACTCGAGGTCGAACGCGGGCAGGTCGTCCGCGCGCGGCATCGCGTAGTCGCTGAAGCTGCCGGAGAGGAGCTGCCCCGACTCGTTGTCATAAGCGACCACCTCGAGCAGCGCCTGGCCGATGCCCTGCGCGAGCCCGCCCTGGACTTGGCCTTCGCAGACGAGCGGGTTGATGACCCGGCCGACGTCGTCCACGACGGCATAACGGTCGATCGTCACCGCGCCGGTCTCCGGATCGACCTCGACCTCGCAGACGTGGCAGCCGTTCGGGAAGCTCTGCGGGTCGGCGGCCCAGGCGCCGCTCGCCTCGAGCCCGATGCCGAACTGCTTCGGCAGCCCGACCGGGCGGTAGAACGCCTTCGCCACGTCGACGAGCGCGATCGACCGGTCGGTGCCGGTGATCTGGAACCGGCCGTCGTTGAACGACAGGTCGCCGGCCGCGGCTTCGAGCATCTGCGCCGCCATCGGCCGTGCCTTCTCGATCACCGCGTCCGCCGCCATCTTCAGTGCGCTGCCTCCGAGCATGGCGCTCCGCGACGCGTAGGTACCCCGCCCGAAGGGCACCTGATCGGTGTCGCCCTGGACGAACCGGATGTTCTCGAACGGCACGCCCAGCCACTCGGCCACCATCTGCGCGTAGGTGGTCGCGTGCCCCTGGCCGTGCGAGAAGGTCCCCGCGACGATGGTGACCATCCCGCTGGGATCGAACCGAAGCTCCATGCGGTCGTTGAACACGCCGCAGTCCTCGATGTAGTAGATCATGCCCCGGCCGCGGAGCCGGCCCTTCTTCTCGGTCGCGCTCTTCCGCGCGGCGTAGCCCTTCCAGTCGGCGAGCTCCAGGCACTTGTCGGTGAGCTTCGCGAACTCGCCCGAGTCGTAGACGAAGCCGGTCGGCGTGGTGTACGGCATCGCGCCGGGCGCGATGTAGTTGCGCCGGCGGATCTCGACCGGATCGACCTTCAGCTCTCGCGCGGCGAGGTCGAGCAGCCGCTCGGTGACGTAGACCGCCTCGGGACGCCCGGCCCCCCGGTAGGGGCCGGTCGGGACGGTGTTGGTGAACATCGCGCGCGTGGCGACGTGGAGCGCCGGCACCGTGTACACGTTCGGGATCAGCTTCAGCGCGTACAGCACCGGGACCACCGCGGCGCCGGTGACGTACGCGCCGACCGCGTGCACCGCCTGGGCGCGGATCGCGAGGATCTTGCCGTTGTCGTCGAGCGCCATCTCGCAATGGACCACCTGGTCGCGCCCGTGGTCGTCGCCCATGATCGATTCGGAGCGCGTCGCCGTCCACTTCACCGGCCGCCCGAGCCGCCGCGACGCCCAGAGCACCAGCCCCTCCTCGGGATAGGTGTCGCCCTTCATGCCGAAGCCGCCGCCGACGTCGTACGCCACGACGCGCAGCTTCGTCTCCGGCATCTTGAACACCGCCTGGCAGAGCACCTGGCGCACGCCGTGCGGGTTCTGGGTGCTCGTGTAGAGCGTGTAGCTCTCGTCCGCGGGGCTGTAGTCGCCGATCGCCCCGCGCGGCTCGAGGGCGTTCGCCGAGAGACGGTTGTTCTCGAGGCGCAGGCTCACGACGTGCTTCGCGCCGGCGAATGCCGCGTCAGTCGCCTGCTTGTTGCCCATCATCAGCGGAAACGCGACGTTGCTCGTCCATTCCTCCCAGATGCGAGGCGCGCCGTCCCTCACCGCGTCTTCGACGTTCACCACCGCCGGCAGCGGCTCCCAGTCGACGGCGACGAGCTCGGCGGCCTCGCGCGCCTGGGCTTGCGTTTCGGCGACGACGAACGCGATCCGCTCGCCGACGTGGCGCGCCTTGTCCCCGGCGAGGAGCGGCTTGAACGTGCGATAGCCCTTCGGGCCGCCCATGTCCTCGGGCATGAAGAGCGGCGGCATGCCGCCGAGGTTGTCGGCCCGCGCGTCGGCTGCGGTCAGCACGCACAGCACCCCGGGAGCCGCGACGGCCGCGCGCACGTCGATGCCCCGGATC
>DATEDA010000114.1:0-5091 GCA_035286595.1 Burkholderiales bacterium | reverse complement strand
CTGCATCGACGCCTGTCCGGTGGATGCCATCGTCGGCGCGCCGAAGCGGATGCACACCGTGATCGCCGAGCTGTGCACCGGGTGCGAGCTGTGCCTTCCGCCCTGCCCCGTCGACTGCATCGCGATCGTGGCGGCGACCGGCGCCGACGCGATCTGGGACGAGGGTCGGGCCGATGCCGCACGCGACCGCTACGAGCGCCGTCAGGCGCGACTCGGGCGCAGGCAAGCCGCACGCGATGCGCGTCGGGCGACGCGCGCAGCGCGGCCCGGGGAGGGCGGGAACCTCGCGTCGCCGCAGGCGAAGCGCGCAGCGGTCGAGGCCGCGCTGGCACGCGCCCGGGCGAAGCGCGCGGCGCACGGCGGCAAGCGATGAACCCGGGCAAGCGCGGCGAGATCTTCGCCCGGCTCGCGCGGGCGAACCCGAAGCCGACGACCGAGCTCGCGTACCGCACGCCCTACGAGCTGCTGGTCGCGGTGATCCTCTCCGCGCAGGCCACCGACAAGAGCGTGAACCTCGCGACCGCGGAGCTCTTCAAGGTCGCCGACACGCCGCAGAAGATGCTCGCACTCGGCCGCGACGGTCTCATCCCCTGCATCCGCACGATCGGGCTCTACCGGAACAAGGCCAAGCACATCCTGGAGGCGAGCCGCTTGCTCGTCGAGCGGCACGGCGGCGAGGTCCCGGCCACGCGCGAGGCCCTCGAGCAGCTGCCGGGCGTGGGCCGGAAGACCGCGAACGTGGTCCTCAACACCGCGTTCGGGCACGACACGATCGCCGTCGATACGCACATCTTCCGCGTCGCGAACCGCACCGGCCTGGCGCCGGGCGAGACGCCGCTCGAGGTCGAGGAGCGATTGCTGAAGTTCGTGCCGGAGGCGTATCGCAGGGACGCGCATCACTGGCTCATCCTGCACGGCCGCTACGTGTGCAAGGCGCGCAAGCCCGACTGCCCGCAGTGCCTGATCAGGGACCTGTGCGAGTATCGGCCGAAGACGCGGGCACCCTGATGTTCAATCCGTCGCGCGACCAGGCCCGGCAGTTCTTCTTCGACGCCTGGCAAAAATACCGGGAAGGCCGGCCGCTCGAGGGCCTGGAGACGGTCGCGGTCGAGGTGGCGCTCCTTCACCCGGAGTACCACCACGCCCTCGACGAGCCGGAGCGCTTTCTCGACCGCGACTACACGCCCGACGCGGGGCAGGCGAATCCGTTCCTGCACCTGAGCCTGCACGTCGCGATCGAGGAGCAGCTCGCGATCGATCAGCCGCCGGGCATCCGCGCCGAGTTCGAGCGGCTGCTCGCGCGGCGCGGCGATCGGCACGACGCGCTGCACGTCGTGCTCGAGTGCCTGGGGGAGGTGGTGTGGCAGGCGCAGGCCGCGCGCGCCATGCCCGACGGCGAGGCGTACCTGGAGTGCCTGCGGCGGCAGTGAGCCGCCGCCGAAAGCCGTTTACCGCTCGTCCCGAGCGAGGCGGTGCAGCGGGATGATGAAAAGCGTGCTCTTCTGGCCGGCGTAGTACCCGGCCAGCTCCTCCATCTCCTTCGTCGACAGGGCCTTCGCCAGCGGCTGCATGATCGGGTTCTTGCGCACCCCCGACTTGTAGGCCTTGAGCGAGTGGAGCAGATAGTCGTAGTGCTGCCCGCCGAGCTTGGGGAAGTCCGGCTGCAGCGGCGTGTTGCCGTCGGCGCCGTGGCACGTGGCGCAGAGCTTGAGGTTGTCTTCGACCGACTTCGGCTTGTCCTGCGCGAGTGCCGGGGCTGCGATTGCCGCAGCGAGGGCGAACGTCAGGACGGTCCTCATGGCGGGCCTCACTTCGCCGCCGTGCCGTAGTACGCGGCGATGTCGGCCATGTCCTGCGCGGACAGGCTGCGCGCGATGGCGCGCATGCTCGGGTGGCTGCGCTCGCCGGACTTGTACGCCTCCAGCGCCTTGACGAGGTAGCCCGGGTTCTGGCCCGCGATCATCGGCACTCGGTACACCTCCGGATACGCCGTCCGGTAGTCCGGAATGCCGTGGCAGCCGATGCAAAGCGAGATCTTCGCCTTCGCCCGCTGCACGTCGCCCTTCACCTCTCCTTGCGCCTGCGCCGTGGCGGCGAGGGCGAGGAGGGTCGCGCCCAGAATCATTCTCGTTGTGGTGGCTCGTCTCATTGGATGGACCGGCGAAAAGGCCGCGCGATTCTACCCGAGACCTGAACCGGTGGTCAAAGCTTCCGCCCTGCGGCGAGGCACTCTGCGACGCCAGCCGCGACCGCTTGGGCGATGCGCCGCTGCGTGGCGGGATCGCGGAGCACGAGCTCCTCGGCGCGGTTCACGATCACGCCCGCCTCGAGCAGCACCGCCGGCTGCGTCGCCGTGTGCAGCACCACCAGGTTGTCGAAGTAGTGGACGCCGTTCAGGCGATCGGCGAACGGCTTCGACTCGCCCGGGATGGGCTCGGCATGATAGAGGGACGGGGCGAAGCCGGCCGCGCGCAAGCGCGCGCCGATCGCCGACGCGCACGCGAGACTTGCGGCCGGGTCGGGGTTGCGCCGCGAGACGAACAGCGCGAACCCCGAGAAGCGGTCGCTGAAGCGCCGCGTCTCACCCTCGTGGCGCCACTCCTCGAGATAGTGCGGCTGCACCGAATCGTGGTGCACCGAAAGCAACAGGCTCGCACCGCGCGCCGCTGCCGTGCGGCTGGAAAGCACCGCCATGTCGCCCGCGGCGCCGATCAGTCGCACGCGGTCGCCCTGCACCTCCAGGGCGTCGCGGAGATCGAGCGCGAGCGCGCGGTTGAACCCGAGCTCCGGCCGGCCGCGGGCGCTCAGCGCGCCCGGCTCGGCCAGGAAATGCCCGACGTCCACTGCCACCAGCGCGGGCTCGTGTGCCGCTGCCGGCGCGATCACGAGCGCGACGAGCCACAAGAGAGTGCGCATGGCCGCGCGAATTGTGGCGGCATGCCGCCCGCGCGGCAACGGAAGAGCGAGGCACCATGGTTATAATTGCGCGAATCTTCCCCTGGACCCTCCATGCGCTTCAAAGGCTCGCCCACCTACGTCGCGACCGACGATCTCAAGCTCGCGGTGAACGCCGCGATCACGCTCCAGCGCCCGCTCCTCGTCAAGGGCGAGCCCGGCACCGGCAAGACGCGGCTCGCGATCGAGGTCGCCGAGTCGCTCGGGCTGCCGCTGCTCGAATGGCACATCAAGTCCACGACCAAGGCGCTGCAGGGACTGTACGAGTACGACGCCGTGAGCCGGCTCCGCGACTCCCAGCTCGGCGACCCGCGGGTGCACGACATCGCGAACTACATCGTGAAGGGGATGCTGTGGCAGGCGTTCACCGCCGAGCGGCCGGTGGTGCTGCTGATCGACGAGGTCGACAAGGCCGACATCGAGTTCCCGAACGACCTGCTGCGCGAGCTCGACCGGATGGAGTTCTACGTCTACGAGACGCGCGAGCTCGTCAAGGCGAGGCACCGCCCGATCGTGTTCATCACGTCGAACAACGAGAAGGAGCTGCCCGACGCGTTCCTGCGCCGGTGCTTCTTCCACTACATCCGGTTCCCGGACAAGGAAACCATGGAGGCCATCGTCGCGGTGCACTTCCCGGGCCTCAAGAAGAGCCTCCTGCGCGAGGCGCTCGAGGTGTTCTTCGAGCTGCGCGAGGTGCCGGGGCTGAAGAAGAAGCCGTCGACCTCGGAGCTCCTGGACTGGCTGAAGCTCCTGCTCGCCGAGGACATCTCCCCCGAGGCGCTCCGGTCCAAGGACCGCAAGACCATCATCCCGCCGCTCCACGGGGCGCTGCTGAAGAACGAGCAGGACGTGCATCTGTTCGAGCGGCTGGTCTTCATGGCGCGGCAGAACCGCTGATTGCGGCAACGTGCTGACCGGCTTCTTCCTCAAGCTGAAGGCCGCGAAGATCCCCGTCTCGATCAAGGAGTGGCTCACCTTGATGGAGGGGATGCACAAGGGCGTGATCGAGCCATCGATCGACCAGTTCTACTACCTCGCCCGCACATCCCTCGTGAAGGACGAGTCGAACTACGACAAGTTCGACCGCGCGTTCGGCGAGTACTTCAAGGGCGTGGAGACGCTCCTCGGCGCTGAAGCCGACATCCCGCTCGAGTGGCTGCTCAAGCAGGCCGAGCTGAACCTGTCGCCGGAGGAAAAAGCGCTGATCGAGTCGCTGGGTGGCTGGGACAAGCTGATGGAGGAGCTCCGCAAGCGCCTCGCTGAACAGAAAGGCCGGCACCAGGGCGGGAGCAAGATGATCGGTACCGCCGGCACCTCGCCCTTCGGCGCCTACGGCTACAACCCCGAGGGCATCCGCATCGGCCAGGAGCGCTCGCGCAATCGCAGCGCGGTCAAGGTCTGGGATCAGCGCGAGTACGCGAACTACGATTCGGACGTGGAGCTCGGCACCCGCAACATCAAGGTCGCGCTCCGCAGACTACGCAAGTTCGCGCGCGAGGGCGCCCCCGAAGAGCTCGACCTCGACACCACGATCGACAAGACCGCGCGCAATGCCGGGTGGCTCGACCTGCACCTGCGCCCGGAGCGGCACAACGCGGTCAAGGTGCTGCTGTTCCTCGACGTGGGCGGCTCGATGGACGACCACGTCAAGCTCGCCCAGGAGCTCTTCAGCGCCGCCAAGACCGAGTTCAAGCACCTGGAGTACTTCTACTTCCACAACTGCCTGTACGACTTCGTGTGGAAGGAGAACCGCCGCCGCCACTCCGAGCGCACCCGCACGCTCGACCTGATGCACAAGTACGGGCACGACTACAAGCTGATCTTCGTGGGCGACGCGACGATGAGCCCGTACGAGATCCTGCAGCCGGGCGGGTCGATCGAGTACCACAACGAGGAAGCGGGCGCCGTGTGGCTGCGCCGGATGCTCGACGTCTACCCGAAGGCGATCTGGCTCAATCCCGAGCCCGAGCAGCTCTGGCCCTACCGCCAGTCGATCGCGATCCTCCGCGAGATCTTCGCCGGTCGGATGTACCCGACTACGATCGACGGGCTCGAGCGAGCGATGAGGTATCTCTCGAAGTGACCGTGCGCGCGGCGACGCAGTCGCCGCCTCGCGCGGTCATCCCCGCGCAAGCG
>DATEDA010000113.1:0-2615 GCA_035286595.1 Burkholderiales bacterium | reverse complement strand
CGACGACGAGGATACGCATCTCGCCAGCTGGATCGCCGCGGACTGGCGCGCGTACTCGGAGCGGGAGCGCATCCTGGCGGTCTATCGCCGGCGCCTGCGGGAGAAGCCCCAGGATGCCGCGCGGCACTACGAGCTCGCGCTGGTCGGCGTCGCCCTGGGAACCTGCTTGCTGACGCTGTCGAAGATGTACGGGCTCTACTACCCCGGCCCCCTCGAGGAGTTCGTGCCCGTCGTTCACGCGGCCATCGATCGCGCACCCGGCCGACCGCGCTATCTCGCCCTCGCGGCGTTCCTGCACGAGCGGCTGACCGAGTTCGAGCAGGCGGCCCGGCGCTACGGCGAGGCGGCGGCCGTGGATGCGAAATCGGAGCTCTACGCGGTCCTTCATGCCGATGCGCTCCTGTTCGCCGGCGACACAGCCGGCGCGACGCGCGCGGCGAAGGAGGCCGAGCGGCGCCTCGGCGCCCGTCGGAGCCGATACCGGTTCGGACGCCACCGCAAGCCGCTGCTCGACGCGTTCACGATCAGTCTCGCCGACGACGCCTTGGCGGTGCGCAAGAAGGTCGAGGGACTCCGCCGGGAGAGCGAGAAGGCACTCGCCGAGGCGGCCCGTCGGGAGCTCAAGATCGATCGGAAGAAGGTACCTCGGGCCTTCCACGACCTGATTGCGCTCGCGAAGAAGTGGGGCCTGGGCGACGACGGATTGCGCGGCTACTTCACCGACCGCGCCACCGCGAAGGACAAAGCAACGCTAAAGAAAGCCCTGCCTCTGAAGCGCCGCGGCGAGGTCCAGGACTGGCTGACCTCGCTCCTATCGAAGGACATCACGAGCGACGAGACCGGCGCGTTCATGTTCTTGCTCGAGGCGCTGGAAGAGATGGGCATCTAGACAGACCTGACGCCGAAGGCGGACACTCGCGCCATCGATCGGAGCAGGGACTCGTGAGCGCCTCCGCCAAAGCCAAGCTGCAGGCCGTCCGCGCCGACATCACCGGGCTCGCGGTCGATGCGATCGTGAACGCCGCCAACTCGACCCTCCTCGGCGGCGGCGGGGTCGACGGCGCGATCCACCGCGCTGCCGGTCCCGAGCTGCTGGCCGAGTGCCGGACGCTCGGCGGCTGCAAGACCGGCGACGCGAAGCTCACCAAGGGTTACAAGCTCCCGGCGAAGTTCGTGATCCACGCCGTCGGCCCGGTCTGGCACGGCGGCAAGCAGGGCGAGCCGGAGCTGCTCGCCGCGTGCTACCGCCGCAGCCTCGCGCTCGCGCTCGAGCACGGCTGCCGCTCGATCGCGTTCCCGGCGATCAGCTGCGGGATCTACGGTTATCCGATGACCGAAGGCGCGAGGATCGCCGTGCGCGAGACGACCGCGTTCCTCGATCAGCACCCGTCGATCGAGCGCGTCGTGTTCGCGGTGTTCGACGACGCGGCGCTGAAGGCCTACGCGGCGGAGCTCGCGAAGAAATAGCGCGGGCAGCTAGAATCGCGCGCGATGCCGCCGCGCCACTCGCCGCTCGCGCGCTATCTCCTCGGCGCTTACTGGCTGCTCGTCGGCTACGGCAGCCTGTATCCGTTCGCCGGCTGGCGCGACCAGGGCCTGTCCCCGTTCGAGTTCCTCGGCGCGCCGGTGCCCCAGTACGTCACGGGGTTCGACGTCGTGGCCAACTTCGTGGCGTATGTCCCACTCGGCTTCCTCGCGGTGCTCGCGCTCGCGCCGCGCCTGCGCGGCGCCGTGGCGTGCGTTGCCGCGACGCTCCTCGCCGCGGCGACCAGCGCCGGGCTGGAAGCGGCGCAGAGCTATCTGCCCGACCGGATCCCGTCCAACCTCGACCTCCTCGCCAATACCGCCGGCGGATTCGCCGGCGCGCTGGCGGGACTCGGGGCGGCGCGCTGGCTCATCCGGCAGGGCCGCCTGCGCGCGGCGCGCAACCGGCTGTTTCGCCCCGGGCACGCGGTCGACCTCGGCCTCGTCCTCCTCGCGCTGTGGCTCTTCACGCAGCTCAATCCGGAGACGCTGCTCTTCGGTAACGGCGACCTGCGCGACCTGGTGGCGGCGCAGCCGGCCGAGCTCTACACCGCGGAAACCTTCGCCCAGATCGAGGCCGGCGTCGCGGGCGCGAACGCGATCGCCGCGGCGCTTTTCGTCGCACTGCTCGTCAATCCCGGGCAGCCGGCACGCCTGCTGGTCCTCGCGCTGATCGCCGTCGCCGTGGTCGCGCGCACGGCCGCCTTCGCGATCCTGTTCGAGGCGCACGGCGCGTTCGCCTGGCTCACGCCGGGTGCGGCAGCGGGCCTCGGGATCGGGACCGTCGTCGCCCTCATCGCCGCCGGCCTTCCGCGGTCTTGGGCGGTCGCGCTTTGCGGCCTCGCGCTGATGGCCGCGACCGCGCTCGTCAATCTGTCGCCGGCGAACCCGTACCTCGCGCAGTCGCTGGCGGTGTGGCCGCAGGGGCACTTCCTGAACTTCAACGGGCTGACGCGGCTCGTGGCGGCGCTGTGGCCGTTCGCGGCGATCGCTTACCTGCTCGCCGCGGCGGGCGCGTCGACGCGCGACGCCATGCCGTAGAACGGATCGTCGTCGATCACCGGCTGCAGCACGCCGCGCGGCTTGCCGCG
>DATEDA010000112.1:0-14352 GCA_035286595.1 Burkholderiales bacterium | reverse complement strand
GCAAGCTCTCGGAGAGCATCGCCCGCACCATCTCCTTCTCCGCCGCCGGGAACACGTCGACGATCCGGTCGATCGTCTTCGCCGCCGAGCTCGTGTGCAGCGTGGCGAACACGAGGTGGCCGGTCTCGGCGCCGGTCAGCGCGAGGCGGATGGTCTCGAGGTCGCGCATCTCGCCGACCAGGATCGTGTCCGGGTCTTCGCGGGTCGAGGATCGGAGGGCGTTCGCGAACGACAGCGTGTGCGGCCCGACCTCGCGCTGGTTGATCAGGCACTTCTTCGACTCGTGCACGAACTCGATCGGGTCCTCCATGGTCAGAATGTGGCCGTACTCGTTCTCGTTGATGTAGTTGATCATCGCCGCCAGCGTCGTCGACTTGCCCGAGCCGGTCGGCCCGGTGACGAGCACGAGACCGCGCGGATACTCGGAGATGGCGGTGAAGACCTTCGGCGCATTCAGCTCCTCGAGCGTCAGGACCTTGGTCGGGATGGTCCGCATGACAGCCGCCGCCCCGCGCTGCTGCACGAACGCGTTGACGCGGAAGCGCGCGAGCCCCGGGATCGCGAACGAGAAGTCGACCTCGAGATTCTCCTCGTAGGTCTTGCGCTGCGCGTCGTTCATGATGTCGTAGATCATCGAGTGCACGTCCTTGTGCTCGAGCGCCGGCAGGTTGATGCGCCGGATGTCGCCGTGCACGCGGATCATCGGCGGGAGGCCCGCCGAGAGGTGGAGGTCGGACGCCCGGTTCTTGACGACGAAGGCGAGCAGTTCGGAGATGTCCATATAGAATTTTCGTCCTGTGTCGGAGCTGAGGCCGCCAAGCCCTTGGCACACCAGAGAAATCCCGCGGATTATGGACACAATCGAAAACCGTCTGCAAGCCGTAAAGTCCCGCATCGTCAGCGCCTGCCGGAGCGCCGCGCGCGACCCCCGTGACATAGTTCTCGTGGCGGTAAGCAAGTCGTTCCCGGCCGCGGACATCGGGGCCGCGCACGCCGCCGGGCAACGCGACTTCGGCGAGAACCACGTCCAGGAAGCACTTGCCAAGCTCGTCGAGCTCAGCGGCCGCGACCTCGTCTGGCACTTCATCGGCCCCCTGCAGAGCAACAAGACGCGGCCGGTCGCGGAGCGCTTCGACTGGGTGCACTCGATCGACCGCCTGAAGGTCGCGGAGCGCCTCGCGGCGCAGCGACCGGAGCAGCTCCCGCCCCTCCAGGTCTGCGTCCAGGTGAACGTGAGCGGCGAAGCGTCGAAAAGCGGGGTCGCCCCCGGGGAGGCGCCGGCGCTCGCGCACGCCGTGGCCGGGCTGCCGCGGCTGCGGCTGCGCGGCCTGATGACCATTCCCGAGCCGACGTCCGACACCGCGCTCCAGCGGCAGCGGTTCGAGGCGCTCCGCAGCCTCAAGGAGCGGCTCGTGCGCGAGGGCCTCGCGCTCGACACGCTGTCGATGGGGATGTCGGACGACCTGGAAGCGGCGGTCGCGGCCGGGGCGACGATGGTGCGCGTGGGCACCGCGATCTTCGGCCTGCGGCAGAGCGGCGGGACCGCCAATCCACGATAATCGGCGCTTCCTCGCGGCTCCCATGGACCTCACCTTCATCGGCGGCGGCAACATGGCCACGGCGCTCGCCAGCGGCCTCGCGGCGAAGGGCTTCGACGCGCAGCGGATGAAGATCGTCGAGCTCCTGCCGGAGGCGCGCGCGCGGCTCGCCGGTTCGCTCGGCGTGCGCTGCTTCGAGCAGCCGGCGGCGGCCGCGCCTTATGGCGACGTCGTGGTGCTCGCGGTGAAGCCGCAGCAGCTGCGCGAGGCGGCGCGCGCGCTCGCGCCGCACCTCAGGTCCGAGCTCGTCCTGTCGATCGCCGCCGGGATCCGGCTCGCCGACCTCGGACGCTGGCTGGGCGGCTACGCCCGGCTCGCGCGGTGCATGCCGAACACCCCGGCCCTGATCGGCGCGGGCGTCACCGGCCTGTACGCCCGGGCCGAGGTCGCGCCTGAACAGCGCGCCCAGGCGCAGGCCGTCCTGGAAGCGGTAGGCGAGGTGATCTGGGTCGACGACGAGCGGCTGCTGGACCCGGTGACCGCCGTCTCCGCAAGCGGGCCGGCGTACGTGTTCTTCTTCATCGAGGCGCTCGAGCGCGCGGCGCGGGAGCTCGGCATCGAGGCCGGCGCGGCACGGCGGCTCGCGATCGCCACCTTCCGCGGTTCCGCGGAGCTCGCGGCGCGGTCGAGCGAGGCGCCCGCGACCCTGCGGGAGCGCGTCACCTCGAAGGGCGGAACGACCGAGCGTGCGCTCGCGTCGCTGCGGAGCGACGGTGTCGCCGAAGCGGTCATCCGCGCCGTGCGGGCCGCGAACGACCGGGCGCGCGAGCTCGGCGACGAGCTCGGACGGGACTAGCGATGCCGGGACAGGTCGCCAACCTGTTGATCGAGACCGCGTTCGGTCTCTTCATCTACGTGGTGCTGCTGCGCTTCTGGATGCAGGCGCTGCGCGCATCGTTCCGCACGCCGGTCGGGCAGTTCGTGGTCGCGCTCACCAGCTGGGCGGTGCTCCCCGCGCGGCGGGTCATTCCCTCGTTCCGGCAGTACGACCTCGCGAGCTTCGTCGTGGCGTGGCTCGCCCAGATCGTCAAGATGATCGCGCTCTACGCGGCGGCGAGCGGCGGGGCGTTCGTCGCGCCCGGTCTCGCGATGATCGTGTGGGCGCTCTTCGAGCTGCTGCGCTACAGCCTGCACCTGCTGATCCTGGTCGTCATCGTGCAGGTCCTGTTCAGCTGGTTCAACCCCGGCTCGCCGCTCGCGTATGTCTTCGACGGCCTCGCGCAGCCGTTCTACGCCTTCTTCCGGCGGTTCATCCCGCCGATCGGCAGCGTGGACCTGTCGCCGCTCATCGTGGTCGTGCTCGCGCAGATCGTGCTGCTCCTGCTCGACGGCGCCCCGCGCGCGCTGCTCATGAGCGGTGGCGGCTGAGCCGGCGGGCTGGTGCCGCCGCACCGCCGGCGGTTGGACGCTCGCGGTGCATGTCCAGCCCGGCGCGCGGCGCTCCGAGGTCGCCGGCCTGCACGGCGCGCGGCTGAAGATCCGCATCGCCGCCCCTGCGCTCGACGGACGCGCGAACGACGCGCTCGTCGCGTTCATCGCCGACCGGCTCCGGGTCCCGAAGGCCCGCATCGCGCTGGTGAAAGGGGAGCGCTCGCGAGAGAAGCTGCTCGCGGTCAGCGGGGATTGCGACCCCGCGCGGCTCGTCTAGCCCCGGGGCTCGTACCGCACTTCGCCAGCGACCAGCGTGTAGCGCACCACGCCGGGCAGCTCATAGCCGAGGAACGGGGTGTTCTTGCCCTGGCTGCGGAGCGTCGCCGGCGCGACCTTGAAGTACGACTCCGGGTCGAAGATGCAGACGTCGGCCGGCGCGCCGACGGCGAGGTGCCCGGCGTCGAGGCCGAGGATCCGCGCCGGGTCGGAGGTCACGCGCGCGAGCGCTTGCGGCAGCGGAAGCCGCGATTCCTGGCTCCACTTCAGCGTGAGCGGCAGCAGGAGCTCGAGCCCGGTCGTGCCCGGCTCGGACTCCCCGAACGGCAGCTGCTTCGCGTCCTCGTCGACGGGCGTGTGATCCGAGCAGACCGCGTCGATCGTGCCGTCGGCGAGGCCCGCCCGGAGCCGATCGCGGTCGCGCTGGCTCCGGAACGGCGGCACGACGTGGGCGTGGGCGTCGAAGTAGCCGAGGTCCATGTCCGACAGGTGCAGGTGATGCGCGGCGACGTCGCACGTGACCGGCAGGCCCTCCCGTTTCGCCGCCCGGACCATCTCGATCGACTCGCCGGCGGACAGGCGGCAGAGATGCACGCGCGTGCCGGTCACGCGCACCAGCGCGAGGATCGTGCCGAGCGCGATCGTTTCGGCGAACGCCGGGATCCCGGGCAGCCCGAGCCGGGTCGCGACCTCGCCGTCGTGCGCGACGCCGCCCTTCGCGAGGTGCGGATCCTGGGGCCGCAGCCAGACCGGGAAACCGAACGTCGCGGCGTACTGCAGTGCCCGCCACAGGAGCTGCGTGTCGGGCAGCGGGACGTCGGCCTGCGAGAACGCGACGCAGCCGTGGTCGCGCAGCTCCGCCATCTCGGTGAGCCGCTCGCCCTCGAGCTTCGCGGTGAGCGCGCCCACCGGGTAGACCCGGGCGAGGTTCAGGCTCGCGGCGCGGCGCTTCAGCATCTCGACCAGCCCCGGCTCGTCGAGCGGCGGATCGGTGTCGGGCGGGCAGGCGAGGCTCGTCACGCCGCCCGCGACCGCGGCGAGCATTTCCGACTCGAGCGTCGCCTTGTACTCGAGCCCCGGCTCGCGCAGCCGCGCCGCGAGGTCGACGAGGCCGGGCGCGACCACGAGCCCGCTCGCGTCGATCACGCGCTCGGCGGAGAACCCCTTCGGCGGCGCGCCGATTCCGGCGACGCGGCCGTCCCCGACGAAGAGGTCGGCCGGGCGATCGACGCCGTGCTTCGGATCGACGAGCCGGCCGTGCTTGATGTGGAGCTTCAATTTCCGCCCAGGATCGACATCACCGCCATCCGCACCGCGATCCCGAAGGTCACCTGCGGCAGGATGACCGAGCGCGGCCCGTCGGCCACCGCCGAGTCGATCTCGATGCCGCGGTTCATCGGCCCGGGGTGCATCACGATCGCGTCGGGCTTCGCCAGAGCGAGCTTGTCCGGCGTGAGGCCGTAGTACTTGAAGAACTCCTGCGCCGAGGGGAGCAGCGGGCCCCGCATGCGCTCGCTCTGGAGCCGCAGCATCACCACCGCGTCGACCCCCGCGAGACCCTGCCGCATGTCGTGGCAGACGCGCACGCCCAGGCTCTCCACCCCGGCGGGCATCAGCGTCTGCGGGCCGATGACCCGGACGTCGGGCGTGCCGAGGATGTTGAGCACGTGGATGAGCGAGCGCGCGACCCGCGAGTGCAGGATGTCGCCGACGATCGCGACCGAGAGCGCGCCGAAGTCGCGCTTGTAGTGCCGGATCGTGTAGGCGTCGAGGAGCCCCTGGGTCGGGTGGGCATGCCGGCCGTCGCCGGCGTTGATGACGTGGCGCTCGGGCCCGACGTGCCGGGCGATCATGTGCGCCGCCCCGCTCTGCGCGTGGCGCACGACGAACATGTCGGCATGCATCGCCGACAGGTTGTCCACCGTGTCGAGGAGCGTCTCGCCCTTCTGCGTGGAGGAGGTGGTGATGTTGAGGTTGATGACGTCCGCCGAAAGGCGCTTCGCCGCGATCTCGAAGGTCGTGCGGGTACGGGTCGAGTTCTCGAAGAACAGGTTGAAGACGCTCTTGCCGCGGAGCAGCGGCACCTTCTTCACGTCGCGCTCGGTGACGCCGACGAAGGAGGCCGCGGTGTCGAGGATGTTCACGATGATCTCGCGCGGCAGCCCCTCCAGCGTGAGCAGATGCGCGAGCTCGCCCTTGGCGTTGAGCTGCGGGTTACGCATCGAGCCTCAAGGCGAGCTGGCCGGAATCGTCGCGATGCAGGCGCAGCATCGCGCCCTTCGGCACCGCGTGGGTCGTGCCGCAGTACCGCGCGCAGATCGGCAGCTGCCGCTCGCCGCGGTCCACCAGCACCACCAGGCTGATCGACTCGGGCCGCCCGTAGTCGAACAGCTCGTTCATCGCGGCCCGCACCGTCCGGCCCGTGTAGAGCACGTCGTCGACCAGCAGGATGTGGCGGCCGTCGACCTCGAACGGGATCTGGCTCGCCTTCACCGACTTGTGCAGCCCCGACTTGGCGTAGTCGTCGCGGTAGAACGAGATGTCGAGGCGGCCGAGCGGCACCTTCAGCCCGAGCTCCCGGTGCAGGCGCTCGGCGAGCCATGCGCCGCCGGTGTGGATTCCCACCATCGCCGTCTCCGCCGTCACGGCGGGCCGCAGCTTCTTCACGAGCTCCGCGCAGAGCATTTCGGCGTCAGGCAGTCGCATTCTGGTCGAAAAAATCCTGGAGGATCACCTGCGCGGCGACCGGGTGCACGAGCCGCTTGCCGCGGCGCCCGCCGCGGCCGGCGGCGCGCAGGCGGCCTTCGGCTTCCGCCGACGAGAGCCGCTCGTCGACGAGCGTCACCGGCAGGCGAAAGCGCCCTTCGAGCTGTCGAGCGAACCGCTCGGCGCGGCGCGTGAGATCGTGGCGGTCCCCTTCGAGCCCGAGCGGCAGCCCGACGACGAGCTCGACCGGCCGCCATTCGTCGACGAGCGCCGCGATGGCCTGGAATCGCGCCGCAGCGACACGCGTGTCGATCGTGGCGAGCGGATGCGCGACGCGCACTCCCGATTCCCCGACCGCGACGCCCAGGAAGCGCTCGCCGTAGTCGAATGCGAGCACGGTGCCCGACGGGACGGGGGGAATGGGCAAGGGCGGATGGGCGGGGCTCACTTGGTGCTCCACGCGCGCCGCTGACCCATGACCCGTCACCCGTCACCCGTCACGCGTGCCCCGCCTCGTCGGCCAGCGTGGCGTACGAGACCCCGAGGATCTCCATTGCCGCGGGCAGCCGTTCCTCCGCCACCACGTCGAAGATGATCGCGTCCTGCGCCGCCACCGTGAGCCACGCGTTCTGCTTGAGCTCGTGCTCGAGCTGGCCGGCCGCCCACCCCGAGTACCCGAGCGTGACGATGATCCGCTCCGGACCGGCGCCACGGCTGACCGCCTCGAGGATGTCCCGGGAGGTCGTGAGCCCGAGCCGGTCGTGGACGGTGAGGGTCGAGCTCCAGCCGCCGACCGGCATGTGCAGCACGAACCCGCGGTCGGTCTGCACCGGTCCGCCGAAGTAGACCGGCGTCTCGGCGAGGCCGCGCGCGGCGGTGTCGAGGCTCAGGCGCTCGAAGAGCGCCGCGAGCGTCATGTCGATCGGCCGGTTCACCACCAGGCCGAGCGCGCCCTGGTCGTTGTGCTCGCAGATGTAGGTGAGCGTGCGGGAGAAGTACGGATCGACCATGCTCGGCATGGCGATCAGAAAGTGGTTCGTGAGGTTCACCTGCAGCACGGCCGCAATTGTAGCGCGGGGCGCGGCCGGCGCCGGGGAGCGGCTGAAGCCTTAGACGAGCGCCGGCTTCTGGACGAAGCTCGCGATGTGCGCGAGCAGCTCCTCTTCCTGGTAGGGCTTGCCGAGGTAGACGTTGACGCCGATCTCGCGCGCGTAGTTGCGGTGCTTATCGGCGGTGCGGGAGGTGATCATGACGATCGGGATGCGCTTGAGGCGCGAATCGGCGCGGACGTTCCGCGTGAGGTCGAAGCCGTCCATGCGCGGCATCTCGATGTCGACCAGCATCACGTCGGGCACGGCGTCCTGGAGCTGCTCCATCGCATCGACGCCGTCCTTCGCGGTGAGCACGTTGTAGCCCTCGCGCGCGAGCAGGCGCCCGGTGATCTTGCGCACGGTGAGCGAGTCGTCGACGATCATGATCGTCGGCACGGCCGGCGCGGCCGGCTCGAGCTGGGTCGCGACGTGCAGCGTCGCCGCCCGCCGCCCGGTCGCCACCGGCTCGCGGCCGGAGAGGATCAGCGGGTTGATGATCAGCACGATCTCCCCGGTGCCGAGCACCGTCGCACCGGTGATCCCGGCCACGCGCGCGAGCAGCGGCCCGGTGTTCTTGACCACGATTTCCTGGCTGCCGATCACTTCCTCGAGCTGGATCGCGACCACGTTCGCGCCGGTGCGGAGGAACATGACCGGCGTGACGCGGCGCGCTTCGGGCGTGAACTCGCTGTCGCCGAGCAGCCGCGGCAAGTAGCGGAACGGGTAGCGCCGGTTCTGCCACTGCGCCTCGCCGGCGGTGTGGTAGGAGGCGAGCTCGTCGGCCTTCACCTGGCGCACCTGCTCCACCATGACCGCCGGGAGCGCGTAGGTCAGGCCGCCGGCGCGGATGAGCACCGCTTGGGTGACCGCCAGAGTGAGCGGCAGATAGATGGTGAACCGCGTGCCACGCCCGTTCTCGCTCGCGAGCTCCACGCGGCCGCCGAGCGCGGAGATCTCGGCCTTGACCACGTCCATGCCGACACCGCGGCCCGCGAGTTGCGTCACCTCCTGGGCGGTCGAGAAGCCGGGGTGGAAGATGAACTCCGCCACCTCCGCGTCGCTGGGGGTGGCCTGCGGGTCGAGCAACCCGAGCGACACCGCCTTCGCGCGGATGCGCTCGTAGTTGAGCCCGGCACCGTCGTCCTGCACCGCGAGCACGATCTCGTTGCCTTCCTGGCGCACCTCGATCTTGATCTCGCCGAGCTCGGGCTTGCCCTGCTCGATGCGGACGGCGGTCCGCTCGATGCCGTGCACCACGGAGTTGCGCAGCATGTGCTCGAACGGCCCGGTGATCCGTTCGAGCACCGAACGGTCGACCTCGACCTGGCCGCCCTTGATGTCGAGCACCGCGCGCCGCTCCTCTTCCTTCGCCGCCTGGCGCACGACGCGGAACAGGCGCTCGGAGATGCTGGCGAACGGCACCATGCGGATGCGCATCAGGTTCGCCTGCAGGCCGCGCGTCAGCCGCGCCTGCGCGGAGAGCGCGAGCTCGCCCTCGCCGAGCGCCTTGAGCAGGTTCTGCTGGACGGTCGCGACGTCGTTGACGCTCTCGGCCATCATCCGCGTGAGCTCCTGGAACCGCGTGAAGCGGTCGAACTCGAGCGGGTCGAACGCCTTGTCCTGCTCCTGCGCAGCCGACACCTGCGACTGCATCTGCCCTTCGGCCTGGATCTCGATCTCGCGGAGCTGCGCCCGCAGGCGGTTCACGTTCTCGGTGAGTTCGAACAGCGCGCCCTTGATCGACCGGAGGTCGCCCTCGATGCGGCTCCGCGCGATCGACACCTCGCCCGCCTCGTTCACGAGCCGGTCGATGAGGTCCGCCCGCACGCGCAGCATCGCGCGGGTTGCTGTCGCGACCTCGGGGTCGCCCGGCTGTGCCTGGGGTTTCGCCGTCGCCGTCACCGCCGCGGGTGCGGGCGCGGCGGGCGCGGTCTGGCGCGGCGCGTCCTCCGTCGTCGGCGCGGGCGCGGTCTCGAGCTCTTCGGGCAGCGGCCCCGCCGCCTGCGGATTCAGCAGCCGGTCGTACAGCAAGCCCATGCGATCGTACGAGACCTCGAGCTCGTCGAACAGCGTCGATGGCAGGTTCTTCAGGCCGAGCGCGCTCTCGACGCGGGTCTCCATGTGGTGCGTCAGCTCGCCGAGCGCCATCGCGCCGCACATCCGGGCGGAGCCCTTGAGCGTGTGGAGCGTGCGCTGGAGCGCGTTGCCCGCGGCCGCGTGGCCCGGATTCGACTTCCAATCGCGCAGGCCCTGCCCGACCGCCGGGACGAGCTCCTGGGCCTCCTCGAGGAAGACCGGCAGCAGGTCGGCGTCGATGTCGTCGTCGAGGCGGCGCGTGCGCCGCTCGACCGGGATCTCTTCGACCTCCACCGCCGGCGGCTCGGCCGCCGGTTCGTCCGAGGTCCGGAGGGTGACAACGTTGGTCGTCGGCGCAGGCGCGGCCGTCGGTCCCGGGGGGACGGCCTTCGGCGTCGGCGGGCGGTCGGCGGGTGGCCGTGCCGGCATTCCCACGGCCGGCTCGCCCATCGGCGATGCCGGCAGCGAGATCGTCGAGAAGTCGAGCGCGTCGGCCTCGCCGGGAGGCGCTTTCGCGGCGGCCGGTGCCGCGAAGTCCAGATCGTCGAGCAGGGGTGCCGCAGGGGGCGCCGCGGCGGCGGGTGCCGGGCCCTCCGGCTCGGCGGCGTTCAGCTTCGCGACCAGCGCGGCTGAGGGCTGCGGCAGCTTGCGCGCCTCGGCGGTGGTGAGCATCCCGCGCAGCGTGTCGATCGCGTAGCCGAGCAGGGCGCGGGTGCCGCCGCTCGGGCTACGGCCGAGCGTCCGCTCGAGCAGTCCCTCGAGCGCGTGGCCGAGGTCGCGCATCGCGTCGAACTTGACCGTACCGGCGGTGCCGGCCAGGGTGTGTGCGGCGCGCTCGAAGTCGTCGGTCACCGGCTCGCCTTCCGCGAGCTTGGCCTGCCCCTCGCGCATGCGCTCGAGGTGGCTGCGGGACTCCTCGAGGAAGATCGCGTAGAGCGGGGCCGACAACTGGGTGTCGCCGATGACGACGACCTCCTCGTCGGGAGACGCCGCCGGGGGCACCGTGACCGTCGTGGGCTTCGCGGGCGGGACGAGCCTCGTCAGATCGATCTCGGGGAAGGCGATCGCCGGCGCTTCCGCCGGGGTCGGTGCCGGGGCCGCCGGCTTCGCCGCCGCAGGTGCCGCGGTCGCCGGCCTCGGCGCCGCAGTCGCGGTAGCGGGCTTCGGCGCTTCCAGCTCGACCGCGCCGAGCGGCTGGCCGGCCTTCACCTTCTGCGAGAGCGCGACGATTTGCGATTCGTCGGGGCTCGCGGCTCCGGCCTTCAGCAGCGTGACCGCCCCCGCGAAGAACTGCCGCGCCACGTCGATCAGGGTGAAGAGGTCGGGCGTGCCGGCGCGCTCTTCCTCGAGCCAGCGGTTCACCACCTGCTCGACCGCGAACGCCGCCTCGCCGAGGCGCGTGAGGCCCACCATCCGGCCGCTGCCCTTGAGGGTGTGGAAGCCGCGCCGGATGGTGCGCAGCAGCTCGATGTCTTGCGGGTGCTCGCGCGCCTTCCCGAGGTGCTCGTCGATCGTCGCGAGCACTTCGCCCGCCTCCTCGAGGTACACGGCGAGCAGCTCCGCGTCGACCCTCTCGGCGCTCGCGGCCATGAACTTCTGCGCCTCCGGCGACGGCGCCGGGGCGGCGCCAGCCGGCGTCATCGAAGTGAGCACCGTCGACACCGCGGGGTCGAACGGTCTGGCATCGGCGGTCGCGAGGAGCTTCAGGATGTCGGCGGCCTGGCGCTCGAGCTTCGCGTCCGCGACCAGGCCCGCGTCCTTCTGCAGCGCCGAGGCCTTGGCCTTGAGCTCGTCCTTGAGTCTTGCGTCGTCGGGCCGCTTCCGCCACTCCTCGACGAGGGCCTGCAGTGCCCGCTTTCCCTGCTCGAGCTCGGCCTCGACGGTGGCGGCGGCAACGCCTTGCGGTCCGGGCGCCTCGAGCGCCTCGCCCCGCTTGGCCGAGATCGGCCGCATGAACTGGTCGAAATCGGCCTTGCCGTGCTGCAGCGCATCGATGTAGAAGCCGAGCCCGGAGAGCGCGCCGGCGACGCGCTCGAAGTCGCCCTGCGCCGGGACGTAGTCCCCGCGCGCGAAGCGCTGGATCTCCGCCGCGCAGGTCGAGAGCGCGGCCGCGGCGCGGTCCTCGTTCAGCATCGTCAGCGCGCCGAGCACCTGGCGGATCGGCTTGTCGAGCGTCGCGAGCTCGCCGCGCTTCTCGGCGTCGCGGAAGAAGGCATCGAGCGCCTGCTCGATCGCGCGCAAGGAGGCCTGGATCTCCGACACGACCTGGGCCATCAGCAGGCGCTCCTGCGCCCGGCGCGACATCTCGTCGAGCACCGGTAGCGGCGCGCCCGCTTGCGCGACCTCGCCCTTGACCGCGGCCTGCAGGCGCGTGTGCATGAGGTCGGCCTGCTGCGCGAACGCCTCGCCGAGGCTGGCGAAGTTGTCCACCGCGTTCTCGACCAGCAGCAGCGCGGTCGCGACCTCCATCGCGACCGCGTCGGTCACCCGGTCCGGCGAATCGCCGATGAAGCCGGCGACGGCCGCGACGTCGCGAGTGAGCCCGGCGAGGTCGGCGTGCCCCGCCGCCGCAGTGCGATCGCGGAGCTGCCCCGCGAGATCGCGGAACGACGCGAGGCTCGGCTGGTGGTGCCCGGAGGCGGCCTTGTTCCACGCGGTCTTGGCGTTGCCGGCCAGCTCACGCAACCCCTTCAGCGCCGGGTTCTGGGGCGCGCCATCGCCCGCCAGCTCGAACGCCGCGGGCACCGTGTCGGCAAGCCGGAACACCTCCTGGACGCCGCGCACGTGCTCGGTAGCGGGGCGCGCGCGCGCAACGGCGAAGAGCGCCTCGCGCAACATCCGCTCGGCGACCGTCGCGGAGCCCTCCATGAGGCGCTTGAGCTGCTGCTCGACCCGGTTCGCGAGCCGGGCGATCAGCGGCTGGTCGGCGATCGCCTTGGCGAAGAGGGCATCGAAGAAGCCGAGCGCCACCCACCAGAACGTGCGGGCGGCCGGGTTGGTCTGCGACGCCTCGACCGCCGCGACGGCGGCCCGCATGTCCTCGACGCCCGAGGAGTCCTTCTTGAGCCACTTCAGCAGGCCCCGCTGGTAGCGCCCGCGCTGCTCGCGGTAGTACTGGGGGGCCTGGTCGGACGTGAGCTCGACGAGCGGCTTCTCGCGGCGCGGCGGGCGCTGCGACAGGTCCGGGTAGTAGAGGTCGACCGGATCGACGCCGTCGCGGCCGCGCACCTTGGCGACGTCGCGATAGATCGCGAACAGGCGCAGCGGCTGGTTGGGCTGGCCGGCGAGCAGCTGGTCGAGATAGGCCGTGATCCCGCCGAACGCGCGCGCGGCCGCCGCGACGCTCTCGGGCCGGGGCGGGCCGCCCGCCTTGGCGATGTCGCCGAGCAGGCCGTCGAGCTCCTCGGAGAGGCGCGTGACCCCGTCGAGGCCGACGATCTGCAGCGCGCCGTGCGCCTGGTGGAAATGGGTCTGGGAGAACTTGAGCTGCTTCGCGTCCTCGGGGTTCTTGGCGTACGCGTGCAGCGCCGCGAGCGATTTCTCGAGCGCCTGGTCGATCTCCCCCTTGACCCAGGTGAGAGGGCCGATGTCGAAGTCGGCTGCCGTGCTCATGCTCCTCCCGCGCGGTGCTTGTCGTTCTGCTGCCCGTCGCGGCGCGATCAAGCGATCTTGAAGTTCGCTACCGACCCCTTCAGTTCCTGCGCGAGCTTCGCGATCTGGCCGACCGAGACCGCGGTCTGCTTGGTGCCTTCCGTGGTCTGCTTGGTCACCGCGAGAATGTCCTGCATCGTGGTCGCCACGTGGCCGGCGGCCTGCGCCTGCGCCTGCGCGGTGACCGAGATCTCTTCGATGAGCTGGGCCAGCCGGCGCGACACCTCGCCGATCTCGGACAGCGCCTGGCCGGCGGCATCCGAGAGCTTCGCGCCCTCGACCACGCCGACGGTGCTCTTCTCCATCGCCGCCACCGCGTCGTGGGTGTCGGTCTGAATCGTCTTCACGATCGCCGCGATCTGCTTCGTCGCCTCGGCGGAGCGCTCCGCGAGCCGCTGCACTTCCTCCGCCACCACCGTGAAGCCGCGGCCCGCCTCGCCCGCGCTCGCCGCCTGGATCGCGGCGTTCAGCGCCAGCACGTTCGTCTGCTCGGTGATGTCGCCGATCAGCTCCACGATCTCGCCGATCTCCTGCGACGATTCGCCGAGGCGCTTGATCCGCTTCGCCGTCTCCTGGATCTGCTCGCGGATCTCGCCCATGCCGCTGATCGAGTTCGTCACCGCCTCCTGGCCCTTCTGGGCGGCCGACAGCGACTGCCGCGCGACGCTCACCGACTTCGAGGCGCTCGCCGAGACCTCGTTAATGGCGCGCGCCATCTTGAGGACCGAGGCGCCGGCCTCCTGAATCTCCTTCGACTGCCGCTCCGCGGCCTGGAGGAGCTTCACGGAGGTCGCCTGGGCGGATTCGGTCGCGCTCGTCACCTGCGCCGCGGCGCTGTTGATGCGGCCGACCAGCACCCGCAGCTCCTCGATCGTGTAGTTCACGCTGTCGGCGATCGCGCCGGTGATGTCCTCGGTCACCGTCGCCTGCACCGTGAGGTCGCCGTCGGCGAGGCTGCCCATCTCGTTCATGAGCCGGAGAATCGCCTCCTGGTTCGCCTTGTTCTGCGCCTCGGCCTCGCTCCGCAGCCGCTCCGCGTCCTCCCGCAGCCGCACCTGCTCGGCGGTCCGGCGCCCGGTCTCGTCGCGGTAGGCCTTGGCCATGAACAGGATCACCACGATAGCGACGATCAGGGCCACCGCCATCGCGAGGTAGTTCCAGCGCGTGGCCCCGAGCTCGCTCTCGTACGCGAGGCCGAGCTCGTCGGCCGCGGTGAGCAGCGCCTCCGATTCGACGACGACGTTGCGGCCGGCCACCTTCGCGTTCACGAGCGGCTGCAGGCTGCCAAGGATCGAGTTCACCGCCTGCCGGTACTCGACATACGCCGCGTCCAGCTCCTTCAGCTTCTCCACGGTCTCCGCGTCGCGCGTGGCCGACACGCGCAATGCGTCGCTCCCCTTCATGAGGCCGGCGACGATGTCGCGGAAGGTGTTCGAGTCCTTGCCGAGCAGAAACGTCACCTCGGGGTCGACGATCTCGGAGGCGAGGAGCGCGTTGGCATTCTTCGCCATCCGCTGCGTCAGCATCACGAGCTGGCCGGCGAGCGAGATCTCGCGCGATCCGGCCTGGCTCTGCAGCTTGAG
>DATEDA010000111.1:0-24767 GCA_035286595.1 Burkholderiales bacterium | reverse complement strand
GCGCGACATGTAGCGGAGCATGTCGCGCACGCGCGGCGTGCACTGGGCGAAGATCTCCTCCAGTTCCGCGGGATCGCCGGGGTTCGGCTCGCCGCGCTTGAAGCGGCCGCTCTCGATCGTCGCCACGTTGTTCATCACCGTCCCGCCGCGGAGGCGATACTGCACGAGGTGCAGGTTGTGGCCGATGTAGATCACCATCGAGTCGAGGTAGCTGCGGTCGATGATCTCCTCGGTCGGCACGAGCCCGCGATAGACGAAGTGGCCGGCGAGCCGCGGCGCGCCGTCGCCGACCACCGCGCTCCGGGTCGGGGACCAGAGGCCGTCGGCGCCGATGAGCGCGACGCCTTCGTACGCCGAGCCGTCCTCGCAGGTGACCAGGACGCGGCTGCCGTCCTGCGCGAAGCTTGCGAGCCCCTTCGACGCCGCGAGCGCGATCTCGTCGCGCTCGCGGCAGGCCTCCAGGATCGAACCGTGCAGGTCGCGCCGGTGGACGACGAAGTACGGGTGCGTGAACCGCGCGCGGAACTTCGGGCCGAGGTTGATGCGCGAGAGCTCGTTCCCCGTGATCCCGTCGGCGAGCACCAGCGCGTCGGGATAGACGACGTGGGGCGCCATCCGCTCGAAAACGCCCAGCCGGTCGAGGATCGGGTAGACGTTCGGCCCCATCTGGATGCCGTAGCCGATCTCGCCGAACTCGGCGGCCTTTTCGAGCACCCGGACGCGGCGCCCCTTGAGCGCCAGCGCGAGCGCGGCGGCGAGACCGCCGATGCCGCCGCCGGCGATCAGGATCTCGGGTTGCGCACTGTCGGCCATCGGTCGATTCTCCTGCCGCGTGTCCATCGCTGCTACATCTTGAGCACCGCCGGGAGCCACAGGGCGATCGCCGGGAACGCGATGAGGAGCACGAGCAGCGCCGCGTCGGCGGTCAGGAAGTTCATCGCGCCGCGGAAGATCGTCCACAGCGGCAGGTCGGGGATCTGCGAGCGGATGACGAACACGTTGAGGCCCACCGGCGGGGTGATCAGCCCCGCCTCGGCGAGCACGGTGACGAAGATGCCGAACCAGACCGCGTCGTACCCGAGGTTCATCACCAGCGGCAGCACCACCGGCACCGTGATGAGGATCATGCTCACCGACTCGAGAAAGCAGCCCAGCACCAGATACATGAGGACCATCGCCGCGAGCACCGCCGTGCCGGGCAGCGCGAGCGACTCCACCCACGCGACCAGCTCCGTCGGCAGCCGGGTGAGGACGATGAAGCGGGAGAAGATGAACGCGCCGATGATGATGAAGAACAGCATCGCGCTGGTGTACACGGTCTCCAGCAGCGCGTCGCGGAAGCCGCGCCAGCGCATCTGCCCCGAGCCGAACGCGATGACGATCGCCGCCGCGGCCGCCACCGCGGCCGCCTCGGTCGGGGAGAACCAGCCGAGGTAGATGCCGACCACCGCGAGCGAGAACAGCACCGCGAGCTTCCACATGCCGACGGCGGCCCGGAGCCGGTCGGCGAGCGGCATCGACGGCGTGGCGGGCATCCAGTCCGGGCGCAGGCGCGCGATGACGACGATGACGACGACGTGCAGCGCCGCGAGCAGCAGGCCCGGGAGCAGGGCCGCGGCGAACAGCCTGGCGACCGACTGCTCGGCGGCGAGCGCGTAGATCACGAGAATGACCGACGGCGGGATGAGGATGCCGAGCGTGCCGCCGGAGGCGACCGCGCCCGAAGCGATGCTCAGGTTGTAGCCGTACCGCTGCATCTCGGGGATCGCCACGCGGGACATGGTCGCGGCGGTGGCCATCGACGAGCCGCAGATGCTGGAGAACGCCGCCGACGCGCCGATCGTCGCCGAGGCGAGCGCGCCGCGAAAGCCCGAGAACACCGCGTTCGCGGCGCCGAACAGCTCCTGGGACATGTTCGCCCGGGACGCGACCACGCCCATCAGGATGAACAGCGGCACGACCGACAGCGAGTAGGCGCTCGCGAGCTCGAACGGCACCGTGCCGAACATCACCAGCGCGCTGCGCCAGCCGTCGACGCCGGCGTAGCCGAGGACGCCGACCGCCGCGAGCGCCACGGCCACCGGCACCCGCGCGAGGACGAGCGCGAGCAGCGCCGCCACCCCGAGCAGGCCCACGAGCTGGCCGCTCAATGGACTACCCTCGCGCGTCCCGCGCTCGGGACGCCCTTGGGGCGGCCCGGCGGGCTCACACGCTGGGGCCCTTGCGGAAGAGCATCACGAAGGCGGCCGCAGCGGAGGCGAACACGCCGATGAGGACCGGGATCCAGTACAGGATCCGCGGGATGGAGAGGTCGGACGTGACGTCGCCGAACTCGAAGATGTCGACCGCCCGCGGGATCATGTACCAGCCCATCGCGGCGAGCACGACGAACGACACGACGGCGGCGACCCGGCGCAGCAGCGGCACCGCGCGCGGGACGGCGTGGTCGATCACGTCGACGACGACGTGCTGGTCGCGCAGGAACACCGCGGGCAGCGCCGCGAAGATGCTGCAGGCGAGCAGCAGCTCGACCAGCTCCAGCGCCCCGTGGATCGGCCGGCTGACCGCGGCGCGCAGCGCCACGTCCGTGACGGTCAGCGCGACCATGCCGAGCGCGAAGACCGCGGCGACATAGCCGCAGGCCTTGGCGACGACGTCAAGAAACCGGGACATGGGCGGTACGCGACGCGCGCCCGTAGGCCGCGCGTCGCGGGGCTTCCGTGCGGAGCACTACTCCCAGAAGTTCTTCGACGTCTTGGCGTGCTTCTCGGAGAGCGCCTTCATCTGGTCGTAGACCGCTCGCGCCGGGAGCTTCTTGTCCTCGAGCTCCTTGATCTTGGAGAACGTGACCTGGCTCCCGATCCGGCGGAACTTCGCGTTCTCCTCGGGCGAGAGCTTGATCACCTCGGCGCCGCCCTCGACGATCAGCTTCTTGCCGGGCACGTCGAGCGCGTCCCAGGCCTCGCCGACCTCCTTCTCGACCCCGACCATGCTGTCGTCGACGAGCTTCTTGAGATCGGGCGGCAGCCGGTCGTAGAACTGCGGATTCATCCCCACGCCGAAGCTCGAGACGTAGGAGTACATCTCGGTGGAGTACTTGAGGATGCCGCCGAGCTTGAAGGCGATGCCGGCGCCGCCGTAGTCGATGAACGTGCCGTCGATGCCGCCCTTCTGCAGCTGCTCGGCGATCTCGGTCGGCTGCACGCCGGCGGGCGTGCCGCCGAGCGCGCCGATGAAGTCGCGGATCGTGGGCGAGGCGAAGCGGATCCGCATCCCCTTCATGTCCTCGGTCGTCCGGATCGGCTTCTTGGTCGTGAACACGTTGCCCGGCTGATGGGTGAGCAGCAGCAGCACCTTCACGCCGCGGTGCTCGGCGTCGAGGTACTTCGCGCGCAGCTCCCGGTCGTTCAGCGTCTTCGTGCCGATCTCGGCGCTGCCGACGAGGTAGGGCAGCTGGATCAGCTCGGTGAGCGGGAAGCGCCCCGGCGTCGCGCCGTGCAGGAACCAGCTCACCTCGGCCTGGCCGGTGCGCGCGAAGTCGTAGTGCTGCGGCGTCGGGCCCATCTGCGCGCCGGGGAAGCGCTTCACGGTGATCCGGCCGTTCGAGCGCTTCTCGAGCCCGTCCGACCACTTGATCAGCCACTTCGACATGGCGTGCTGGTCGCCGACGAAGTAGGCGACCTTCATCTCGTACTTCTGCTGCGCATGCGCCGCGGTGGCCAGCGCCGCGGCGGCGGCCAGCCCGAGCGAGGCGCGAAGTAACAGGCGTGCCATCGTCACCCTCCTCCTGGAAAAATCGTGGCCGATTATAGGCCCGCGGCCCGGGCGTTCCTCACGCGGTCGCGCGCGCTTCCTCGAGCAACGGCATGCTCGCGAGCCAACGCTCGACCTCCTGCGGATCGCTGAACAGCGTCGCGAGCTCGGCGCGCGCCTCCTCCGGGGTCTGCAGCACCGACTCGACGACGCCAAGCTCGGCGGGCGCGCGGCTGGTCGCGAACTCGAGCCGGATGCCGTTCGGGTCGAAGAGGTACGCCGACCAGAACCGGCCGCCGAGCGACACCGGGCCGATCACGTTCACGCCGTGCGAGCGCACGCGCTCGACGAGCGCGTCGAACCGGTCGGCGGGGACGTGGAACGCGAGGTGCTGCATGCCGCCGGGCAGATCGCGGTTCTGCCGCGCGAGGCCCTTCGGGTACTCGAAGAACGCGAGCAGCGAATCTCCGCCCATGTTGAAGAAGTAGTGCCGCAGGTTCGCGTAGGGCGGCTGGCCGCGGTCGCGCTCGTACGGCACGCGGCGCACGTGCACGAGCTGCATCCCGAGCACGCGGGTATAGAAGTCCATCGTCGTCGGCAGGTCCTCGGTGACGAGCGCGAGGTGGTCGACGCCGCGCGTCGGGACGGGCGCAAGCGTTGTCGGCTGCTTCATGACGGGCTCTCCAGCTGCTTGAGGAACGGACCGATCGCCGCGAGGAAGCCGTCCGGATTGTCGCCGGCGATGTTGTGGCCGCCCGGGACCTCGACCAGGCGCAGGCGCACATTCGCCCCCTTGACCTTCTCCGCGGTCTCCGGCGCGAACATGTCGGACTGCGCGCCGCGCATCACGAGCGCCGGGCACGCGAGCTCGCCCAGCACCTGCCACATGTCGACGCCGAGCTTCGGCCGCTCGCCGGTCTCCTTCACGCGCCGGAACTGGTCGCGGAAGTGCAGGTCGCGCTTGAGCTGGAGCCCGCCGGGTACCGCGCGCAGATACGCCTCGAAGCGCGCGCGCTTCGCCTTTCCCGCCGGCGATTCCGGGTCGACGCCGAGGTAGCGCATTGCCGCGCCCACGCTCGGAAAGACATCCGGCTGCGCCGCGACGGTGTCGATGACCCGCTTCGCGCCCGGCGGCGCGTTCTCGGGCGAATAATCGACCAGCACCAGGCCGGCCGCGCGCGCGGGGTTCTTGACCGCGCAATACGCGGCGTTGCGGCCGCCCATCGAGTGCCCGACGAGCACCGCGTTTCGCCAGCCGAGGTGATCCAGCAGCGCGACGATGTCGCCGGCCATCGCGGGCACGCCGTAGTCGCGGGCGGCGCTCCAGGTCGAGTCGCCGAAGCCGCGCATGTCCATCGCGACGACCTCGCGATCGGCGGCGAGCACGCCCGCAACGTCGATCCAGTCATACGAGAAGTAGGACAGCCCGTGAATGATGAGGACCGGCGTGCGCCCCGGCTTCCCGAAGCGGCGGTAGGCGAGCGTCACGTCGCCCGATGGGCAGGTGCCGGTCTGATGCGGCGTCGGCATGCGGTGCGTCTCGTCGGCGGGGAAGGGCAATCTACGTCCGGCGCGCGCGCCTGTCTACGGCCGCTCGCGCTCCGGCCGCGGGCTGCCCAGGGGCAGTGGGGCGGGAAGTTTCCCACACGCGCCGTTTGACGCAGCGCGCCATTCCCCTCTAGAATCGCGCGGTTTTGCAGGTGGCGGCCATCGACCATGCGACTGCTGCGTAGCCGGCCGATTCGCGTGGCGCTAGGGTGGCAGGGAGGCGCCGCACTCGCTCTGACGGCCATCGGGTGGGTGGCCGCTGGACCCCATGCAGGTTGGTCCGCGCTACTCGGCGCGCTGGTGGGAATCGTAGCCGTGGTCATCTCCGCAGCGGTCGGGTCGATCGGCGGGACGGGCTCCGCCGGGCTCGCGCTGCTGGCGGTACTCCGCGCCGAGGCGGTGAAGATCGCACTGATCGTCGTACTGCTCTGGCTCGTGCTAAAGATCTACAAGGACGCGTCGGTCGTGTGGTTCATCGGTTCGTTTCTGGTCTCCATCTTGATCCTTGTCTTGGCCCCGCTCGTCCGCGACCAATAGCCTGAGACGCGATGGCCGCCGAACAGCTCACGCCGACGTCGTACATCCAGCACCACCTCACCTTCAACACGAAGGCGGTCGGCGAGGGCGGCTTCTGGGCGGTGAACGTCGACACGGTGCTCACCTCGGTCATGCTCGGCGTGATTGGTCTCGGCTTCCTTTGGTGGGTCGTGCGCGGCGCGACCTCCGGAGTGCCCGACAAGCGCCAGGCCTTCGCCGAGCTCTGCGTCAACTTCGTCGACGACCAGGTGAAGCAGATCTTCACCCAGGGCGATCGCCATGCGTTCGTCGCGCCGGCAGCACTCACCGTGTTCGTGTGGGTCCTGCTGATGAACGCGATGGACTTCATCCCAGTCGACTGGATCGCGTGGTTCACGGAAACCGTCCTGCACCAGCACGCCTGGAGGCCGGTGCCTACGGCCGACGTCAACACGACCTTCGCGCTCGCGCTGTCGGTGTGGCTGCTGATGATCTACTTCCACATCAAGACCAAGGGGCTCGGCGGGTGGATCCACGAGCTTTTCTGCTCGCCGTTCGGCGCAAACCCGCTGCTGTGGCCGGCGAATCTGCTCTTCAACGCCGTCGAGTACATCTCCAAGCCGTTGTCCCACGCGTTGCGGCTGTACGGGAACATGTACGCGGGCGAGATCATCTTCATCCTGCTGTGGATCTGGGCGGCGAACGGGATCGCCGGCACGTTCTTCAGCTCGATCCTCGCCACCGGCTGGGCGATCTTCCACATCCTGATCGTCGTGCTCCAGGCGTTCATCTTCATGATGCTCACCGTGGTCTACCTCCAGATGGGCCACGAGCACCACTGACGCTCCGGGCCCGGCTTCGACCATCCTCTGACCGAAAAGGGAAGCAAACAAATGGACAAACTCCAAATGCTCGCCATGATCCAGGCCTACACCGGCGTGGGCATCGGCCTCATGATCGGCCTGGGCGCCGCGGGCGCGTGCATCGGGGTCGGCATCATGTGCAGCCGCTTCCTCGAGGGCGCCGCGCGCCAGCCGGAGCTCATTCCAACGCTGCAGGTCAAGGTCTTCCTCCTGCTCGGCCTGATCGACGCGTCGTTCATCATCGGCGTCGGCCTCGCGATGCTGTTCGCCTTCGGGAACCCGCTGCTCGCGGTGGTCCAGGGCGCCGGCTGAGGCGCGGTGCGGCGAGCGGCCGTGCTCCGGGGGGAGTCGCCATGAACATCAATCTGACGATCGTTGCCCAGGCCGTCACCTTCGCGCTGTTCATCTGGTTCACCGCCAGGTTCATCTGGCCGTTCCTGATCCGGGCCATCGAAGCGCGCCAGAAGGAGGTCGCCGACGGGCTGGCCGCCGCCGAGCGCGGCCGCACCGAGCTCGCCGAGGCGTCGAAGCGGGCGGAGGCCGCGCTCGCCGAGGCGCGCAATCGGGCCCAGGAGCTCATCGCCGCCGCCGAGAAGCGCGCGGTGCAGATGGTCGACGAGGCGAAGGGCACGGCGAAAGCCGAAGGCGATCGCCTGATCGCCGGGGCCAGGGCTGAGATCGCGCAGGAAGTCGCGCGCGCCAGAGAAGCGCTGCGCGACAAGGTCGCGGAGCTCGCCGTCGCCGGCGCCGAGAAGATCCTGCGCCGCGAGGTCGACATCAAGGCCCACGCCCAGATGCTCGCGGGTCTGAAGGCGGAGCTGAAGTAGCCCCATGGCCGAGCTCGCCACGATCGCGCGGCCGTACGCCGAAGCGGCCTTCGAGGTGGCCGACGCCACGGGGAAGCTCGCCGCTTGGGCGGACGCGCTTGCCCGCCTCGCGGCCGTGGCCTCGGACCCCGAGGTCCTGCAGCTCGTCGGCGACCCGGGCGTGACGCCCGACGCCGTCTACGGCGTGATCGCCGGCGCGGCCGGCGAGCTGCCGGTCGAGGCCCAGAATTTTCTGCGCGTCCTCATCGCGAACGGGCGCGTCGCGGTGCTGCCGGAGGTGTACAGCCACTTCGAAGCGCTCAAGAACGAGCGCGAGGGCATCGTCGACGCCGGGATCGCGAGCGCCTTCCCGCTCGACAAGGCGCAGACGGCCGAGCTCGTGACCGGGCTCGAAGCGCGGTTCAAGCGCAAAGTCCGGCCGCACGTGTCGGTCGACAAGGAGCTCATCGGCGGCGTCAAGGTCGCGGTGGGCGACGAGGTGATCGACGGGTCGGTGCGCGGCAAGCTCGCCGCCATGGCCGCCGCGCTCGCGAAGGTGTGATGACAAACCTCAACGCAGAGGCGCCAAGGCGCAAAGGAACACGAAGGAAACTTGCTCGTCCTTCCTTGCGACCCTCTGCGTCTTTGCGTTGAAGTCTTTTCGTAGGAGCCAACATGCAGCAACAACTCAGCCCCGCCGAGATCTCGGACCTCATCAAGAGCAAGATCCAGAGCCTCGCGCTCGCGGCGGACGTCCGCACCCAGGGCACGATCGTGTCGGTGACCGACGGCATCTGCCGCATCCACGGGCTCTCGAGCGTCATGCAGGGGGAGATGCTCGAGTTCCCGAAGAACACCTTCGGCCTCGCGCTCAACCTCGAGCGCGACTCGGTCGGCGCGGTCGTGATGGGCGAGTACGAGCACCTCTCCGAGGGCGATACGGTCAAGTGCACCGGCAAGATCCTCTCGGTGCCGGTCGGCCCGGAGCTGATCGGCCGGGTGGTGAACTCGCTCGGCGAGCCGATCGACGGCAAGGGGCCGGTCAACGCGAAGCTGAGCGACGTCATCGAGAAGGTGGCGCCGGGCGTGATCTGGCGGCAGTCGGTGTCGCAGCCGGTGCAGACCGGGCTCAAGGCGATCGACGCGATGGTGCCGATCGGTCGCGGGCAGCGCGAGCTCATCATCGGCGACCGGCAGACCGGCAAGACCGCGGTCGCGATCGACACGATCATCAACCAGAAGGGCAAGGATCTCTTCTGCGTGTACGTGGCGATCGGGCAGAAGGCCTCCACGATCGCGAACGTCGTGCGCAAGCTCGAGGAGCACGGCGCGATGGCCTACACCATCGTCGTCGCGGCCTCGGCGTCCGAGTCCGCGGCGATGCAGTACATCGCGCCCTACTCCGGCTGCACGATGGGCGAGTACTTCCGCGACCGCGGCCAGGACGCGCTCATCATCTACGACGACCTGACCAAGCAGGCGTGGGCGTACCGCCAGATCTCGCTGCTGCTGCGCCGCCCGCCCGGGCGCGAGGCGTATCCGGGCGACGTCTTCTACCTGCACTCGCGGCTGCTCGAGCGCGGCGCGCGCGTGAACCCGGACTTCGTCGACCGGTACACGAAGGGCAAGGTCAAGGGCAAGACCGGCTCGCTCACCGCGCTCCCGATCATCGAGACCCAGGCGGGCGACGTCACCGCGTTCGTGCCGACCAACGTCATCTCCATTACCGACGGCCAGATCTTCCTCGAGACCGACCTCTTCAACGCCGGCATCCGGCCGGCGATCAACGCCGGGATCTCGGTGTCGCGCGTCGGCGGCGCGGCGCAGACCAAGGTCATCAAGAAGCTCGGCGGCGGCGTGCGGCTGTCGCTCGCCCAGTATCGGGAGCTCGCGGCGTTCGCGCAGTTCGCCTCCGACCTCGACGAGGCCACGCGCAAGCAGCTCGAGCGCGGCCGGATGGTCACCGAGCTCATGAAGCAGCCGCAGTACTCGCCGTTGTCGGTCGCCGACCAGGCGCTGACGCTGTTCGCGGTGAACCGCGGCTACCTGGACGACGTCGACGTGAAGAAGGCGCTCGCGTTCGAGACCGCGCTCCGGGCGTTCGTGCACCAGAAGCACAAGGCGCTCATGGACCGCATCGAGAGCACCAAGGACCTGACCGCCGACGACGAGAAGGCGCTCGCCGCGGCGATCGAGGACTTCAAGAAATCCGGAGCGTATTAGGACGCTGCGGCCATGGCCGGCACCAAAGAGATCCGCAACAAGATCAAGAGCGTGCAGAGCACGCGCAAGATCACCAAGGCGATGGAGATGGTCGCCGCGTCGAAGATGAAGAAGGCGCAGGACCGGATGCGCCAGACGCGGCCGTACGTCACCCGCATCTGGCAGATCGCCGGCCACCTTTCGAAGGCGAACCCCGAGTACAAGCACCCGTTCATCGTCAAGCGCGAGGCGATCAAGAACGTCGGGCTGATCGTCGTGACGACCGACAAGGGACTGTGCGGCGGCCTGAACACGAACGCCCTGCGCGTCGCGCTGAACCGGATACGGGAGTGGCAGGGCGAGGGCAAGGGCACGCAGGTCACGGCGATCGGCGCGAAGGGCCTCGGCTTCATGCATCGGCTCGGCGCGGGCGTCGTGTCGCACCTGGTCCAGCTCGGCGACCGCCCGCACCTCGACAAGCTGGTCGGCCCGACCAAGGTCCAGCTCGACGCCTACCGCGACGGGAAGATCGACCAGCTGTTCGTGATCACGACCCGCTTCATCAACACGATGAAGCAGGAGCCGATGGCGATCCAGCTGCTGCCGCTGCACTTCGCGCAGGCCCCGGCGGGCACCATCGTCGACACCTCGATGGGCGAGAGCCACTCGTGGGACTACATTTACGAGCCCGACGCGAAGGAGGTGCTCGACGGCCTCCTCACGCGCTACATCGAGGCGCTGATCTACCAGGCGGTGGCCGAGAACATGGCCTCCGAGCAGTCGGCGCGGATGGTGGCGATGAAGGCGGCATCCGACAACGCGGCCGACATCATCGACGAGCTGACGCTGGTGCTGAACAAGACGCGCCAGGCGGCGATCACCACCGAGCTCGCCGAGATCGTCGGCGGTGCGGCGGCGGTCTAGCGACCGGTTTCACGATTTCAGAGTCTCGAGGAACTGAAATGGCACAAGCACAAGGCACCATCGTCCAGTGCATCGGCGCGGTGACGGACATCGAGTTCCCGCGCGAGCACATGCCGCGCATCTACGACGCGCTCGTGCTCCAGGATTCGGGCGACTCCGGCTTCGCCGAGAAGGGGCTCACGTTCGAGGTCGAGCAGCAGCTCGGCGACGGCGTCGTGCGCTGCATCGCGCTCGGCTCTTCCGACGGGCTGCGCCGCGGCATGACGGTGACGAACACCGGCGGCCCGATCTCGGTCCCGGTCGGCGAGGCCACGCTCGGGCGCATCATGGATGTCCTCGGCCGGCCGATCGACGAGGCCGGCCCGATCAAGACCGACGAGCGCCGCTCGATCCACCAGCTCGCGCCGAAGTTCGACGAGCTCTCGCCGTCGGTCGAGCTGCTCGAGACCGGCATCAAGGTGATCGACCTGATCTGCCCGTTCGCGAAGGGCGGCAAGATCGGGCTGTTCGGCGGCGCCGGCGTCGGCAAGACCGTGAACATGATGGAGCTCATCAACAACATCGCCAAGCAGCACGCGGGCCTGTCGGTGTTCGCGGGCGTGGGCGAGCGCACCCGCGAGGGCAACGACTTCTATCACGAGATGAAGGACTCGAAGGTGCTCGACAAGGTGGCGATGGTGTTCGGGCAGATGAACGAGCCGCCCGGCAACCGTCTGCGAGTGGGGCTCACCGGCCTCACGATGGCCGAGCGCTTCCGCGACGAGGGCCGCGACATCCTGCTCTTCATCGACAACATCTACCGCTTCACCCTCGCCGGCGTGGAAGTGTCGGCGCTGCTCGGCCGGATGCCCTCCGCGGTGGGCTACCAGCCGACGCTCGCCGAGGAGATGGGCCGGCTGCAGGAGCGCATCGTCTCGACCAAGGTCGGCTCGATCACCTCGGTCCAGGCGATCTACGTGCCGGCCGACGACCTGACCGACCCGTCGCCGGCGACCACCTTCGCCCACCTCGACGCGACCGTGGTGCTCTCGCGCGACATCGCGTCGCTCGGCATCTACCCGGCGGTCGACCCGCTCGATTCGACGTCGCGCCAGGTCGATCCCAACACCATCGGCGAGGAGCACTACGCGACGACGCGGGCGGTGCAGGCGATCCTGCAGCGCTACAAGGAGCTGCGCGACATCATCGCGATCCTCGGCATGGACGAGCTCTCGCCCGAGGACAAGCTCGCCGTCGCGCGCGCCCGGAAGATCCAGCGGTTCCTGTCGCAGCCGTTCCACGTCGCCGAGGTGTTCACCGGCTCCCCGGGCAAGTTCGTGCCGCTGAAGGAGACGATCAAGGGCTTCAAGATGATCGTGAACGGCGAGTGCGACGCGCTGCCCGAGCAGGCGTTCTACATGGTCGGCGCGATCGAGGAAGCGGTCGAGAAGGCGAAACAGCTGCAGTAGGGCGCGCCCAATGGCCAATACGATCCATGTAGACGTCGTCTCCGCCGAGGAGTCCATCTACTCCGGCGAGGCGGAGTTCGTGGTGCTGCCGGGCGTGGTCGGCGAGCTCGGCATCTACCCGAAGCACACGCCGCTGCTCACCCAGATCAAGCCGGGGGCGGTGCGGATCAAGGTGCCGAACCAGGAAGAGGAGACGCTCGTCTTCGTGCAGGGCGGATTCCTCGAGGTGCAGCCGAACGTCGTGACGGTGCTCGCCGACACGGCCATCCGCGCGCACGACCTCGACGAGGTGAAAGCGCTCGAGGCGAAGCAGCGCGCGGAAGACGCGATGCGGAGCAAGCTTTCGGCCGAAGAGATCGCGAAGGCGCAGGCCGAGCTCTCCGCCGCGGCCGCCCAGCTCCAGGCGATCCAGCGGCTGCGACGGAAGAAGTAAGTAACCGGGAAAGGGAAACCATGAGCGCAGAGAAACGCCTGAAGGAACTCGGGATCGACCTCGGCAAGGTCTCCGCCCCGGTCGCCAACTACGTCAACGCCGTTACGACGGGCAACCTGCTGTTTCTTGCCGGCAAAGGGCCGCGCGCCGACGCGAGCGGCGTGCGCCCGAACGGCAAGGTCGGCCGCGAGTACACGGTCGAGCAGGCCTACCAGCACGCGCGCACGGTCGGCATGGATCTCCTCGCGGTGATGAAGTCCGAGCTGGGGAGCCTCGACCGCGTCAAGCGCGTAGTGAAGGTGCTCGGGATGGTCAACGCGGTGCCCGAGTTCCAGGACCACCCCAAGGTGATCAACGGGTGCTCGGATCTCTTCGTCCAGGTGCTCGGCGACAAGGGCAAACATGCCCGCTCGGCGGTCGGCATGGGCTCGCTCCCGATGGGCATCCCGGTCGAGATCGAGTGCATCGTCGAGATCGGCGCGGTGCCCGCCAGGAAGCCAGCGAAGAAGCGCCGCCGATAACCACGTCGGCCGTTTCCGGCGGGCGCTCGATGCCGCTACACTTCGGCCGTTCCGCGGCCGGAGAGCGACCCCATGTCGATCGTCGCAACGTGGTTCTGGGGCATTCTGCTTGTTGGAGCGTTGCCCGCGCTCGCGGTCGGCGGCGCCATGCTGGTCCGCCGCGCGGTCGGCCCGGAAGTCCTCGAACGCCACAATGAAGTGGCGGGGTTCATCTATGCGGTCATCGGGGTGGTGTACGCCGTGCTGCTCGGCTTCACCGCGATCATCGTCTGGGAACAGTTCCGGCACGCGCAACAGGGGGTCGAGCGGGAAGCGAACGCGCTGGCGGATCTGTACCGCGACGCGCAGGTTTTTCCGCCCGATGTGCGCCAGCAACTGGAGGTCCGGCTGCGTGCCTATGCCCGGGTCGTGGTGGAGGAGGAGTGGCCGGCAATGGCCGAGGGCAAGTCGAGCCCCGAAGCCTGGGAGGCGGTCAACCGGCTCTGGCGGGCCTACCACGACTTCAGGCCGCAGGACGATCATCAGCGGGCCTGGTACGGGGAGTCGCTCCAGCGGCTGAACGAGTTGGGCGACCATCGCCGCGACCGCCTGCTCAGCATCCGATCCGGAGTGCCCGGCGTGATGTGGGTGGCTTTGCTCGGCGCCGGCGCTGTCACGATCGGCTTCACCTTCTTCTTCGGCGCGCGGAATGCACGGGCCCAGGGGTTGATGATCGCGGGCCTGTCGGTCACGATCGGGGTCGTGCTGTTCTCGATCCTCGCGCTCGAGCATCCGTTCGCCGGGATCACCCGCGTCGAGCCCGATGCATTTCACCAGCTCGAGGACATCTTCGACGTATGGAGCAAGCCCGGAACGGGTCGCGGCCGGTAGCGTCGACGCAGCCGCGCAGAACGGGCCTCACGAGGTCGGCGCCCGCGCGGGCGCAACGATGAGCGCCCTCACCTACGGCAAGTACCTCAAGCTCAAAGCTCTCCTCGGCTGCCAGGAGCTCGAGAGCGCGAAGGCCGGCAAGCCCGCGCACGACGAGCTGCTGTTCATCGTCACCCACCAGACCTACGAGCTCTGGTTCAAGGAGGTCCTCCACGAGCTCGACGCCGCCCGGCGCATCATGGGCGCGGAGTTCGTGAACGAGCGCGAGCTCGGCCGCGCGCTCCACTACCTCGAGCGGGTGATCAAGATCCAGGACGTGCTCGTCGACCAGATCGACGTCCTGGAGACCATGACCCCGCTCGACTTCCTCGACTTCCGGAATCTCCTCACGCCCTCGTCCGGCTTCCAGAGCGCGCAGTTCCGGCAAATCGAGAACCTCCTCGGCCTGCGGCGGACGCAGCGGCTGCGCTACAACGAGGCCGACTACGAAGCCTCCCTCGACACTGCCGACCGCCGCGTGGTCGGCGCGGCGGAGCGCGAGGCGAGCCTCTTCGACGTCATCGAGGCCTGGCTCGCGCGCATGCCGTTCGTCCAGTTCCGCGACTTCGACTTCTGGCGCGAGTACCGCGCCAACGTCACCCGCATGCTCGACGAGGATCGGGAGACGATCGCGCGGCGGGCGCAACTCCCCACGGCCGCGCGCCAGGCCCAGCTCGAGGAGCTCGACCGCACCCGCGCCACGTTCGACTCGGTGTTCGATCCGGAGAAGCACGGGCGGCTCCAGGCCGCGGGCGAGCGGCGGCTCGCGTATCCCGCGTTCCTCGCCGCCCTGATGATCATGCTCTACCGCGACGAGCCGATCCTGCAGAGCCCGTTCCGGCTGTTGACCGCGCTGGTGGACATCGACGAAGGCCTCGCGCTGTGGCGCTACCGGCACGCGCTGATGGTCCACCGCATGATCGGCGCCAAGATCGGCACCGGCGGCTCGAGCGGGCAGGACTACCTGCGGCGCACGATCGAGGCGCACCGGGTGTTCCTCGACCTCTTCAACCTGTCGACCTATCTCATCCCGCGCTCGCTGCTGCCGCGGCTGCCGCCGGAGCTCGAGCGGGCGCTCGGCTTCCGCTGGGGCGAGTCCCCTCCTCCCGGAGGAGGGGTGCCCCCGCGCAGCGGGGGCGGGGTGGTCTGAATGCTCGCGGCCCACTACCGGACCTTCTTCGAGTCGATCGGGGACGCGCTCCACGTCACCGCGCACAGCCACCACCCGTGGCCGGACGTGACGCGCGCCGCGCACCTTGTGTACTGGGAGGATTCGGCACGGCTCACCAACCGCAAGTGGCAGGAGAAGGTTTTCGGCGAGGTCGTCCCCCAGGCGCAGGGCCACGTCGCGCGGCTTCTCGATCTCCCTGATCCGAAGCTCGTCGCGTTCGCGCCGAACACGCACGAGTTCGTCGTCCGGCTCTACTCCTGCCTGGACTGGTCGCGCCCGCCGCGGGTCCTCACGACCGCGAACGAGTTCCATAGCTTCAGCCGCCAGACGCGGCGGCTCGAGGAGACCGGCCGGCTCGCCGTCACGCGCATCCCGGTCGAGCCCTACGCGACTTTCGGCGAGCGGTTCCAGCACGCGCTGACCAACCGCTTCGACATGGTGTTCCTCTCGCACGTCTTCTTCGACTCGGGGTTCGTGGTCGAAGGGCTCGAGGCGCTGCTCTCTCGCGCGTCGCCGGATGCGATCGTCGCGATCGACGGGTATCACGCGTTTCTCGCGCTGCCCGTCGAACTCGCCCGTCTCGGCCGGCAGATCTTCTACGTGGCGGGCGGCTACAAGTACGCGCAGGCCGGCGAGGGCGCGTGCTTCATGTCCACGCCGGTCGGCTCCGGGCTCCGGCCTGTCTACACCGGCTGGTTCGCCGACTTCGGCGGCTTGGCGGGCGGGCAGGACGACACGGGGGAACGGAAGGGGTCCCCCGCCCCTTCCTTGGTAGGCTACGGCGACGGCGCGATGCGCTTCTGGGGCTCGACGTTCGATGCGTCGGGCCTCTATCGCTTCAACGCCGTGATGCGGTGGCTGCTCGAGCTCGGAGTGGGTCCGCGGGAGATCCACGCGCACGTGGCGGGGTTGGAGCGGCGGTTTCTCGCCGGCCTCGCCGACGCGAAGCTCGCCCGTCTGCCGCTCGAGTCGCTCACGCCGCCGCAAGGCATGCCGCGTGGGAACTTCCTCACCTTCGAGCTCGAGGACGCGGAAGGGATCGAGCGCCGGCTCGCCGCCCGCGGGATCATCATCGATCGCCGCGGAACGCGGTTGCGGTTCGGCTTCGGCGTCTATCACGACGCGGCGTTCGTCGACGCGCTGCTCGAGCGGACGCGCGCGGCGCTCGCATGACGCCCGCAGCCGAGCACTACGATCTCGTCATCGTCGGCGGCGGGATCAACGGCGCCGGGATCGCGCGCGACGCGGCCGGCCGGGGCCTGCGGGTGCTCCTCTGCGAGAAGGGCGACCTCGCGGCGGCGACCTCCGCGTCGAGCAGCAAGCTGATCCACGGTGGCCTGCGCTACCTCGAGCAGTACGAGTTCCGCCTGGTCGCCGAGTCGCTCGCCGAGCGCGAGATCCTGCTCGCGATCGCGCCGCATCTCGTGTGGCCGATCCAGTTCGTCATGCCGCACACCGCGGGCCTCCGCCCGGCCTGGATGATCCGCGTGGGCCTGTTCCTGTACGACCGGTTGGGCGGCCGGATGACGCTGCCGCGGTCGCGCGCGATCCCGCTCGGCGCGAGCGGGCTTGGCGCCGGCCTCGCCCCGGGCTATCGGCGGGGCTACGTCTACGCCGACGCGCGCGTCGACGATGCGCGCCTCGTCGTGCTCAACGCCCGGGCTGCGGCGGACCTCGGCGCCGCCGTGCTGACGCGGACCGAGCTCAAGACGGGACGCCGCAGCGGTCAAGAGTGGTCGCTCACACTCAAGGGCGCGGAGCAGGGCGCCGAGCGGACCGTCACGGCGCGGGCGGTCGTGAACGCGGCGGGGCCGTGGGTGCAATGGGTGCTCGAGGGCGTCCTGCGCGAGCCTCCCCGCGGCCGGATGCGGCTCGTCGGCGGCAGCCACATCGTGGTCCCGCGGTGCTACGACGGCGAGCACGCCTTCATCCTGCAGAACGACGACGGCCGCGTGGTGTTCCTCATCCCGTACGAGGGTGCTTTCACGCTCGTCGGCACGACCGACGTGCCCCACCACAACCCCGACGCGCCGCCGCGCGCTCCGGCCGACGAGATCGAGTATCTCTGCCGGGCCGCGAACCGCTATCTCGCGCGGCCGATCGCACCCGCGGACGTGGTGTGGTCCTACAGCGGGGTGCGGCCGCTGTACGACGACGGCACCGCAGCGGCCTCGGAGGTGACGCGCGACTACCACCTCATCGTGACCGACGCCGGTGGCCACGCGCCGGTCCTCTCGATCTACGGGGGCAAGCTCACGACCTATCGCCGGCTCGCCGAGCACGCGCTCGAGAGGCTCGCGCCGTGGTTCCCGCACCAGGGCCGCGCGTGGACCGCGAAGGTGCCGCTCCCCGGGGGCGATCTCGGCGGCGAGACGTTCGTCGAGCTCGTCCGGGCCTACCGCGGGCGCTACCCGCAGCTCGACGCGGCCTGGCTCGAACGCCTGCTGCGCCGGCACGGGACGCGAGTCGCCGAGATCCTCGGCGACGCCCGCGTGGAGGCCGACCTGGGCAAGGCGTTCGGGGGCGGACTCTACGCGCGCGAGCTCGCGTACCTCGTCGAGCGCGAGTGGGCGGGTGACGCTGAGGACATCCTGTGGCGGCGCACCAAATGCGGACTGCACATGACCGACGGCCAGCGGCGCCGCGTTGCCGACTTCCTGAAAGTCGTCGCATGAAGCCCCTCGCCGACTGGGCGCCGACCGGGCCGATCCGCGGGGTGTTCTGCGACATCGACGACACGCTCACGACCGACGGCCGCCTGACCGCCGCGGCGTATGCGGCGCTGGAGCGGCTGCACGACGCCGGCCTCCAGGTCGTGCCGATCACCGGTCGCCCGGCGGGCTGGTGCGACCACATCGCGCGGATGTGGCCGGTCGACGCCGTCGTCGGCGAGAACGGCGCGTTCTACTTCTGCTACGACCGCGCCGCGCGCCGCCTCGAGAAGCGGTTTCGCGACGATGCGGCCACCCGGGAGCGCAACCGCGCCCGGCTCGCGGCGGTTCGCGACCGCATCCTCGCGGAAGTGCCCGGCACCGCGGCTGCGTCCGACCAGCTCTATCGCGAGGCGGACCTCGCCATCGACTACTGCGAGGACGTGCCACGCCTCGGCGAGCCGGCCGTAGACCGCATCGTCGCGATCATGCAGGCGGCGGAGATGACCGCGAAAGTGAGCTCGATCCACGTCAACGGCTGGTTCGGCGAGTACGACAAGCTCGGCATGACGCGAACGTTGATGCGCGAGCGGTTCGCGGTCGATCTCGACGCGCGCCGCGCCGACTACGTCTTCGTCGGCGACTCCCCCAACGATTCCCCCCTGTTCGCCTACTTTCCGTACTCGGTCGGTGTCGCCAATGTGCGACAGTTCGGCGGCCGGGTCGACGCGTGGCCCGCCTACGTCACCCGCGAGGCCGCCGGCGCCGGGTTCGCCGAGGCCGCGGAGCGGCTGCTGGCCGCGCCCCGCTAGAAGCTTCCGGCGCATCGGACAAATGGCTCATTGCGGCCCGCGGCGCCGCGTGGCCCAATAGCCGTGGACGTGCGAGCCGCGCGCGTTGCGCGCGGCGGCCCGAAGCCTCGCGCGAACGACGGGCGCGCGTCAGGAGCGGATGGAATGACCGAGCGCGGCGCGCAGACGACCATCGATCCCGGAAGCGGGGCCCCGCCGGCCACGAGCCGGGACCGCGTTCGCGCCGAGCAGCTCGTCCACCTCTGCAACAACTGGATCCGCGCCCCCGTGCCGATCGCCGTGGTGTGCGCGGCGATCGTGTACATCGCCTGGCGCTACGTGGACCCGGTGATCGCGATCGGGTGGGCCGTGGTCACGGTCGGCGCCCTTTTTGCCCGGCAAGTGCTCGCGCGACGCCTCATCGCCACGGGGGCCCTGCACGCGCAGACGCGGTTCTGGGCGCGGGTCTTCCCGGCGATGAACTTCGTCCACGGCGCGATCGGTGGCAGCCCCGGGGCTCTCTTCTTTCCCGCGCTCCCCCCCGAGGGCCAGGCGCTGCTCACCACGCTGCTTACGGGATGGGGCGCGGCGGCCATCGCCGCGACCGGGGCCTATGTGCCGGCTTACTACACCTTCGCCGCCGGGTTCTTCACGCCGCTCGTAATCGCCTGGGCGCTCGCCGGCGGGACGGGCGGGCCGGTGATCGCGATCCTGCTCTTCTACTTCGCGATCATGATGGCGCTGTTCGCGCGCGAGCTGAACGCGACGGTCGAGCGCTCGATCGGGATCCGCTTCCGGAACGAGGCTTTGATCGACCTGCTGCGCAAGGCGAACGAGCGGGCCGAGGCCGCGCGCGCGCACGCCGAAGACGCGAACAAGAGCAAGTCACGGTTTCTCGCCGCCGCCGCCCACGATCTCAGCCAGCCGTTGCACGCGCTCACGCTGCTGACCGGCCTGCTGAACGCGCGCGCTCGCGAGCCCGACCAGCGCGAGGTCGCCTCCAGCATCGGCCGGGCCGTCGAGTCGCTCGACAACCTGTTCACGGAGCTCCTCGATCTCTCGCGGCTGGACGCGGGCGTGGTGGTTCCCACCGTGGCGGTCGTAGGGGTGCGCGACGTCGTCGAAGGCCTGAAGGAGGAATACCGCTCGAAGGCGGCCGCGAAGGGCCTCGCGCTCTCGGCGGAGGGCTGCGACGACGCGATCGCCACCGACTACCTGCTGCTCGAGCGGGTGCTGCGCAACCTGCTCGAGAACGCGATCCGGTACACCGAGCGGGGCGGCGTCTCGGTCACGTGCCGCCGGATCGACGGCGAGGTCGGGATCACCGTCGCCGACACCGGGATCGGCATCGCGCCCGCCGAGCAGGCGCGGATCTTCGACGAGTTCTACCAGATCCACAACCCCGCTCGCGATCGCCGCCAGGGGCTCGGCCTCGGGCTCGCGATCGTGCAGCGGCTGGTGGACCGCCTCGGTCATCGCCTCGAGCTGCAGTCCGCGCCGGGCGAGGGCTCGCGGTTCACGGTGTGGATCGCGGCGAGCGAGGCTGCACCGGGGCTCGCCGCGCGCGACGCCGGCCCGATGCCATCCGAGCTGACGGTGGAGGGTGCGACGGTGCTGGTCATCGACGACGAGCCGGAGGTCGTCGGCGTCCTCAGCCTGCTCCTCGGCGAGTGGGGCTGCCACCCGATCCCGGCCGGATCGCTCGCCGAGGCCCGCAGGCGCCTCGGGGCCGCGGGCCACCGGCCGGACCTGATGCTCGTCGACTACCGGCTCGCGAACGGCGAGAACGGCATCGCCGTCATCGAAGCGCTGAACACCGACCTCGGGTTCGTGCCCGCCGTGCTCGTGACCGGCGACACGGCGTCCGAGCAGCTGGTCGAGTTCGAGGAAGCCGGGTACCCGGTGCTGCACAAGCCGGTGAAGCCGGAGGAGCTCCAGGCCCTGATGCACAGCCTGCTGCAGCAGGGCTACGCGACCGCATCCTGAGCCCTTCAGCGCGCACGCTCGAGGCGCGGAGGTATGATTGGCGCGCGCAAACCTCGGGGGAAACCGCATGCGCGAGCTCAGGGCAGTGAATCTGGACCAGATCACCGAAGGCATCCGCAGGGCCACCCGGCCAGTGAGCATCCTGTGGCAGGCGGACGACACGCTCGCGTTCGTCGCGCGCGGGCGCGAGCATCGCAGCGAGTTCCACTCCGACCCGGTCGACGAGGTCATGTACATGATCAAGGGGGACATGAACCTCCACTACCGGACGCCGGAGGGCGAAGAGAAAATCGCCGTGATCCGCGAAGGCGAGATCATCTATTGCCCGGCGGGAGTCCCGCATTCGCCGCGCTTCGCGCCCGACGCGTTCGTGCTCGTCCTCGAGCGCAAGCGCCGCGGCGACGAGCGGGACAAGTTCTCCTGGTTCTGCGAGCAGTGCGGCAGCGTTCTCTACGAGAGCGTCAAGCACGTCACCGACTACAACGCCGATCCGGTCTCGCGCGTCTACGAGGAGTTCTACGGGACCGAGCAGAACCGCACCTGCTCGGGCTGCGGCCACGTCACGCCGCGCCCGCCGGGCAGGTGATCGCGCGGCGGGCTCTTCTTCCGCGGTCAGCCGCGCGTCACGCGAAAGGCTCCGCCAGGTAGGTTAGGTGTGCCCCGCCGCCGACGGGCGATCGCGACGAGACCAAGACCAAGACCGATCAATGCGACGGTAGCGGGCTCCGGAACTTGCGTTCCATGCAGCGAATAGTCAAAGTCGTTGGAATTGTGGGTGTAGGCAGAAGTTGCAGAGAACGCGCCATAGAGCCCGATTGGATCCGTACCATCAAACCTGCCGAAAAGGGTTGCCGCCGCAGCAGCGTCATCGCCCATCATGAAGTAATAGAGAGTGGACGGCAGCAGCACCACGGAGGAGTCGAATAGCCACTGTCCACCGCTGACGCCAGTCGATTCCGCGACATAGCCGGGCGTTAGCGAGCCGAGATTCTGGGGCGTGCCTGAATACTCCGAGGTGAGGATGAATAGATTGCCGGCAGCGAAGGCGTTACGGTCCGGAACGTCGAAAAAATTGAAGCTGATATCGGTCCACGGCCCGCCTGCAGGGGTCATCACCGATTGGCCGTAGAAAGGCGCCGTACCGGCGCTCGTGCTTCCAGTTTGCTCGACGATTACCGCCGCAGACGTCGCTGCCGAGAAAACGATCCCGAGTAGGAATGAGGCGAGAGCTCTTGCCATTTGATCCTCGACGCGCGTCGACAACGGTTCATGGAACGACACCCTCTTTGGAGGGCGATGCAAGTATTGTGCCCGCGATGAAAATCCCCGAGGAACCGCCAGCTTAGAGGGACCGAGCGCTGTCTCTGTCGAGGGCAGTGTAAGGAGAGCCGACGCCAGGCGGTCCGGAGCCTAGCAAGCGCGCCGAGCAGCTTCTAGTCGAAGCTCGCGACGCAGTCGATCTCGACGTTCACCCCCTTGCGGTGCGGCGTCGCGCCGACGCAGGTGCGGGTCACCTTCTCGCCTGTCATGAACTCGCGGAAGGCCTCGTTGAACGCCGGGAAGTCCTCGGTGTTCCGCAGCACGACGCGCATGTTCACGACGTTCGCCAGCGTCAGCTGCGCCGCGGCGAGGACCGCCGACAGGTTCGCGAGCGTCTGGCGCGTCTGCTCGCGGATGTCGGGCGAAACGACCTCGCGCGTCTTCGGGTCGAGGGGGCCCTGACCGGAGACGAAGAGGAGGTTTCCCGTCCGGATCGCCTGCGCGAGCGGCGATGGCTTGGACTTGTCGGTGAAGCCCGTGGTCGGCGCGTCGGGGGAGGCGATGATCTGCTTGGCCATGGGACTCGTCGGTCGAGAGCCTCCCGCGATTCTAGCGTTCACCTCCCCGGAGCAGGTCGATGAGCTCGCGGGCGAAGGCGATGCCATCGACGCGCGCCAGGTCCCGATCGCCGAGCGAGCCGAGGCGCTGCAGCTGCGCCAGTGCGCTCGCCCGCTGCTCGAGGAGCCCGGTCAGCTGATCGTCGCAGCGGGCGATCGGCGTCGGGTAGTTCCTCACTTCCTCGTTGAGCAGCGCGACCTGTCGCTCGAGGTACTTCCGCAGCGTGCCGCACAGGGACGCGATCAGCTCCGAGTCGACTCGTTGCGGGGTCGTTTTCACGGTCGCAGTCGCCATTGGTCAGCCCTCCTTTCGAGCGCGTCGCCGGGAGTGTAGTACGCCCCCCGCTCACCCCGGTATCCTCGCGGTCCCATGGACATTTGGCTCCTCGGCTACCTGGCGATCGGCGCCGGCGTAGGGTTCCTCGCCGGGATGCTCGGCATCGGCGGCGGCGCGCTGCAGATCCCGCTGCTCGTGTGGCTCTTCGAGGCGCAGGGCCTGCCGCGCGACCACGTCGTGCACCTCGCGGTCGGCACCGGCATGGCAACGATCGTGTTCACCTCGTTGTCGAGCGCGCGCGCGCACGCTGCGCGCGGCGCGGTGCGCTGGGACATCGTGAAGAGCATGACCCCGGGCATCCTCGCCGGGGGGCTCGTGGGCTCGTTGATCGCGTCCTCGATCCCGCGGTTCGTGGTCGCGGTGCTGTTCGTCGCGACCGTCTATGCGGCCGGCTTGAACATGCTGTTCGAGCGCAAGCCCAATCCGACCCGGACCCTTCCCGGGCCGGCCGGCGTCTTCGCGGCCGGCGCCACCATCAGCGGGGTCTCCGCGTTCGCCGCGGTGGGCGGCGCGTTCATGTCGGTGCCGTTCATGATGTGGTGCAACGTGCCGATGATCCATGCGATCGGCACCGCGGCCGCGATCGGCTTTCCGATCGCAGTCGCGGGGACGATCGGCTATGTCGCGGGCGGCTGGGGCGCGGTCGGCCTGCCGCCGTGGAGTGCGGGATACGTCTATGGCCCGGCGCTCGTCGGGGTGACGATCGCGAGCATGGCGGTGGCGCCGCTCGGCGTCATGGTCGCCCACCGCACGCCGACGCGCGTGCTGCGGAAGGTCTTCGCCGTGCTGTTCTTCGTGCTCGCGACGCGGATGCTGGTGGGACTGTGGTGAAGGCGGTCAGGCCCGATCTCGAGCATCGGTGCTGACTGCGCTGAGCGGCTCGGCGACGTCCTCGAGCGGCTTGCGCTCCGCATCCACCCCGTAGACGAACGCCACGAGGGCGGCGAGCACGACCAGCGCCGCGCCCACCGCATACCCCAGGGACACTGCGGTGCGGCTCTGGGTTTCGATCAGCATTCCGAAGAGCGCCGGCGCGAGGAAGCCACCGGCGCCGGTGCCGGCCGCGTAGAACACCGAGATCGATACTGCGCGCATCTCCAGCGGAAACACTTCACTCACCGTCAGATAGGCCGAGCTCGCCGCCGCGGAGGCGAGGAAGAAGACGATCGACCAGCAGAGCGTTTGCCCCCAAGCATCCAGCCAGCCCGCCACGAACCCGAGGCCCGTGGCAGCAAGGCCGACGCCGGACAGCGCGTAGGTGAGCGCGATCATCTTCCGCCGTCCCACCCGGTCGAACAGCGGCCCGAGCACCAGTGGACCGAGAAAGTTGCCGGCCGCGAACGGAAAGATGTACAGGCCGACGCGCACCTCGGGCACGTCGTAGAACCGCGTCAGGACCAGCGCGTAGGTGAAGAAGATCGCGTTGTAGAAAAACGCCTGCGAGATCATCAGGGCGAGGCTGAAGAACGTACGGCTCCGGTAGCGAGCGAGGAGCACGCGCGCTACTTCGCCGAGCGAGGGCGGCGGCCGCAGCGCGATGGTCAGCGTGCGGTCGACGGGCGGCAGCGCGCCCCGCTCGCGCTCCACGGCAGCTTCGATCCGGCGAACCTCGCGTTCGGCGTCCTCGGCGCGGCCGTGGACGAGCAGCCAGCGGGGACTTTCCGGCACGTGGCGCCGGACGAGGTAGATCGCCACGCTCATGAGCGCGCCGAGCGCGAACGCGGCGCGCCAGCCGAGTGCCGGTCCGAGCACTCGCGGATCGAGGAGCACGAGGCTCAGGCCGGCGCCGAGCGCCGCACCGATCCAGAAGCTCCCGTTGATCGCGAGACTCACGCGGCCGCGGACCCGCGCCGGAATCAGCTCGTCGATCGCCGAGTTGATCGCCGCGTACTCGCCGCCGATGCCGAAGCCGGTGAAGAACCGGCAGACGACGAAGGTCGCGAAATCGAACGTGAACGCCGTGGCTAGCGTCGCCGCAAGATAGACCGCGAGCGTGACCAGGAACAGGCGCTTGCGGCCGAGCCGGTCCGC
>DATEDA010000110.1:0-7260 GCA_035286595.1 Burkholderiales bacterium | reverse complement strand
GGCGAGGAACGCAACCTCGAGCATGCTGTTGCGGCCGAACGGATAGTAGGCGTCCGAGATGTCGTCCTGGCCGAGGCAGACGTTGACGCCCGCCGCCAGGAGCTCCTTCACCCGGGCGTGGAGCGGTCCGGTGTGCGGATCACTCACGAGCGCGAGCCGCGCCTGCTTCATGAGCGCGATCACCTTCTCGAGGTACGGGGTCGGGTAGAGTGCCATCGCCCGCGCGTGATGCGCGAGTACGCGCCCCTCCCAGCCGCGCTCGATGGCGGCGACAGCCATGGCTTCGAGCGTCCGCAGATCCGCGTTGCCGGCATCGTCCACGAGCATCGACACGTCCTTGCCGAACTCCCGGGCGAGATCGAAGCAGAACGCGACGTGCGCGGCGGTGTCGGCCGCGGTGCGCTCGATCCACGGGATGCCGCCGACCACATCCGCCCCGAGCGCCATCGCCTGCCGCATCAGCGGGCCCGCGGCCGGCTCGCGGACGATCCCGTCCTGCGCGAAGGCGACGACCTGGATGTCCACGACCCCCTTGAACTCGTCGCGGGCGCGAAGCAACGCCTTCACGCCCTCGAGCCGCGCCTTGCCGTCCACGTCGGCGAGTGCCCGCAGGTGCGTCGTCCCGTGAACCGCCGCGAGCGCGACCGCGCGGCGGACGTTCTCGAGGATCCACGCCTCGGCGTACTTCTCCTTGACGCGCGACGCGAGCTCGATCGCCGACAGCGCGTTGACCATGCCCGCGCCGTGGTAGGCGCGCGCCGCCTGGTCGTCCATCATCGGCAGCGTGTACACCTTGCAGAGATGCAGGTGTGGATTGGCGAACGACTCGGTAGCGAGGCCCCCGCGCGCGTCGATCTCCACCGGCGCGGTCCCGTCCACTCGCTCGCCGAGCGCGGCGATGCGCCCGGCGCGGACCGCGATCTCGTGCAGCGCGTCGCCCCGTCCGCGCAGGCGAGCGCGGCGGACGAGGACGTCGTAGCGCGAGCTCACTCGCCGAGATCGACGATCGCGATGACCGGCCCGCCGCCGTGGGGCCCCTGGTGCATGGCGTCGACCGACACGAACACGGCCGGGTCGCCGATCGCGGCGGCCGCCACCCCGCCGACCGCCGCTTTGGAGTGGCGGTGGTGGTGGACGTCGGAGTCGTCGAGCATGATCTGGCGCCGGCCGCGGAGCCGCGCCCGCTTGTCGGCCTCGCACTTCAGGAAGCAGTTGACGACGCGCGCCTTCAGGTCCTCGGCCCGGGGCCGTTCGGGGAGCTCCAGTCCGGCGTCCCGGATCGCGGCGTAGATCCCGTCGATGTCGAGCGCGTCCTTCATGATGCTGTGCCCGATGCGGTAGCGGCCCCCGGCGCCGGCCTTGTTGCCGAGGAGCACGATTTGCGCCTGGGTGAGCTCGACGCCGGACGAGCACGAGGCGACCGATGAGTAGAGGTCGAGATCCCGGCAGATCTGCTCGGCGCGGGGCATCGGAATCTCGCCCAGGGCAACGCCGATGCCGAGCGCGGTCGTGCCGTTCGAGACCCCCATCGACTCGTGGACCTCGCAGGCGACCGTCTTGCCGCGGGTCTCCGCGTCGTGGATCGACTCGATCGTGAGCAGCGGCGTCTTGGTCTGGACGTAGTGCACGTCGGCCGGGCTCTCGATGCCGGCATTACGCATCGCCTGCCGCACGCCCTCGGCCACCTTCTCCACCATCGCGGGGCGGCCGATGTCCTCGGGCAGGATCTCGGCGCTCAACGCGGTGCCGATCGTCAGGCGCGACCGGCTCGCGGGCCCGCGCCGGTCGTTCACCGCGAACACCGTCGCGTGCGGCGTGATCACGCCGTCGCATCCGCCCGACCATACCATCGGGACCCGGGCGATCGCCTCGGCGCCGCGCGTGCCGAGCTTCTGGAGCACCCGCCGGAACGCCTGATCGGCGAGGATCCGGGTGAAGTCGTTCACCCCGCCGTTGCCCTCGGTCTTGCCGATCACGGCCACGACCTGGTCCGCGGTCATCTGGCCGGCACGGATGCGCTCCTCGAGGCCGGAGGCGTCCTGCACGTTCCCGAGCTCCACCTTGGCTGCTTCGACCGCCATCGTGCCCCTCCTTCGCGCACCACCCGCGCGGTTTGCCCCGATTGCGTGCGCGCTCGGACCTCCAGCGGGCACCAGCCGCGAACGGTACCGCTCGGGCGATCGGGCGGCAACCCTTCCGTGCCGCGCCGTCGCGCCAGAGGCGCGCATATAATGATTCGTCATCGACGAGGAGGGCGAAATGACGCAGAACATGAAGGCGTTGCGGGCGGCGTTCGCGGCGCTCGCGCTCGGGCTCGCGAGCGGCGCGTTGCTCGCGCAGGACAAGGTGAAGGTCGGCGTGTTCCCGGTGAGCTCCTCGCTGCCGTTCTTCGTGGCGCTGGAGCGCGGGTTCTTCAAGCAGCAGGGCATCGACGCCGAGATGATCCGGCTCATCGGCGGCCCGCCGAACGTGTCGGCGCTGATCACCAACCAGATCGACGCCTCGGCGGTGCTGGTCACGATCGAGGGGATGAACGCCAACCTCAAGAAGCCCGGCGTCGCGATGTACATCTCGATCAACGGCCAGAACGCGCAGTACCAGATGGAGCAGTTCGTCGTGCGCCGGGGCCTCAATGTCCGGACGCTTGCCGACCTCAAGGGCAAGAAGCTGATGTCGGCGCCCGGGCCGGCGAACGTGTCGATGGCGAAGGCGGTGCTCGCGATTGCCGGCCTGAAGGAGGGCGACTACACGATCGACCAGCTCGACATGGGTCAGCACGTGAACGCGATGACCGCGGGCACGTTCGATGGGGGGTATACGCTGGAGCCGAACGCCTCGACGATGCGCAAGCTCGGCGTCGCCACCACGCTCGAAGCCGGGGTCATCGCGAAGTACATCCTCGGCGACCCGAAGGCGAACGCGTGGGCCGCGGGCGGCGTGGTGTCGTCGGACTTCGTCAAGAACCGCCCGGACGTCGCGCGGCGCTTCGCGGCGGCGTGGGCGCTGGCGATCACTTTCATCAACTCGAACCCGAAGGAGGCGCGCAAGCACCTCCTGAAGAACACGTTCACGCCCGAAGACGTGGTCGACACGGTGCCGCTCGTGAAGTTCACCAACGTCGGCGACCTCACCAACACCGACCGCCAGGAGTTCCAGGCGTTCATCGACTACTCGACCCGGCTCGGGACGTTGCCGGAGCAGGTGGACGTGACGAAGTACCTCCAGCGATTCTGACCGTCTCCCCCTCTCCCCCGCCGGGGAGAGGGTCCAGGGTGAGGGGGTGATGGACCCACGCGCGGCGCCGCCCGCTGCGCCGGCCGCCGCCGGGGGCGCGCCCCACATCACCGTCCGCGGGCTCGCCAAGCGGTTCGGCGAGGCGGTCGTCTATGACCGCTTCGACCTCGACATCCCGCGCGGGCGTTTCGTCTCGATCTTCGGACCGAACGGCTGCGGCAAATCGACACTGATCAACATGATCGCCGGGCTCGTCCCGGCGGACGGCGGCGAGATCCTGTTTGGCGGCAAGCATCTCGCCGACACCAAGATCGGCTACGTCTTCCAGAACTACCGCGAGGCGCTCTTTCCCTGGCTGCGCTCGATCGACAACATCGAGTATCCGCTGCGGCTCGCGAAGCTCCCGAAGGCCGAGCGGCGCGCGAAGGTCGAGCGCCTCGTCGCCCACCTCGGGGTCAAGATCGACCTCAACCGCTACCCGTACGAGCTCTCCGGCGGCCAGCAGCAGCTCGTCTCGATCATGCGCGCGCTCGTCGTCGAGCCCGAGGTGCTGTTCCTCGACGAGCCGTTCTCCGCGCTCGACTACGAGATGACGCTGTTCATGCGCGACCAGCTGCAGGCGGTCTTCGACGAGACGCGCACCACGACGATCCTGGTCTCGCACGACCTCGAGGAGGCGGTGTACCTCGCCGACCACGTGCTGCTGCTTTCCCGCCGTCCGGCGCGCGTCGCCGACCTGGTGGCGATGGACCTGCCACGGCCGCGCGACGCGCACACGCTGTCCGACCCCGACTTCGTGCGGATCAAGGGTCACTGCCTGGACGTGTTCCAGCGAGAGGTCAGGAAAGGATGAAGCGCCAGGCGCTCCTGCCCATCGTCGGTGTCGTCGCCCTGGTCGTGGTCTGGTATCTGGCGGTCTGGGTGCGGCTCGTCGACCCGGTGCTGCTGCCGCCGCCGGAGAAGGCGTTCGCGGCGCTCGTGCAGGGCATGGCGGGCGGCCGGCTCGGCTACGACTTCTGGCGCACGCTCGAGCGCACCGCGTACGCGATCGCGATCGCGGCGGTCATCGCCATCCCGCTCGGCATCCTGCTCGGCGCGAACGAGAAGGCCTACCGCGCGGCCGAGTTCGTGATCGACTTCTTCCGCTCGACCCCGGCTTCGGCGATGTTTCCGCTGTTTCTGGTCATCTTCGGCGTGGGCGACAAGACCAAGATCCTGGTCGCGTCGTTCGGTGCCGCGCTCGTGATTCTGTTCAACGTCGCCTACGGCGTCATGAACGCGCGCAAGACCCGGCTGCTCGCCGCCAAGGTGATGGGCGCCTCGCGCTTGCGCGTGCTGACCGACGTGATGCTGCTCGAGTCGCTGCCGCAGACGTTCGTCGGCCTGCGCAACGGGGTCTCGCTCGCGCTCGTGATCGTGGTCGTCGCCGAGATGTTCATCGGCTCGATCGACGGCCTCGGCTACCGGGTGTTCGAGGCGCAACAGCTGTTCAACATGCCCGAGATGTACGCCGCGATCTTCGCGTCCGGCGCGCTCGGATACGGGCTCAATCTCGCGTTCATGCTGGTCGAGAAGCGCTTCGTGCATTGGGCGGGAAAATGAACCGACTTCCGGCGCGGGAGCTCGCGCGGCTGGTGCGCGAGAAACAGGCGAGCCCGGTCGATATCCTCGACGCGCACCTCGCCGCGATCGAGCGCGCGAATCCCGCTGTCAACGCGATCGTCACGGTCGCTCTCGAGCAAGCGCGCGAGGCGGCGCGCGCCGCTGAGGCCGCGGTGATGCGCGGCGAGGCGCTCGGGCCGCTGCACGGCGTGCCGGTGGGCATCAAGGACATCACGCCCACGGCCGGCATCCGCACCACCTGGGGCTCGGCGCTGTTCGCCGACCACGTGCCGGCGGAGGATGCCGAGGTCGTGCGGCGGATCAAGCGCGCCGGCGCCATCGTCATCGGCAAGACCAACACGCCCGAGTTCGCCGCGGGCGGAAATACGGTCAACCGCGTGTTCGGCGCGACCCGCAATCCCTGGGGCCTGCGCCTCTCGGCGAGCGGCTCGACGGGCGGCGGCGCCGCGGCGCTCGCGGCCGCGATGATCCCGCTCGCCGAAGGCACCGACTTCGGCGGCAGCGTGCGCACGCCCGCCGCGTTCTGTGGCGTGGTGGGGCTGCGGACGACCGCCGGGCTGGTGCCGCGGCTGCCGATCACGCTGCCGTGGCACGACCAGAGCGTCACTGGCCCGATGGCGCGCGACGTCGCGGACTGCGCGCTGTTCCTCGATGCGATGACCGGGTTCTCCACGGTCTCGCCGCTCTCGGTGCCGCCGGCTTGGGAGAGCGCGGCGGCCATCGTCGAACGCGCGGAGCACCTCCGCGGCGTCCGCCTCGCCTACGCGCCGGCGATTGGTCCGACCGGGATCGACCCGGAGGTCGCTCGGCTCTGCCGCGAAGCGGCCTTCGCGCTCGAGCGCCATGGCGCGAGCGTCGAGGAGGTTGCCTTCGATCTCTCCGAAGGGTGCGACGCCTTCGTCACGCTGCGCGGCGAGGCGATGGTCGGGAACCATCTCGCCCGCCTGGAGAAGCTCGGCGAGCTGAACCCGAATCTCGCGGGCAACATCCGGCTCGGGTTAGGCGTTCAGATCCTCGACATTGCCCGCGCCGAGCACAAGCGCGCGGAGATCTGGCACCGCTGTCGCGCGCTGTTCGAGCGCTTCGATCTGCTGCTCACCCCGACGACATCGGTGCTGCCGTTCCCGGTGGAGCAGAACTATCCCGCCGAGATCGCCGGCAAGAAACTAGAGAGCTACATGGACTGGCTGGCGCAGACCTACCTCGTCTCGCTCGCGGGGCTGCCGGCCGCGAGCGTGCCCGCCGGCCTATCGGCGTCGCAGCTGCCGGTCGGCCTCCAGATCGTCGGCCCGCGCCTGTCGGAACCGCGGATCCTCGCTTGCGCGAAGCTCGTCGAGCGGGATCACCCGATCGGCTGGGCGCCCAACGCGGCCTGAGGTGTAGCATGCAGCGGGCGAGCGGCGGTCGCGAAATGATGGCGGTCGCTTGCCGCGCACGACCCTAGACTCGATCGTGGCGTTTCAGACAATTTCTCGAGACTCCAGGTGCCTGCATGAGCGCAAGTGACTCTGGCAAACTGGATCGCATCGTCGCCGAAGCCCGTCGCGCCGCCGCGAAGCGCGAGCTGGGCTACCGGGAACAGGCGCTGAAGATCTACCCTTGGATCTGCGGGCGCTGCGCCCGCGAGTTCACGCGCGTCAACGTGCGCGAGCTGACCGTCCACCACCGGGACCACAATCACGACAACAACCCGCCCGATGGCAGCAACTGGGAGCTGCTGTGTCTGTACTGCCACGACAACGAGCACCAGCGGCAGTTGGAAGCGACTGGCAGCGGAAGCAGCCCCTCCATCGGAGGCCGCGTGTCGACCTACGCTCCCTTCGCAGATCTCAAAGAGCTACTAGCCAAGAAGCAGCCCCCAAAGTGAAACACACGGGTCCTCAGACCAGATTCAGCTGCTCGAAGCGCAGATACAGCTCGCGGCACGCCCAGGCATCGGTCGCCGCGTAGGCGATCTGCTGCGGCGTCAGGCGGCGCGCGGCCCAGTTCGTCGTCTTCGCGCCCTTGGGGATTCGCGTGCCGAGAAAAATCCCCGCGAGATTGCGCACGCCCGTCTGCTTCAGGCCGTGGCGCTTCGCAACCTTGCCGAGATCCACCACCGCTCGTTCCTCGAACTCGAACAGCTTCTTCAGGTTACGCAGATCGTCGGTCACCGATACGCCCGCCTTTATGACTTTCTCCGACGAGAAGATCTCCCGCATCGCGGCGGAATAGTCCTGCTGCTGGACCTGCAAGAGATACACCGCGCCGGCCGTGGCGAACTGCACGAGGGAGGGGAGGTAGCTCTCGCCGGGCTTGAAGGCGGGCCGTGTCTCGGTATCAAAGCCGACCACGTTTTCCCGGCAGATGTCCTGCATCGCGCGCTGGAGGTCCGGGGGCGCCGCGACGAGGTGCACCGGACCC
>DATEDA010000109.1:0-51222 GCA_035286595.1 Burkholderiales bacterium | reverse complement strand
CATGTTCGGCATCGGGGCGACCGAGATGCTCGGCGTCGTGGTCACCGGCGAGATCTGGCTCCGCGTGCCGGACACGATCCTGATGCAGTGGAACGGCCGCTTTCACGACGGGGTGAGCGCCAAGGACGTCATGCTCTTCCTCTGCGGCCGCTTCGGCCTGGACGGCGGGCGTTACCAGGCGGTGGAGTACGCCGGTGACGCGATCCGCGCGCTGCCGATGCAGGAGCGGATGACGCTCGCCAACATGACCGCCGAGCTCGGCGGCCAGGCGGGGCTCATTGCACCGGACGAGACCACCGCGGCCTATCTCGGGGCATTGGGCATCGAAGACACGGACGCAGCACCTTGGCGCACCGACGACGGCGCCGAGTTGCTGGAGCGGCACGAGTTCGACGCCGGCGCGCTCGAGCCGCAGGTGGCCGCGCCCTACACTCCGGCGAACGCGCGCCCGGCTGCGGAGTATCGCGGGACGAAGCTGGACATCGCCTACGTCGGGGCGTGTACGGGCGCCAAGCTCGAGGACCTGAGGATGGCGGCGCGCGTGCTGAAGGGGAGGACGTCCGCGATCGAGCTGCTGGTCGCCCCTGCTTCGCTCCGCGACCGGGAGCAGGCGCGGGCCGAGGGGACGCTCGGCGCGCTCGAGGCGGCCGGAGCGCAACTCCTCGCCAACGCCTGCGGGGTCTGCGCGGGGTACGGCGCGCGCTTCGCCCCCGGAAGCAAGGTCATCTCGACGACCGCCCGGAACTTCAAGGGCCGCATGGGCGATCCGAGCGTCGAGGCCTATCTCGCCTCACCGTACACCGTCGCTGCCAGCGCCGTGGCTGGTCGCATCGTCGATCCGCGGGAGTATCTGCAGTGAGCGGGCGCGCCTGGGTGCTCGGCGACAACGTGGACACCGACGCGCTCGCACCGGGCAAGTACATGAAGTTCGGCATCGAGGAGATCTCGAAGCACTGCCTGGAAGCCGTCGACCCCGGGTTCGCCGCCCGCGTGCGGCCGGGGGACGTGGTGGTCGGCGGGCGCAACTTCGGCGCCGGCTCGTCGCGCGAGCAGGCGCCGCAGGCGCTCAAGCATCTGGGCGTCGCGGCGCTCGTCGCCGAGTCGTTCGCGGGGCTCTTCTACCGCAACGCGCTCAATCTGGGCCTGCCCGCGCTCGCCTGCCGTGACGCCAAACGCATCCGGGCCGGCGACCGGCTGCGGGTGCATCCCGAGGCCGGGCGGATCGAGAACGAAACGACGGGCGAGACGCTCGCCTGCGAGCCGATCCCGCCGCACCTCATGCAGATGGTCCGCGACGGCGGCCTGCTGCCGCATCTGGAAAAGCGCCTGGGGAAACACCATGACACTGCGTGAACGCTTGAAGGCCCCCCGAATCCTGCCCGCACCCGGGGTGTACGACGCGCTCTCGGCGCTCCTCGCCGAGCAGGCGGGCTTCGAGGCGGTCTATCTGTCCGGCGCGAGCCTCGCGCACACTCGGCTCGGCCGGCCCGACATCGGTCTCGTCACCGCGAGCGAGGTCGAGAACACGCTCGCGAACATGCGCGAGCGGATCTCGCTCCCGATCATCGTGGACGCCGACACCGGCTACGGCAACGCGCTCAACGTCATGCGCACCGTGAGGAGCCTCGAGCGCGCCGGCGCTTCCGCGATCCAGCTCGAGGACCAGACGACCCCCAAGCGCTGCGGCCATCTCGACGGGAAGAGCGTGATCGCCACCGCGGAGATGGTCGGCAAGCTCAAGGCGGCGCTCGACGCGCGCTCGTCTCCGGAGACCCTGATCGTCGCCCGCACCGATGTCGCCGCGGTCGAGGGATTCGACGCGGCGCTCGAGCGCGCCGAGCGCTTCCTGGAGGCAGGCGCCGACGTGCTATTCGTCGAGGCGCCGCGCTCGGTCGAGGACATGAAAGCGACGACCGCGAGGTTCAAGGGACGCGTGCCGCTCCTCGCCAATATGGTCGAGGGCGGCAAGACGCCGATCCTCCTGGCTCCGGAGCTCGATGCGCTCGGCTTCTCGATCGTGATCTTCGCGGCCGGGCTGGTGCGCGCGTTCGCGTTCATGGCACGCGAGTACTTCGCGGGGATCAACCGGGACGGGTCGACCGCGGCGTTCCGCGACCGGATGCTCGACTTCAAGGGCCTGAACACCGTCGTCGGCACCCCGCAGATGTTCGAGCTCGGCAAGCGCTACGACGGCGAGGCGAAATGAAGCGACCCTACGACCTCGTCGTCAGGAACGTGCGGGTGGTGCGTCCGCAGGGCAACGCCGTGCACGAGGCCGACATCGCCGTCCGCGACGGGCGGTTCGCGAAGGTCGCCCCGGACATCGACGCGAGCGGCGCGAAAGAGGTGTACGACGGCGAAGGCCGCCTCGCGTTTCCTGGCGTCGTGGATGCGCACATGCACGTCGGCATCTACTCGCCGCTCGCCGAGGACGCGGTCACCGAGAGCCGCGCCGCCGCGCAGGGCGGCGTCACGACCTGCCTGACCTACTTCCGCACCGGCCAGTACTACCTCAACAAGGGCGGGCCCTATCGCCGGTTCTTCCCGGAGGTGCTGAGGCTCTCCAAGGGGCGGTATCACGTCGACTACGCCTACCACCTCGCGCCGATGGACTCGGGGCACATCCGCGAGCTCCCCGAGCTCGTCGCCGAGCACGGCGTGTCCTCGTTCAAGATCTTCATGTTCTACGGCTCGCACGGCCTGCACGGGCGCTCGGACGCCCAGCGCGAGTTCCTGATGATCGGGCCGAAGGAGCGCTACGACTACGCCCACTTCGAGTTCGTGATGCGCGGGGTGCAGGCGGCGCGCGAGCGCTTTCCGAGGAAGGCCGATCAGATCAGCCTGTCGCTCCACTGCGAGACGGCCGAGATCATGACGGCCTACACGAAGATTGTGGAATCCGGGGGCCGGCTCAAGGGGCTCGCGGCCTACCACGCCGCGCGGCCGCCGCACTCGGAGGGGCTCGCGGTGTTCATCGCCGCCTATCTCGCCAACGAGACCGCGCTGCCGAACGTGAACCTGCTGCACCTGTCCTCGCGCAAAGCGCTCGGCGCAGCGCTGCAGATGGCGGACGTGTTCCCGCACATCGACTTTCGCCGCGAGGTGACGATCGGCCACCTGATGCTCGACATCAAGGCGAAGACCGGCGTGCTCGCCAAGGTCAATCCGCCGATCCGCCCGCGCGAGGACGTCGAGTACCTGTGGGAGAAGCTGCTCGAGGGCAAGGTCGACTGGGTGGTGAGCGACCACGCCTGCTGCCGGCACGAGCTGAAGGTCGCCAAACGCTACTTCGGCAACATCTGGCTGGCGAAGTCGGGCTTCGGCGGCACCGAGTATCTGCTGCCCGCGCTCGTTTCCGAAGGCTCGAAGCGGGGGCTCTCGTACAACCACATGGCGCGGCTCACGAGCTGGAACCCGGCGCGCCGGTTCGGCCTCAATTCGAAGGGCGACATCGCCGAGGGGCTGGACGCCGACCTCGCGCTCGTCGATCCGCGCGAGAGCTGGACCGCGCGCGCGGGCGATTCGGAGTCCTCGCAGGGCTACACGCCGTTCGAGGGCCTCGAGCTCGGCGCGCGCGTCAAGGCGACGTTCCTGCGCGGGGAGCTCGTGTGCGAGGACGGAAACGTCGTCGGGCCGCCGCGCGGGCGCTACCTGCACCGGCCGACCGGGTAGGGCGCAGCGTTCGACTACCGCAGGCCCGGCGGCGCCGGCGTGACCTGCCCGACGGCACTGTGCTTCCGCGCCCGATCGGCCAGCGGCGTCGGTGCGCGACCCAGCAGGGCGGGGAGCGCGTTTGCGCGTGGCGCATTGTCGCGCCGCATGAGCTCGAGGTGCCCGAAGGAGAACGGAGAGAAGTGCGCGGCATCGCACAGATGGCTCGCGATGCGCGCCAGCCAGGGCGGTACAGCGACGCTCATCACGGGACGCGTCGAGCGTTCGCTCCGCAGCACCGCCAGGTACTCGGCCATCGTCCAGGACTCGCTACCGCCCACCTCGACCTCGCGCCCGCACAGGTTCGCGCCGGACTCGCACAGGACGGCGATCGCTTCGCCCAGGTCGTGCACGTGGAGCGCGGCGATGCGCCCGATCGCGTCCGCCGGCACGAGGTGCACCGGCCAGCGCGCCAGCCAGCGCAGCCAGCGCGCGCCGAACCCGCCCTCGCCATCGAGCAGGGAGGGGCGCACGATGAGGTAGTCGGCACCGCTCGCCGCGACGGCTCGCTCGCCGGCGAGCTTCGAGGTGATGAAGCCGCTGCGCGCGCCTTCGTGCAGCCCGAGCGCGGAGACGTGGATTAGCCTCGCACCGGAGCGCGCGCAGGCGGACGCGAGCGCCGCCGGCGCGCGGTGGTGGACCGAGTCATAGGTCTCGGCGCCGCGCTCGCGAAGGATGCCCACGCAATTCACGACAACGTCGACGCCGGCGAGCAGGGGCGGCCAGGACTCTGCCGCGGCCAGCCTCTCGAAGTGCACCTCGCGGCGCTCGCAGCGCACGGCCGTCGCGGTCAGGCGCCGTCCCGCGCGGCCGGGACGGCGAGTGCCGATGACCACGCGTCGTCCCCGCGCGAGCAGCTCCGCTGCGACGTGGCGCCCGACGAACCCGGCGCCTCCCAGCACCAGTACCTTCACGGCGGCCCTTTCTTTAATTTCTGTCTTGACAGAAATATATGTCAGGAGTAGCCTGCTGTCAACGACCGATCAAAGGAGCCGAACGTGAACGAACCGACGCTGTCGGTGATCAACCGCTGGGCCGTGCGCGTAGCGCGTGGTCATGACGGCTGACGTCACGGCAGCGGACGCGTTGCTGACGGAGGCGGTGACGCCGACCGGCCGGCGATTCGTGCTGCATTGGGGCGAGATGGGATCGCGCTGGGGCGTAAACCGCACGGTCTCGCAGATCCATGCGCTGCTCTTTTTCCTCGGCCGGCCGATGCATGCGGAAGAGATCGCCGAGATCCTCCAGGTGGCCCGCTCCAACGTGAGCAACAGCCTGAGAGAGCTGCAGAACTGGGACCTGGTGCGGGTCGTGCATCTGCCGGGCGACCGGCGCGATCACTTCGAGACCGCGCAGGACCCGTGGGAGCTGATGCGCGTCATCGTGCGCGAGCGCAAGGAGCGCGAGTTCGACCCGACCGTGGCGATGCTGCGCGAGTGCGTCGCGGAGCCGGGCTTCGCGAAACAGGATCCCGCAACGCAGAAGCGACTGCGCGAGACGCTCGCCCTCGTGGAGGCTCTGTCCGCGTGGGCCGAGGAGATGCTCGGGCTCGAGACCACGACGCTGAAGAAGGTGGTCAAGCTCGGCGCGAAGATCCAGACCCTGGTACGGGGGAAGTGATCACGACGCTGCACCGTCTTGCGGTGGTCGCCGATCCCGCCGATTCCGTAATGCGGTATCGTCTCGACCATAGGCTGGCGCCGGTCGACGCGGTGCGCGCCCCACCGTTCCGGACCCGATGAAGCTCACACGCACCGTGCTCCTGATCGTCGCCCTGTTCGTCATCCCGCTCGCCATCAGCGTTGCGACGCACACGCCCGCCGCCGCGACCTGGTCGACCGCCTCGCGCGAGCCGACCGGGCTCGCCCCCGACCCGGCGATCTACCGCGGTCCGGTGATCCAGGTGTACGCCGCGCGCACCTTCGGCTGGCGCGGCGCGTTCGCCGTCCATTCCTGGATCGCGGTCAAGCGCGAAGACGCCGCCGCATACACGCGCTACGACGTCGTCTTCTGGGGCGGTCCGCCGTTCGTGCGCCAGAACTTCGCCGCCCCCGACGCGCAGTGGTTCGGGAGTCAGCCCGACCTCCTGGTCGACCGGCGCGGCGAGGGCGTCGAAGCGCTCATCGACCAGGTCGAAGCCGGCGTGAAGAGCTACCCGCACGACGACGCGTACCGGACCTGGCCGGGCCCGAACAGCAACACCTTCGTCGCCCACATCGGCCGCAGCGTCCCGGACCTGCAGCTCGACCTCCCGTCGAACGCGATCGGCAAGGACTACCAGCCGCTCTCCTCGGCGATCGGCCGCGCGCCGAGCGGCACCGGCGTTCAGGCGTCGCTCTTCGGTTTGCTCGGCGTCATCGTCGCGCCCGAAGAAGGTCTGGAGATCAACGTGCTCGGGCTCTCCCTCGGTGTGGACGTCGCGGAACCCGCGTTGCGGCTTCCCGGGCTGGGGCGCGTCGGCGCGGAGGATCCGCCGCACTGAGCGGCACGCCGCAAGACGCGACCTCCAAACAGAAAACGCCTCCGGAGCCGCCATGTCACTCACGCCGTCGTCGAATCGAGCGCCGATCCCGAACGAGCTTCCCGCCGTAGACGCGCAGCTGACCTATCTCGCGCCGGGTGACGGCCCGGTGGAGGTCCGCGTCTATCCGCCCGCGAGCGGACTCGCCACGGTGCGCCCCGCCTCGGCCCAGCACGTGGTCCCGATCCGGGACGCGCGCCCGATCGCCGATCGCCTGCGGCTCGACGAGCACGGGTTCGAGCTGCATTCACGGCGCACGGCGTTCGCCGAGTTCTACGACGAAAGGGCGGTGCGAGAGCGCTACTACCCCGAGGTGCAGAGCGTGGTGCAGACGATCATGGGAGCGCTCGCCGTCGTGGTGTTCGATCACAACGTGCGGAGCGCGGCGCGCGCGGCCCGCGGCGAGCACGGCGTGCGGACGCCCGTCGATCAGGTCCACAACGACTACACCGAGCAGTCCGGTCCGAAGCGCAAGCGGGAGATCCTGGATGCCGCCGGCCGCTCCGATCTGGGGGACCGGCACGTCGCCTTCGTCAACCTGTGGCGGCCGATTGTCGGCCCGGTGCTGGACAACCCCCTCACGGTGTGCGACGCGCGCAGCGTCGCGCCCGAGGACCTGGTTCCGACCGGAATCCATCACTTCGGGGAGGACGACTTGACGGTGCCGCGCCATAGCGGCCAGATCCAATCGGTGCGCTACAACCCCGAGCATCGGTGGTTCTACGTGTCCGCGATGCGGCCCGACGAGTTCCTGCTGCTGAAGTGCTACGACTCGCGTGCGGATGGACGCGCGCGCTTCATGCCGCACACCGGTTTTCGGAATCCCGCCTGCCCGAGCGAGTTCGTGCCGCGCGAAAGCATCGAAGCGCGGACGCTGGTGGTCTTCGACGAGCGCCGCTGAGGTCGCGCTGACTAACGGCCCAGGGTCACCACCACCAGGCCGACCGTCAGCAGCGCGATGCCCGAAAGCTCCAGCGTAGTGAGCTTCTCGCGGAAGATGCGGCGCGACACCACGTAAGCGAACAGCAACTCGACCAGGCCGAGCGTGCGCACGTGCGCCGCCGGCTCGATGGCAAAGGCGGTGAACCAGCCGGCGGATGCGGCCGCGCCCATGAACCCGGCGAACAGCGACGGCCGCCACAGCCGCAGCGTCGCACGGACCACGGGGAGGCTCCGCCAGGCGAGCCAGCCGCCGAGCAGCAGCGTCTGGATGAGCTGCGCGATCGCCAGCGTCACCGCGGCTGCGACGAGAAAGGACGAACCTTCCAGCGATAGCGCGGCGGCGCGGTAGCCGATCACCGACAGCGCGAAGCTCGTCCCCGAGGCGAGGCCGATCAACGCCGTCCGGGTGGCCCAGCCGGTGACCAGAGCGCGCAGCGGCCGCTTCTTGTCGGCGGGCGAGAGCAGCAGCACGCCGAACGTACCGCAGGCGACCGCGAAACCGGTTGCCGCGCTCACCCGGTCGCCGAGCACGAGGAGCCCGAAGATCGCGATCTGGATCAGCTCGGTCTTCGAGTACGCCACCCCGAGCGCGAAGTTGCGCTCCTGCATGACGCGCAGCAGGAATGCGGTGGCGGCGATCTGGCTCACCGCTCCGAGCGTCACCCAGGCGTAGAAGGCGGCCGGCGGCAGCGGCAGCGGCTCGCCGCGCCAGGCCTGCACCGCGGCGACCCACGCCACCGCGAACGGCAGGCCGTAGAGAAAGCGCACCAGCGTCGCGCCCAGCGTGCCGAGCTCGCCGGTGAGGTGGCGCTGCGCGGTGTTGCGCAGCGTCTGCGCGAACGCCGCCCACAGGGTGACCGGGATCCACAGCCAGGGCGCGTGCTCCATCGTGGCCGGATTCGACCACGAAGCGCGCGGCGCGCCTAGCGCGCCGCCAAGTTACTTCCGTTCGGTCGTGTCGCCCGCCTGGACGGCGTGCAGCGTCGTGCCGTTGCTCTGCGTCGGAAGCAGGTAGAACGGGCTGGTCGGGTCGTTGGTGCTGGCGAACGCGGGGGCGAACGCCGCCGCGCCGAGGAGCGCGGCCAGAACGAGGGCGGTGCGTTGCATTGCAGATTCTCCTTTGGGGGGTTGGTCGTACGAGCATTGGTCGCGGCGCTCGCCGGAGACCTTACGCCCCGGCGCTGCCCGCGCAGCGCCGGCCCCCTGCACCTCACTCCACGACGGCGATGGCTTCGATCTCGACCATCATGTCCGGATGCGCGAGCCGGCTCACCTCGACGGTGGTGCTGGTCGGCCAGCCCGGTCCGAAGTACTCGTGCCGGATGTCGACGCACTTGAAGAACTCGTCCATGTTGGTGACGTAGGTGTTGGTCTTGACGATGTCCTCCAGGCCCGCGCCTGCGGCGGCCAGCGCCTCCTTGATGTTCTCGCACACCTGGCGGAACTGGGCCCGCATGTCTCCCTTGCCGACGGTGTTCCCGTCCTTGTCCCATGCCAGCTGCCCGGACAGGCAGATCAGGCGCCGGCCTTCGACGACGACGGCGTGCGGGAACAGCGATCTTCCGTCCCTGATCCGCGAATGGAGCTTGTCCGAAACGACGTTCTTGCGCTTGGCTTTGGGCATCGCTCGCTCTCCCATCGCTACAACAGTCAGTTCTCCGGCTTGTAGGCAGTGACGCCGCCGATCGAGGACAGATCCTCCTCGCGTCCCCGCAGCTCGACGACGGTGAGGTCGGGATCGCGCACGAACACCGACACGTGCCCATCCCGGCCGAACGAGACCGGGCCTTGGGTGATCCGGATGTCATTCGCCCGCAATGCCTCGATCGCCGCCTTGATCGACTCGACCCGGAGGGCGACATGGGTGTAGCCGGGATATTTCTCGCCCACGTCCATCAGGACGTTCTTGCCGCCGGCGTCGTCGCGGGCGTTGTAGACGAGGTTGAGCTCGACGTCGCGGGCGTTCCTGATGATCGCGACCGCGTCGGTGGCGTCCTTCCAATGCAGCTCGAAGCCGAGCACACGGTAGAACGCCAGCGCGCGGTCCAGGTCGCTCACCCGGATGCCGATGTGATCCACGCGGCTGATGTCGATCGCCGATCGCGCCATTGTTCGCTCCGCGGGCAGGGTCGGATGAGGCGCTAGCCTAAGGCGTTCCCCGCGTGGGGTAAAGCCGCCTATGGCTTCGGCCGCGCCGGACGCCTGACCGGACAATCATGGAGCTCGGTCGTGGTCGGCTGGTAGTAGCTCATCCCGGGCGGGAGCTGGGCAAGCGTCGGCTCGACCTCCTGCCATTTGGCGTGCCCTTTCGCGCGCAAGGCGGAGATGTCCCGGCAGAGCGAGCGGCCGAGCAGGATCAGGCGATGCTCGGTGTAGTGGTCGCGGAAGTCCTGCGTGACGAGGTAGACCCGCACGGCGAGCGCCGGCATGTCCTGAACAAGGAGCGCCGGATAGCTCCCCGCGCGCACGGTCGCGGGCAAGTAGCGCCGCGCCGCCGCCCGGCCCGCCGCGTTCGCGGGATCCAGCTTGAGCAGCTTGATGTACTGCCGCGCTTCGGGCTTCATGTCCGCGATGAGCTTCGCGGGCTGACCGGCGACGATCGCGACCACGTCGATCGTCCTGTCGGTTACGAGCTTCACCAGCGCTTCCTCGTGCGGCAGGTAGCTCGCCTGGGCGTCGGCGAGGGGCTTGCCGAACAGCGCGGGATAGAGGTTGGCGATCGTCGCGGCGGTGTCGTTGCGACGTGGGCCGACGTTGATCCTCGCATCCTTGATCTCGTGCAGGGCGTTGAACGGCGCGTCGGCGCGAACCACGAGGTGTAGCTCCTCCTTGTACAGCGGCACCAGCACCCGCAGCGGCTGCACCAGGTTCCCGGCGGCGGCGTTGCCGCGCGCGGCCTGCTCCAGAACCGCCTGGTAGACGTCCGACTGCACGGTGGCGAGCTTGACGCCGGGCTCGGAGCGCAGGCGGCGCAGGGTCTCCGCCGAGCTTCCGGACGCGAGCACGTCCAGCTGGACATCGGCGGTGGGCGCGATGAATCGGGCGAGATCGCGGCCGACCTGGAAGTCCGCCCCTTCCGTCGCCGTCACCATCTTGAACTGCGCGGCGGCATGGAGCGCCGCGCCGGGCAGGAAGAGCGAGGCCGCGACGAAGGCCGCGAGCGGGAGCCTACTGCCGGTTCGCACGGACGAGCCACTCGCACAAGGCCATCGCCTCGACCGCGGGAGGACAGCGCGGTTCAGGGGCAGCCACCGGGGCGGGCACCGCAGGCGCTTCGCCGGCGTCGCTCGCAACGCGCCGCTCGATCGGCGCGTCGACCGCTTTCGGCGCGGGGGGCGGTGCGGGCTCGGGCGCCGCCACGGAGGCCCCGGCGACATCGGATGCAACGCGCGGTGCCGTCGCTGGCTCGGCTCGGATTTGAGGCGGCGGCGTAGCCGATGCCGCGGTCTCGCGTGAACCGCGATGGCGATCGAGGAGATACGCGCCGACCGCAATCGCCGACCCGAGCGCCACGACGAACGCGGTAGCGATGAGCGCACGCCGGCCGCGCGGCGCGTCGTCCGCTGGGACGAATAGCGACCTCGGCTCGGGGATGTTCGAGGTCCGGAACGCTTGCTCGGTCCTCCGGGGTTGCGGGTCGGCTGCCTTGGGCCCGGGGGTGCCCGACCCTCGGGGCGCGTGCTCGAACACCGGGGGGAGCGCCTCGGCGGACGCCGGCGCCCGCTCGAGCGCCTGGACTTCCTGCTCGAGCGCCACGAGCTCCTGCTCGAGCTCCTGCTCGGTGGGCAACTGCTGGGTGGGCAGCAGCTCCATCGGCAGCTGCTCGGGCACCACGAGCTTGCGCTCGACAGGCTCGACCGGCACCGGCGAATCCAGCGGCAGGAGCAGACCGCCGCATCGCCAGCAGTGCGGGTCCGCCACGCTGTTGACCGCCCCGCAATCGCCGCAGGGCGTCAGATGCAGCGGCGATCCGCATTCATTGCAGAACTTCGCATCCGCGGGGTTCTGGTGCTCGCAGAACGGGCAATCAGGAGGAGGCATGCAACGACCTGCGCCGACGACGCGACCGACAAACCGTTTCTATACCACGGTTGCCGCGGTTTCGATATGCCGTCTGCATGTCGTCACTCGGCGACATGCGGCGTCCGGGTGTCGACGCTGTCGGCCGAATGACTCGACCGCGTGTGCGCTCGCGGTGTCGAGTGTCTTTACAAGTGTGGTCTCGCTCGCTCAGCCGAGGAAGTGGAGCACCGTCGGGACCTGTCGGCGAACGAGCGCGTTGCGCGCGCTCCACTCCGCCTCCGGCGCGAGCGTCTCGAGGAAGCGTGCCTCACTCCCGGCGAGCAGCGCGATCGGCACGCCGTCGCGGTAGAGCACGCGGTTGCCGGTGAGCGCAGGCAGGCGCGCGCCCGGCGTCAGGATGCCGACGAGATTCAACGGATCGGCGCCGCTCAGGGAGACGAGCGCGCCGGTGCGCTCGGCGCGCCGCGCGTCGCGGAGGCTGCCGATCGCCTCCGGGAGGGCGAACTGCTCTCCCGACACGCCGGCCACGAACCGTCCGCCCCGGATCTCGCCGCGCGCTTCGAGCCGGCGGTAGCACCGCAGGAGCGCCCGCCACGGCGGCAGCCATTCGGCCTCGCGCGCTATCAGGCGCCAGAACACGACGCCGTAGCGCTTGAGGAGCGTGCGCGCGACGTGCTCGACGATCTCGGGATCGGGGACCACCCCCTCGCGCTTCGCGCTCGGACCCTCCTCGGGGAGGAGGGTAGATCTTGGCTGGCGTCTGACCAGCGCCCACCGGCCGGCGTCCTCGATGCCGAAGAGCGCCGTGCGCCGGCGACGCTTGTGCGGCCCCTGGGCGGGGGAGGGGCCCCGCCCTCCCCAAGTGGGGCGACGGTCGCCGGGCACGAGCAGCGCGCGCAAGCCCCCGAAGCTGTCGGCGTTGACCACGCCGAGCGCGGTGAGCTCGCCGAGCGCCTCCTCCACCTGCGTGCGGAGGAGCCCCGTGCCCGCCACGATCTCGTCGAAGAACGACGCGCCGTGCGCGCCGATGAAGTCGGCGACCTCGCGGGCACGGGAAGTGAGCGGCGCACCGTCGCCCGCGCTCGCGAGCGCCGTCCAGAGGCCGAGATTGCGCCGGGCGAGGAGGGTGATCGGCGTCGTGCGCACCGGGCTCGGCGCGCGGTCGCCGTTCGGGCGCGCCGCCGAGAGGCGCGTCCATACGACGCGGCCGGCGAGGCTCAGCTCGTCCAGCCACGCCGGGTCGTATTCGTTCACGCGTGCCGGGAGGATCTCGGTCTCCCACGCGGCAGCGGGCGCCTCGAAGCCCTCGAGCTGCGAGACGATCGCGGCCACGGCGTCCGCGCCCTCGACGCGGGCCTCCGGCGCGACGCGCTGCCAGCGGAACAGGAACCGCAGGACGTCGCGCGGCTCGACCGGCTCGATCTCGGCCCGGAGCCGGTTCACCGTGTACCGGTGGATGCGCGCGAGCAGCCGTCGCTCGCACCACTCGAGCTCGGCCGCCTCCGGCGTGAAGCGGCCGCGCAGCACCGAGCCCTCCGCTTCGAGCTTTGCCAGCGCGGCGTCGATTTCCGCCGGCGACAGCGCGAGCGGCGCGGCGAGCGCCCGTGCCGTCACGGGTCCGAGGCCTTGCAGTCGATCGCGCAGCATCTCGACGAGCGCCGCTTCGCGCGCCCAGGGCTTGCGGTACTCCGCGGGCGGCTCGATCTCCGGACTCCGCGCCGCGCGCGGGAACACCGCGTCGAGCTCGGGCAAGCGCTCGGCCGCGACGTGGACCGAGCGCGATCCCAGCACGAGGCGTGTCGCCCGCCGGGCGCCGGCGAGCTCGTCCACGAATCCCCGCCAATCCGGCCTGGCGTCGATCTCCTCATCACTCAGGAAGGCAAGCGTTCCGAGCGCGTCGGCGAGCTCGTCGGCGTTGCGCGGGTCGGGCCAGATCTCCTCGCGGACCCGCTGGATGGCCTCCGCGTCCAGCTTGCCGAGGTCGGCCGCGGTCTCGGCGTCGAGCCAGCGGCGCGCCATGACCGCCTGCGTGCGGCGCTCCTCGAGCGGCGCGTCGTCGAGGAAGGCGTAGGGCCGCGCCGAGAGGATCTCGAGCGCGAGCGGCGACGGCTCGGTCAGATCGCGCGCGATCACCCCGATCTCGCCGCGCTCGATCCCGGCGAGGACCCGCTCCAGACCGTCGATGTCCATCGCCTCGTGCAGGCAATCGGCAATGGTCTGGTTGACGAGCGGATGGTCGGGGATCTCGCGGTCGCCGACCAGGTTCTCCCCGCAGGCCACCTGGTCGGGAAAGACGGTCGCGAGCAGATCCTCGGCTGCCATGCGCTGGAGCTGCGGCGGGAGCTTGCGGCCGCCGCGGAAGCGCGGGAGCGCGAGCGCGACGGCGGCGTTCCACCGCCACCGGGTGACGAACATCGGCGCGTCGAGCAGCGCCTGGACGAGGAGCGGGCGAACCGTCTTCGATGCCAGGTAGCGTCCGACCTCCTCGAGTGGGAAGCTGTGGCTCGTCGCGAGCGACAGCACGATCGCGTCCTCGGTCGCGGCGGCCTGCAGCTCGAAGTTGAACTGGCGGCAGAAGCGCTTGCGCAGCGCCAGCCCCCAGGCGCGATTGATGCGGCCGCCGAACGGGGCGTGCACGACGAGCTGCATGCCGCCCGACTCGTCGAAGAAGCGCTCGAGCGCGACGAGCTTCAGGGAGGGCAGCGCCCCGAGCGCGGCGTGGGCCGCGCCGAGATAGTCCGCGATCTGCTCGGCGGCCACCGGGGAGATGCCGATCTCGTCCGTCAGCCACGCGATCGCGGCCTCGCGTCCCCCGGCCTCGAGCCGCGCCGCGATGGTCTCGCGCAGCCGCGACACCGATTGCGACAGCTCTTCGGTCCGCCCCGGCGCCTCGCCGAGCCAGAACGGAATTCCAGGCGGCGCGCCGTGTGCATCCTCGACGCGCACGGTGCCGCGCTCCACCCGGAGGATGCGGTAGGAAGTGTTGCCGAGCTGGAAGACGTCGCCCGCAAGGCTCTCGATCGCGAAGTCCTCGTTCACCGAGCCGATCACCTGCGCTTGCGGCTCGAGCATCACCGTGTAGTCCGCGGTGTCCGGGATGGTGCCGCCCGAGGTCACCGCGGTGAGCGCCGCGCCGCGCCGGCCGCGCAGCACGCCGTTGACCGCGTCGCGGTGGAGGTGGGCGCTGCGCCGGCCGCGGCGCGTGTGGAACCCCTCGGCGAGCGTCTGTACGACCTGCGTGAACGCTTCGCGCTCGAGGGCGCGGAACGGATAGGCGCGCCGATAGCGGGCGAAGAGCTCCTCCTCCCGCCACTCCCGGGACGCGACCTCCGCGACGATCTGCTGGGCGAGCACGTCGAGCGGCTGCGCCGGGACTTCGATCCGGTCGAGCTCGCCGCGCCGCACGGCGTCGAGGAGCGCGGCGCACTCGCAGAGGTCGTCGCGCGATAGCGGGAAGAGGCATCCCTTCGGCACGCCGCCGACCGCGTGGCCCGAGCGTCCGACGCGCTGCAGGAACGCGGCGATCCGGCGCGTCGAGCCGAGCTGGCAGACGAGATCGACGTCGCCGATGTCGATCCCCAGCTCGAGCGATGCGGTCGCGACGAGCACCTTCAGCTCGCCCCGCTTCAGCCGCCGTTCCGCGTCGAGGCGCGTCTCGCGCGCGAGGCTGCCGTGGTGGGCGGCCACCTGGTCGGCGCCGAGGCGGTCCGAGAGATGGCGCGCCGCGCGCTCGGCGAGGCGCCGGGCATTGACGAACACGAGCGTCGTGCGGTGCTCGGTCGCAAGCGCCGCGAGGCGGTCGTACACCTGCTGCCACGCCTCGCCGGACATCACCGCCTCGAGCGGCGCCGGCGGCAGCTCGATCGCGAGGTCGCGCTTGCGCACGTGCCCCGTGTCGACGATGGCGCAAGGTGTGCCGCCGGTCAGGAACCGCGCGATCTCCGCGACCGGCTTCTGGGTCGCGGAGAGGCCGATGCGGACGAGGCCGGGCCCGGCGAGCGCTGCGAGGCGCTCGAGCGAGAGCGCGAGGTGCGCGCCGCGCTTGTTCGGCGCGAGCGCGTGGATTTCGTCGACGATCACCGTGCGCGTGGTCGCGAGCGTCTTCCGCCCCGACTTGCTCGTGAGCAGGATGTAGAGCGACTCGGGCGTGGTGACCACGATGTGCGGCGGGCGCTTGCGCATGCTCTGGCGTTCGGCTTGCGGGGTGTCGCCCGTGCGCACCAGGATGCGAATCTCGACGGCGGGGAGGCCGAGCGCTTCGAGCTCGGCGGCGATGCCCGCGAGCGGCGCCTCGAGGTTGCGCTGGATGTCGTTCGACAGCGCCTTCAGCGGCGAGACGTAGACGACGTGCGTTTCGTCGGCAAGCCCGCGCTCGATGCCTTCGCGGACCAGCGCGTCGATCGCGGCGAGGAACGCGGCGAGCGTCTTGCCCGAGCCGGTCGGCGCCGCGACGAGCGCGTGCCGTCCCGACTTGATCGCCGGCCAGGCCTCGACCTGCGGCGGCGTCGGCGCGGCGAAGGCCGAGCGGAACCAGGCCTGAACGCCGGGATGGAAGAGCGAGAGAACGTGATCGGTCATGCGGTCATCCGGACGAACGCCGGCGGCAAGGCCGGCGACATCGCGGCAGTTCGGAGCCTACCGGACGCTACGGCTCGACCTTCACCCCGCGCCAGAAGGCGATGTAGCCCCTGACGTTCGCCGCCGCCGGCTTGGTCTCGGGGTAGTACCACGCGGCGTCCTTGTTCACCTGGCCGTCCACGACGACGTCGTAGTAGCTCGCCGTACCCTTCCACCCGCACACGGTGTGGGTCTCGCTCGGGCGCAGGTATTCGCGCTTCACCGCGTCGGGCGGGAAGTACCGGTTGCCTTCGACCGTCTCGCAGGTGTCGCTCTCGGCGATCACCGCGCCGTTCCAGATCGCGCGCGTCATGCCCGATTGTAAGGGGATGCGCGCGACTTATCTCCAGGCGCTCAGGATCGCCCCCATCAAAGTGAGCGACACCAGCTTGTAGGCGACCTGGATCGAGTACAGCCGCAGACTCCAGCCGCAAAAGAGGTAGTCCGAGGCAAGGCTCGTCGCGACCAGACCGACGCCGGCGACGAGACCGATCGCCGCCCCCTCCGCCCACGTGATGGCGCCGAACCGGACGACGAGCAGCGCGAGCACGGCCGCGGTGACGAGCGTGAGCAGGAACTGGATCGCCATCGCCCGAACCGGGCTCCCCAGCTCCTCCGGCCGCTTGCCGAGGGCCCTGAGCCAGGCGTTGCCGAACGCGGGCGGCGCGTACCAGACCCCGCCGAGGGCGTATGCCACCAGGGCGGCGGCGAGGATGGCCCAGCCGTTCAGGCTACCGGGGTCAACCAGCATCGACGGCCTCCAAATAGGCCGAATGGCCTAGACCGAAGGGGCGATTCAAACCGACGTGGATTTCCTTACTAATTCCGGCAGTTGGGACAGACATATTCGAACCATTCGAGAAGTTGGCGCACACCCTCATGGCAAGCACCTTGGGACGCGATCTCTCCGAAGCCCCCGCGAGCGGCGACCCGCCCCGCGGAGAGTTCGACGAGGAGCGCAGCATCGGCGAAGCGCTGCGGATCACGCTGCTCTTCGTCGCGGTGGTCATCCTGCTGCTCTGGGCCGGCGTCGCCGACGCCGCGGACGGCTCGGCGGCCAACCCGGAGGGCTCACCGATCAGCTCCCGACCCTAGGGCAGTGGGCTCCTCTCTGCCTTGCGGTCGTTCTTGATCCCGGTGCCGCTCGACAAGGGCGGCCCCGGGGTTTTTTCGTTCCGAACCCGGACGCGAGCGAGGACGCTAGTGGCGCTGGGGCGTTCCGAGCCCGGCCGGCATCGCGCCCTCGAGCTGCAAGCCGAGGCGGCTCGCCTCGATCACGGCCTGCGTCCGCGTGCTGACGTTGAGCGCGCGCAGGATGGCGGCGACGTGGATCTTGACCGTACCCTCCGCCAGCCCCAGCTCGCGACAGATCACCTTGTTCGGCTTGCCCTGAAGGATCAGCGCCAGCACTTGCGCCTGGCGGGCGGTGAGCCCCAGCTCGCGCGGGGTGGTACGGGTCGCGCGCCCCTCGGCGGCACGTAGCAGCTCGGCGCCGGACGCCTCGCGCATCGCGAGCGCGACCGACGGCAGGTACACCCCGCCCGAGAGCACGAGGCGCAGCGCCTGCAGCATCACCAGGTTCGACGAGCTCTTCGGGATGTAGCCCATCGCGCCGAGGTCGATCGCGCGCATGATGTCCTCGCGCTGGTCGGAGGCGGAGAGCACGACGACCGGGATGCTCGGGTACGCGCTGCGGAGCTCGTGGAGCAGGCTGAATCCGTCCGCGCCCGGGAGCGAGAGGTCGAGGATGAGGAGTCTCGCGTCCGGATTCTCGGCGACGAGCCGCCTGCCGTCCTCGGCGGTGCGGGCGTCGTGGATCGTGGCTCCACCGTCGAGCGCGCGCAGCACGTGCTGCAGCGCCTCGAGGATGAGCGGATGGTCATCCACGACCAGAATCTTCACGACACCCCTTCAACCAGTCTTGTTGGTATTCATTCCATGGTAGCACCCGGGTCATCGGCTGAGAATCACCCGCCCGTCGCAGACACCGGCGCACCGCCTGTGGCGGACGGATTAGATCGGCGAGCCTAGGCCGCTCGGCATGCGGGTACCGGCGCGGCGAGCACCGAAAAGCCAGCATCCGCGCGGGGTTCCGCGGACCCGCAGCGCGCGGGCTGCGCCTGCGGGCTAGGCGGACGAGCGGATACCGGGTTCGGGCGTCGGCTCCGATACTGCCGTCGCTCGGGGACGCGATGCGCGGCCGCGCCGCCGGAAAGTGCACCCCCGCCGCGGGAATCAACGGAGGCGAGCATGGCGAGCGACATCGAGGTCAAGGACGGCGACGCGCCCGACGCGGCGCAGGCGACGCGGATTCCGGACGCCGTGTGGGTCAACCGCCCGAGCTCGCCGCCCCGCGGCGCAAGGCTCGCGGTGAAGACGTTCGCCGCGGCAGTCGTCCTCGGTCTCGTCGCGCTGGCGGTGAAACACACGACGACCGAATCGCTCGCGATCGTTCCGAGCGCGAGCGCCGGCACGGACACGGGGGACGCGGCGGGCAACGGCCCGACCGGGTACTTCCCCGATCAGTTCGATCAACGCCGGCTCGCGCCGGCCGAGCAGCCGCCGACCTTCTAGGGCGCCCCCGCATGGCTTCGGTCTCCGCGCCGGCTTCATCCTTACGTCTGATGACGGACGCTCTCGTGCGCGGTTATGATCGGCCGACCGTCGTTCGAGCGGCGGCGACCGGGAGAACGGGCATGAAAGTACTGATCGTCGACGATCACCCGCTGATCCGCGAGGCGCTCGCCAACGTGCTGGCCGAGCTCGGCCAGCAGGTGGTCGTGCTGCAGGCGGAGAGCCTGAAAGGCGCGCTCGGCGAGCTCGCGGCGCACCCCGACACGACGCTGATCCTGCTCGACCTCATGCTGCCCGACGCCGAGGGAATGAGCGTGCTCGATCAGGTCCGGCAGGCGCACCCCGACGTCCCGGTCGTCGTGCTGTCGGCGACGGACAACCGCGCCACCGTCCTCGCCGCCATCGACGGCGGAGCGATGGGGTTCATCTCCAAGCGCTCGACTTCGCCGGTGCTCGTGAACGCGCTGCGGCTGGTGCTCGCCGGCGAGGTGTACATCCCGCCCGAGGTGCTGCGCGCCGAGACGCTTCCCCGGCCGGTGGCCGGAGCGACGCTCGCGCCCGCCGCCGGAACCCGGCGCACCGCCGAGGAGCTCGGTCTCACGCCGCGCCAGATGGACGTCCTCACGCTGCTCGTCCAGGGCAAGCCGAACAAGGTGATCTGCCGCGAGCTCGGCCTCGCCGAGGGCACCGTGAAGACGCACACCGCGGCGATCTTCCGCGCGCTCGGCGTGTCGAACCGCACGCAGGCGGTGTTCGCGGTGAGCCGGCTGGGAATCCAGCTCCCGTTCGTCCCGGCGCCGGGCGCGGCGGCCGAGGCCGCCCGGCGCGCGTAGCTTCAGCCCGGCGTACGCCGGCCGCTCGCCGCCAGCACCTCGGCGACGGCGTGGAAGAGGTCGACCGACGCGTCGATCTCGTCGCGATTGATCGACACGCTCTCCACGTTGACGCCGAGCGGCACGTCCTCGAAGCCGGGCTGCACGAGGATCGCGCGCAGGTTGTCGAGGCAGACCTCCACGGACCGCGCGATCGGCGACGGCGCGGCGAGAATCGCCCGCGCGGTCGCCTCCGAGATCGAGATCCCCAGCCACTTCATGAACGCCATGGTCTTCTCGCGACCGCACGGCGTGAAGGTGAAGATCACGCGCGCCGGGCGCCGACCGCGGTCGCGGCAGCCGCGCGCATGGTCCCGGAGCAGGAGCACGGTCGCTTCCGGATCGTAGATCGCCTGGGTCACGAAGAAGCGGCAGCCCTTCTCGACTTTGGCGAGCATGCGCGTGCTCTCTGAAGGGAGGCTCGCGTGGCGCTCGGCGATCGCGACGCCGCCGAGCGTGAAGCCGGCCGGGTGCGCGGCCGCGATCTCGAACGCCCGCGTGACCGGCATTGCCGGGGGTCCCGCCCCCGCGGCGGGCCGCCCGACGATCGAGAGGGCACGCGCCGCCGTGTCGCGCGCCGTTTCGTCGAGCCAGGCCCGCCATCGCGGCTCGTCGAGCTCGCCCACGCACTTGTAGGTCAGGGTCTCGCGGCCGGTGAGCCGGCGAAGCTCGGCGGCGTAGACGCGCGAGTCGATCGTGCGCGCGAACGGGAATGGCCGCGGGACGGCGGTCCGCGCGCTCTCGTCCTGCAGGTCGTAGACGATCAGGCCGTCGAGCGGCAGCCGGCCGATGCGCTCGGCCAGCTTGTCGGCGGCCGACTGCACCAGCGTCGCGGGCGAGCCTTCGCGGGGCGGCGTGGTCCCGTAGAGCAGGACCGTTCCGCGCGGGTCGGCGAGCTTCGCTGCGAGATCCATGGCTCGACCGGAGATGCTACCAAAAGGCGACGAGGTCCAACGCCGTGTGGGCGATGACGAGCGGTGCCAGCGCGCGAAGACGCAGGTAGATCAGGCCCGCCGCCAGGCCGTACGCGCCCGCCCCGACCGTGCCCCCGAAGCCCTGCTCCCAGTGGCCGGCGGCGAAGAGGACCGTCGATACGAAGTGAAAGACCGTGAGCTGCACGAACCGGCGGGACGGAAGACGCGAGGCGAACGCCAGCGCGAGCCCGCGGAAGATCAGCTCCTCCGCTACGCCGGCCGCGATCGCGAGGTACACCGCGGTGAGCGCACGGGCGAGCCCGGAGGAAGGCATGTGCTGGCCAAGGTCGAAGACCGGCGGCCACGTCGGCACACGCAGGCCGGCCAGGCCGGCGGCGAGGAACGGCCCGACGACGAAGTACACGACCGTCAGCGCGAGCCAGGCGAGGCCGGCGTGGAGCGCGGTGCGGGCGGGTGCCCGAGCGGTGAGACCGTATTCCGCCGGCCCCATCCCGCCCAGGCGCATCGCAGCGGCGAGCACCAGCGCCGGCAGCACGACGAACTTCGCCGCGTCGAACCCCCAGTAGAGCACCGGCGAAATCGCCGCGAGCGGCGCCTTCAGAGCGCCGTCGGCGATGAAGAGCGCAATCCAGGCAAGCCAGGCCGCGACGGCGGCCTGGCGGCCCGCTCGATCAGTAACGATAGTGCTCGGACTTGTAGGGCCCCTGCTTCGGGACCCCGATGTAGCGCGCCTGCTCGTCGGTGAGCTCGGTCAGCTCCGCCCCGAGCCGCTTCAGCTGCAGGCGCGCGACCTTCTCGTCGAGCGCCTTCGGCATGATGTAGACGCCGACCGGGAACTTCGCGGTATTGTTGAACAGCTCGATCTGCGCCATCACCTGGTTCGCGAACGACGAGCTCATCACGTAGCTCGGATGGCCGGTCGCGCAGCCGAGGTTCACGAGCCGGCCCTCGGCGAGCAGGATGATGCGCTTGCCGTCGGGGAAGATGACGTGGTCGACCTGCGGCTTGATGTTCTCCCACTTGTAGGCCTTCAGGCCCGCGACGTCGATCTCGTTGTCGAAGTGGCCGATGTTGCACACGATCGCGTTGTGCCTCATCCGCTGCATGTGGTCGCGGGTGATGACGTTGAGATTGCCGGTCGCGCTCACGAAGATGTCGGCCTTGTCCGCGGCATAGTCCATGGTCACGACGCGGTAGCCCTCCATCGCCGCCTGCAGCGCGCAGATCGGGTCGATCTCGGTCACCCACACCTGGGCCTGCAGCCCGCGCAGCGCCTGGGCGCTGCCCTTGCCGACCTCGCCGTAGCCCGCCACCACCGCGACCTTGCCGGCGATCATCACGTCGGTCGCCCGCTTGATCCCGTCGACCAGCGACTCGCGGCAGCCGTAGATGTTGTCGAACTTCGACTTCGTGACCGAGTCGTTCACGTTGATCGCCGGGAACAGGAGGCGCCCTTCCTTGTGCATCTGGTAGAGCCGATGTACGCCGGTCGTGGTCTCCTCGGTGACGCCTTTGATCGCCTTCGCGCGCGTCGAGTACCAGCCGGGCTGGGCCGCGAGCCGCTGCTTGATCGCGGCGAAGAGCGAGCGCTCCTCGTCGCTCGTCGGCTTGTCGAGCGCCTTCGGATCCTTCTCGGCGCGGGAGCCGAGGTGGAGCAGCAGCGTCGCGTCGCCGCCGTCGTCGAGGATCATGTTTGAGTAAGCCCCGTCGGGCCACTCGAAGATCCGGTGGGTGAACTCCCAGTACTCGTCGAGCGACTCGCCCTTGTAGGCGAAGACCGCGGTGCCTCCCGCCGCGATCGCCGCCGCCGCGTGGTCCTGGGTCGAGAAGATGTTGCAGGAGGCCCAGCGGACCTCGGCGCCGAGCGCTTTCAGGGTCTCGATCAGCACCGCGGTCTGGATCGTCATGTGCAGCGATCCCGTGATCCGCGCGCCCTTCAGCGGCTGTTTGGCGGCGTATTCGTCCCGGATGGACATGAGACCGGGCATCTCGGTCTCGGCGATCGCCATTTCCTTCCGGCCCCAGTCGGCCAGCGCGAGGTCGGCGACCCGGTAATCGGTGGCGGATTTCTGATGCAGAACTGCGCTCATATCGGTCTCCGTTCGAAGAACGGGCGCTGTTGCTCCGAGCCGTCCCCGAGCCTGGCGGGGCAGTCCCCCGTCGCAGCGCCCCTCGGGGCCGGAAAAGAAAAGCGCTCGCACCGTCTCCGATGCGAGCGCCGTTGTTTCGTGCTGAGCCTGGCCGGCCGGGTCGGGCCGGTTGCAACGCTCCTCAGCGGGAGCCGATTATAAGCGAGTCGGCGGGCCCGGCCAACCCCGGCTACGCCAGAGCCTTCGCCGGCTTCTTCAGCCCCGCCTCGGCGGCGAGCGCCTGGGCCTTGTCGGTCCGCTCCCAGGTGAACTCGGGCTCGTCGCGGCCGAAGTGGCCGTACGCCGCGGTCTTCTCGTAGATCGGCCGCAGGAGATCGAGCATCTGGACGATGCCCTTCGGCCGCAGGTCGAAGTGCTTCTGCACCAGCTCGGCGATTCTCTCGTCCGGCACCTTGCCGGTGCCGTAGGTGGTGACCCAGACGCTGGTCGGGCGCGCGATGCCGATCGCGTATGAGACCTGGATGAGGCACTTCGAGGCGAGGCCCGCGGCGACGACGTTCTTCGCCGCGTAGCGGGCCGCGTACGCCGCCGAGCGGTCGACCTTCGAGGGGTCCTTGCCGGAGAAGGCGCCGCCGCCGTGCGGCGCGGCCCCGCCGTACGTGTCGACGATGATCTTGCGCCCGGTGAGGCCGCAGTCGCCGTGCGGGCCGCCGACCACGAACCGGCCGGTCGGGTTGATGAGGTACTTGACCTCGCCCTTCACGAGGGGCTTGGCGAGCACCGGCTTGATGATCTCCTCGATCACCGACTCGGCGAGCTGCTTGTGCTCGACGCTCGGCAGGTGCTGGGTCGACAGCACCACGGTGTCGATCGAGTCGGGCTTGCCGTCGACGTAGCGCACCGTCACCTGGGACTTCGCGTCCGGGCCGATCCAGGGGAGCCGCCCGTCGCGGCGGACCTCCGACTGGCGCTCCACGAGCCGGTGGGCGAGATAGATCGGCAGCGGCATGAGCTGCGGGGTCTCGTCGCAGGCGTAGCCGAACATGAGTCCCTGGTCGCCGGCGCCCTGCTCGAGGTCGAGCCCCTTGCCCTCGTCGACGCCCTGCGCGATGTCGGGCGACTGCTTGTCGTAGTTGATGAGCACGCCGCACGCGCGGTAGTCCATGCCGTACTCGGCGTTGTCGTAGCCGATGCGCTTCACGACCCCGCGCGCGACCTGTGCGTAGTCGACGTTGGCGCGCGTGGTGATCTCGCCGGCGAGCACGATGAGGCCGGTGTTGCAGAGCGTCTCCGCGGCGACCCGCGACGTTTTATCCTGCGCGAGGATCGCATCCAGGATCGCGTCCGAGATCTGGTCCGCGACCTTGTCGGGATGGCCTTCCGAGACCGACTCGGACGTGAAGAGAAAGCTCGACATGCGCGGGGCTCCGGGCTGAAAGACGAAGGTCGCGGATTTTATCAGAGGCCGCCTGCCGCTCCTACCCAATGTTCTGCCCAACCGTCCCACCCGGCGTGGGCGAGCAGTGGGAGGCTGCGACTCCGGAAGTGGGATCGGTGCCGGCGACCGGGGTTTGCGACACAATGGAGGCCAATGACCCCGCTCCGTGCCGCGGTGATCGGCGTCGGCTACTTCGGCAGCCGGCACGCCGACAAGCTCGCCCGGCTGCCGGGCGTCAAGCTCGAGTACGTCGTCGACACCGACCCGGCGCGCGCCGCGGCCGTTGCGGCCAAGACCGGCGCGCGCGCGATCACCAACTTCCGTGACGTGCTCGGCGCCGTCGACGTCGCGACCGTCGCCGTCCCGACCCAGGCGCACGCGGAGGTCGCGGAGGCGCTCCTCGGGGCGGGCATCCACGTGCTCATCGAGAAGCCGCTCACCGCGACGCTCGCCGAGGCCGACCGCGTGGTTGCCGCGGCAGCGAAGCGCGGGGTCGTGCTCCGGGTGGGGCACCTCGAGCGGTTCAATCCGGCGCTCGCCGCGGTGCGCGACCGGATCTCGGGGCCGCGCTACATCAACTGCGAGCGGCTCGCGCCGTTCAAGCCGCGCAGCACGGACGTCGACGTGCTGCTCGACCTCATGATCCACGACCTTGACATCATCCTGTCGCTCGTGGACTCGCCGGTCGCCGAGGTCCGCGCGAACGGGGTGCCGGTGCTCACCAAGGGCATCGACATCGCCAACGCCCGCGTCGAGTTTGCGAACGGCTGCGTGGCCAACGTCACGGCGAGCCGGGTGAGCGCGAGGTCGACGCGCAAGCTCCGGCTGTTCCAGCCCGACTGCTACATGTCGATCGACTTCCAGGAACGCTCGGTCGACATCGCGCGCGCCGACCCGGGCGCGACCGGCGGGCTGATCCCCGGCATCGCGCTCGAGCGGGCCGAGTACCCCGAGGGCGACTCGCTCGAGGCCGAGCTCGCGGCGTTCGTCGACGCGGTGCGGGGACGCGACCACCCGGCCGCGACCGGGCAGGACGCGCGCCGTGCGCTCGAGCTCGCGCTCGTGATCTCGCATCGCATTCTCGGCGATGCGGGCGTGGCGGGGGGCCGGTAGCGCACCGGCGCGGCGGGCACGCATGCGGCTCAAGTTCACGAAGATGCACGGCGTCGGCAACGACTTCGTCGTGCTCGACGGCATCTCGCAGCGGATCGAGCTCACCGGGCCCGAGCTCCGGCGCCTCGCCGACCGCCACTTCGGCGTCGGCGCGGACCAGATCCTGGTCGTCGAGCGGCCGCGCCGGCCGGAAGTCGACTTCGGCTACCGGATCTTCAACGCCGACGGCGGCGAGGTCGAGCAGTGCGGCAACGGCGCGCGCTGCTTCGTGCGCTTCGTCCGCGACAAGGGACTCACGACCAAGCGCGAGATCCGCGTTGAAACGCGCTCGGGAGTGATCACGCCGCGGCTGGAGGAGGGCGGGCAGGTGCGCGTCGACATGGGCCCGCCGGCGTTTGAGCCCGCCCGGATCCCCTTCGACGCCACCGGGCTCGCGCCGCTGCGCGAGCTGCCGGCGAGCTCGCCGCTCGCGGCGGGCGCGCGAGCGATCGACGTGTGGCCGCTCGACGTGTACGGCCGCACCGCGCATGTCGTCGTGGTGTCCATGGGCAACCCGCACGCGGTCCAGCTGGTCGCGGACCTCGAGGCGGCGCCGGTCGCGACGCAGGGACCCCTGGTCGAGAGCCATCCGCGGTTTCCGCAGCGGGTGAACGCCGGCTACATGCAGGTCCTTGACCGCTCGCGCATCGGGCTCCGGGTCTACGAGCGCGGCACCGGCGAGACGCTCGCGTGCGGCACCGGCGCATGCGCTGCGGTCGTCGCCGGCATCCGCCTGGGGCTCCTCGACTCGCCGGTCACGGTCGCGACGCGCGGCGGGGAATTGACGATTCGCTGGAGCGGCGCGGACAATCCGGTCTACATGACCGGGCCTGCGGAGACGGTGTTCGAGGGAGAGATCGAGATTGAGCGCACTCAAGGCTGAGGACGTCGCCCGCTGGCTGCAGGAGAACCCGGTCTTTTTCGAGGACTACGCCGAGGTCCTCTCCCAGGTCCACGTGCCGCACCCGCACGGCGGGTCCGCGATCCCGCTCTCCGACCGTCAGGTCGTGGCGCTTCGCGAGAAGGCGAGGGCGCTCGAGGGCAAGCTCGCCGAGCTGATCCAGTTCGGCGAGGAGAACGACGTCATCAGCGAGAAGGTGCACCGGCTCGCGGTGGCGCTGCTCTCCGCACGCACCCTGCAGACCGCGCTGCACGAGCTCTACTACAACCTGCGCGAGGACTTCGCCATCCCCCACGCCTCGCTGCGGCTGTGGCGCGGCGCGGGCGAGCGGGCCGAGTTCGAGCCGGTGAGCGCGGAGCTCCGCGACTTCGCCGCGAAGCTCGACGCGCCGTTCTGCGGCCCGAACGCGCACTTCGAGGCGGCCGGCTGGTTCGGCGAGGCCGGGCCGCACCTCCGGTCGATGGCGTTCATGCCGCTGCGCGAGCTCGACGAGACCTTCGGCATGCTCGCGTTCGCGGCCGAGGACAGCGCGCGCTTCTACCCCGAGATGGGGACGCTCTACCTCAAGCGCATCGGCGAGATGGTGAGCGGGGCGCTGCTCCGGTTCGTCTGACATGACCGGGGACCCGCGCGCCGCGCTGGTCGCCGGGTACCTCGATCACCTTTCCGTCGAGCGCCGCCTGTCGGCGGCCACCCGTGCGGCGTACGGGCGCGGTCTCGCGGAGCTCCTCGCCGCGACGCCCGCGGTCGAGCCGGCGGCCATGCAGTCCCACCACGTACGGCGCGCCGTCGCGAAGCTGCGCGCGCGGGGTCTGACCGGGCGCACGATCGCGCGGCTGCTGTCCTCGTGGCGCGGGTTCTTCCGCTGGCTCGCGCGCGATCACGGTCTGGCGGCGAATCCGTGCGCGGGCGTGCGCGCGCCGAAGGTGCCGAAGGCGCTGCCCAAGGCGCTAGCCCCCGATGAGACGCAGGCGCTCCTCGACCACGCCGCGCGGGGCCCGCTCGAGGTGCGCGACCGGGCCATGTTCGAGCTCTGCTACTCGTCAGGCCTGCGGCTCGCGGAGCTCGTGAGCCTGGAGGTTGCCGACGTCTCCGGCGTGCTGCGCGACGGGGAGATCACCGTGACGGGCAAGGGCCGGAAGACGCGTACCGTCCCGGTCGGCGCGAAGGCACGTACGGCGCTCGGCGCCTGGTTCGCGGCGCGCGCGCAGGTCGCCCGGGTCGGCGAGCCGGCGCTGTTCGTCGGCGCCCGAGGCGAGCGCGTGAACCCGGCCGTCGTGCGTCAGCGGCTCGGCCGGTGGGCGCTCCGCGCCGGGCTCGGGCGGCGCGTTCATCCGCACATGCTGCGCCACTCGTTCGCCTCGCACGTGCTGCAGTCCTCCGGCGATTTGCGGGCGGTCCAGGAGATGCTCGGCCACGCGAGCATCTCGACCACGCAGGTGTACACCCACTTGGACTTCCAGCATCTCGCGAAGGTGTACGACGCGGCTCACCCGCGCGCCAAGAAGAAGCGCTGAAAGCATGGACGCCCCGCCGCCGCCCACCCTACGCGAGCTGTTTGGCGGCTTCTTCGGCGTCGGGGTGTCGGGCTTCGGCGGCGTGCTGCCCTGGGCGCGGCGCATGCTCGTCGAGGAGCGGCGCTGGCTCGGGCCCGACGAGTTCACCGACGTCCTGAGCCTGTGCCAGTTCCTGCCCGGCCCGAACATCGTGAACGTCGCCGTCACCGTCGGCTCCCGCTTCCACGGCGTGCGCGGCGCGCTGGCGGCGGTCGTGGGGCTCATGGCCGCGCCGTTCGCGATCGTCGTCGCGCTCGGCGCGCTGTACACGACCTACGGCCACGTGCCGGCGGTCGAGGCGACGATCCGCGGCGTGTCGGCGACCGCGGCGGGACTGCTCGTCGCAATGGCGCTCAAGATGGCGCGCACCGGCCTCACCCGCTGGAGCGCCGTGATCGTCGCGGGCGCCGCGTTCGGCGGCATCGCGCTCGCGCGGTTCCCGCTGCTCGCGGTGCTGGGCGTCGTCGCGCCGCTGTCGGTCGCCGCCATCTGGCGGAGCGTCCGGTGACCGACAGCCCGCTCGCCCAGCTCGCGCTCGACTTCGGGCTCCTTTCCCTGATCGCGGTCGGGGGCGGGATCGCGGTGCTGCCGGAGATGCAGCGCATGGTCGTCGACAACCACGGGTGGATGACCGCGGCGACCTTCGCCGATCTCTTCGCGCTCGCCCAGGCGGCACCGGGCCCCAACGTGCTGGTGGTGAGCCTCATTGGCTGGCAAGTCGCCGGGCTCGCGGGCGCCGCGGTCGCGACCGTCGCGATGACGGTCCCGACGAGCGTGCTCACCTATGCGTTTGCGAGAGTGTGGGAGCGCTCTCGCGACGCGCACTGGCGCAAGGCGATCCAGCGCGGGCTCGCCCCGGTGACCGTCGGCCTGATGTTGGCCGCGGCCTATCTCATCACGCGGGCCGCCGACGAGACGGCGGCTGCCTATGCGCTCACGGCTTTCACCGCGGCCGTGGTGATCGCCACCAAGCTGCATCCGCTCTGGCTGATCGCCCTTGGCGCCGTGCTCGGGCTCCTCGGCATCGTCTGAGCGCTGACCACAACGCAAAGGCGCAAAGGATCTTCGGTTGAAGGTATTCTTTGCGTCTCCGCGTCTTTGCGTTGAAGGGCTTTGATGGAGCGCGCCGGCCCCAACCCGCTCAATCCTCATCCGGACCGGCTCTTTCCGCCCGGCCCCGCCGAGCGCGCGGTCGCACGCCGGCTCTACGAGCGCGTGCGGAACCTGCCGATCGTGAGCCCGCATGGCCACACCGATCCGCAGTGGTTCGCCGACGACGAACCGTTCCCCGATCCGGCGACGGTCTTCATCCAGCCGGATCACTACGTGTTCCGGATGCTCTACAGCCAGGGGATCGCGCTCGAGCGGCTCGGCATTCCGCGCCGCGACGGCGCGCCGGTGGAGACGGACTCGCGGAAGATCTGGCGGCTGTTCGCCGAGAACTTCCATCTCTTCCGCGGCACGCCGACCCGGATCTGGCTGGACCACGCGTTCCACGACGTGCTCGGCGTCCGGGAGCGGCTCGACGCGCGGAGCGCGGACGCCGTCTACGACCACATCGCGGCGCAGCTCGCGCGGCCGGAGTTCCGCCCGCGCGCGCTCTTCGAGCGCTTCAACATCGAGGTGATCGCCACCACCGAATCGCCGCTCGACCCGCTCGCCCATCATCAGAAGCTCCGGGCGAGCGGATGGCAGGGACGGGTCATCACCGCCTATCGCCCGGACCCGGTGGTCGACCCCGAGTTCGACGGGTTCAGGGCGAACGTGGCGAAGCTCGCCGAGCTCACCGGCGAGGACACGGCGACGTGGGGCGGGTACCTGAAGGGGCTCGCGAACCGCCGCGAGTATTTCAGGCGGATGGGCGCGACCTCGACCGACCACGGGCACCTCACGGCGCGCACGTCCGATCTGGGGCGCCGCGAGTGCGAGCAGCTTTTCGCCAAGGCGTTGCGCGGCGACTGCACTCCCGGAGAAGCGGAAGCCTTCCGCGGCCAGCTGCTGACCGAGATGGCGCGCATGAGCCTCGACGACGGGCTGGTGATGCAGATCCATCCCGGCTCGCTCCGCAACCACAACCCGGGCGTCCATGCGGCGTTCGGGCGCGACAAGGGCGCCGACATCCCGACCTGCACCGACTACGTGCGCGATCTGAAAGCCCTGCTCGACCGGTTCGGCAACGAGGCGCGGCTGACGGTGATCGTCTTCACGCTGGACGAGACGGCGTACAGCCGCGAGCTCGCGCCGCTCGCGGGGCACTACCCCTGCCTCAGGCTCGGGCCGGCGTGGTGGTTCTTCGATTCGCCCGCGGGCATGCGCCGCTACCGCGAGCTCGTCACCGAAACCGCCGGGTTCTACAACACGGTGGGGTTCAACGACGACACCCGCGCGTTCTTCTCGATCCCGGCGCGCCACGACGTCGCGCGGCGGGTCGACTGCGCCTACCTCGCCGAGCTCGTCTGCGATCACCGCATCGAGGAGGACGAGGCGCACGAGCTGGCGCGGGAGCTCGCATACGGGCTCGCGAAGCGCGCTTACAAGCTTTGAGCGCGGGACTCACCGCGGATGAGCGCTGCGCGCCTTACGCCGGAAACGCTCGCGAGCCTCCCCGCAGACGTCGCTCGACCGCGCTATGACCGGCGGCGCGTCGCCGCCGGCATCCTGCATCTCGGCCTCGGCGCGTTCCATCGCGCGCACCAGGCGGTGTACACGGAGGCGGTCCTTGGCGACGACCCGCGTTGGGGCATCGTCGGCGTGAGCCTGCAGTCGCCCGAGGTGCGCGATCGCCTGCAGCCGCAGGGCGGGCTCTACAGCGTCCTCGAGCGTGGCGCGGCGGGGACGCGCGCCAGCGTGATCGGCGCGCTGTCGCGGTGCCTCTTCCTCGCGGACGACCGCGACGAGGTCCGGCGCGTCTTCGCCGCCCTCGCGACGCAGGTCGTCACGCTGACCGTCACCGAGAAGGGCTACTGCCACGACCCGGCGACGCACCGGTTGCTCGCCGATCATCCCGGTCTCGCGCGCGATCTTGCCCAGCCGGCGCGGCCGGAGACGACGATCGGTCTGGTCGCGGCCGGGCTCGCGGCGCGGGAACGCGCCGGCGCGGGCCCGATCACCGTCCTCTGCTGCGACAACTTGCCTTCGAACGGGCACACGGTGGAGGGCCTCGTGCGCGAGTACGTGCAGCGGATCGATCCCGCCCGGCTCGGCTGGATCGAGAGGAACGTGGCGTTCCCGTGCGCGATGGTCGATCGGATCGTGCCCGCGACCACGGCGGCGGACCTCGACGAAGCCGCGGCGCGGCTCGGCGTGCGGGACGCCGCGGCAGTCGCCTGCGAACCGTTCACGCAGTGGGTGATCGAGGATCGCTTTGCGGCGGCGCGGCCGGCGTGGGAGCGTGCGGGAGCGGAGCTCGTCCGCGACGTCGCGCCGTTCGAGGAGATGAAGCTCAGGCTCCTCAACGGCAGCCACTCGGCGCTCGCCTACCTCGGCTACCTCGCGGGGCTCGAGCATATCTCCGAAGTGATGCGGGCGCCGGCGTTCGTCCGGTTCGCGACCCGCCTGATGCGCGAGGATTCGGCGCCGACGCTCGCGCTCCCGGCGGGCGTCGATCTCGCGGGGTACCAGGCGCGGCTGCTGGAGCGGTTCGCGAATCCGGCCCTCAAGCACCGCTGCTGGCAGATCGCGATGGACGGCTCCCAGAAGCTGCCGCAACGACTGCTCAACACCGCGCGAGCGCGGCTCGCGACCGGCGGATCGTGCGATCACGTCGCGCTGGCCGTTGCCGCCTGGATGCGCTATGTCAGCGGCCGGGACGAGCGTGGCGCGACGATCGACGTGCGTGACCCGCTTGCGGCGCAGCTCGCCGCGATCGCGCGCGATTACGGTCCCGAGCCGCGGGCGCTCGCCGACGCGTATCTCGCGGTGCGCGAAGTCTTCGGCGACGATCTCCCGCGGCAGGCGACGTTCGTCGAGGCGGTCGGGCGGTCGCTCGCGAGCCTCCGTGAGCACGGCGCTCGCGCGACGGTGGAGCGCGCGTATGGCGCGCCGGCCTGACGCCGGCGCGCCGGCGCTCGTCCTCAAGCCCGGCCGCGAGAAATCGCTGCTGCGCCGGCATCCGTGGGTGTTCTCCGGGGCGATCGGGCGCGTCGTCGGCGAGCCCGAGCTCGGCGCGACGGTCGCGATTCGCGCGGCCGACGGCGCGTTCCTCGCGTGGGCGGCCTACAGCCCGAGCTCGCAGATTCGCGCGCGCGTGTGGATCTGGGACGAGCAGGCGTCGATTGACGACGCGTTCCTGCGCGCACGGGTCGCGGCAGCGATCGCGCGGCGCGCGGGCCTGGCGGCCACGACCGACGCCATGCGGCTCGTGCACGCGGAAGCCGACGGCTTGCCCGGCGTGGTGTGTGATCGCTACGCCGACGCCGTCGTGTTCCAGTTCGCGTCCGCGGGCGCCGAACGGTTCCGGGACACGATCGTCGATGCGGTGCTCGAGGCCACCGGCTGCGGCGCCGCCTACGAGCGGTCCGATCTCGAGGTGCGCGGCCTCGAGGGACTGCCGCCGCGCTCGGGTCCGATTCGCGGCGCGGCGGCCGCACCGACGCTCACGATCACCGAGCACGGCATCCGGTACGTCGTCGACGTCGCGCACGGGCAGAAGACCGGCTTCTATCTCGACCAGCGCGCGAATCGCGACCGGATCCGGACGTTCGCCGCCGGACGCGACGTGCTCAACTGCTTCTGTTACACGGGCGGGTTCACGTTGAACGCGCTCGCAGGGGGCGCTCACTCCGCGCTCTCGATCGACAGCTCGGCAGCCGCCCTCGAGCTCGCGCGGGAGAACGCGCGGCGCAACGGGTTCGCCGTGGACTGGCTCGAGGCCGACGTGTTCGCGGCGTTGCGGAAGCTCCGCGACGGGGGTCGCGCGTTCGATCTGATCGTGCTCGATCCGCCGAAGTTCGCGCCGACCGCCGCCCACGCCGAGCGGGCGGCGCGTGCCTACAAGGACATCAATCTGCTCGCGCTGAAGCTGCTCCGGCCTGCGGGCCTCCTCGCGACGTTCTCGTGCTCGGGCGGGGTCTCGCCCGAGCTGTTCCAGAAGATCGTCGCCGGCGCCGCGGCCGACGCCGGCGCGGACGTCCGCCTGCTCGAGCGGCTGCAGGCGGACGACGACCACCCCGTCACGCTCGCCTTCCCGGAAGGGGAGTATCTGAAGGGCCTCGTGCTCGAAAAGCGGTAACGGTTGGCATCGCGGGCGCGGGGCTCCCCGTAAGATCGTCGCTTCAATGCCGAGTGCCGGAGGGACGATGCTGCGATTCATCGAACGCCTCGCGATCGCCGCGGTGCTCGCGTTTGCAGTCGTGTCGGGCGCACAGACCGCCGATCCCGCGGAACCCGGGACCACCGGGCACCAGCTCGAGGCGCCCGTCGCGCCGCGCTAGCGAGGGGTGATGAGCGGCGAGCGGCGTCCCACGGCTCGCTCGAGCGCGTCCATCTCCGCGTCGGTGTGGCCCTCGAACGGTGCGGGCGTAAGGCGCGGGGCGCCCGCACCGCGCGGGCTGACGATTCGCGCGGTGTGACGCCCGGCGAGGGTGAACTCGCGGGCCTGCGCGTCGTCGGCCGCAGCGAGGGACACGGCGCCGTAGCAGGTACAGAAGTACGTACCTTCGCTGCGGGCTTCGAGATAGACGCCGGTCCCGCGGATTCCGGCAGTCGCGGTGGGGGCGTAGATCGTGCGGGAGCGGCCCCTCGCGAACACCGCGCCGAGTGCGCCGGTGACGAGACGCAGCGCATCGACCAGAACGCTCGACGCACCACCCTCGAGCTTGAGCTCGCTGCGGCCGCGCAGCATGAACGCGTCCTGCCCGAGGACGAAGACCACGTAGCCATCGCTTCCCGTCGCAATGGTGTCGCCGGGGCGGATCACCGACTTCCGGTCGGCCGGCCGACCGTTGACGCGAACGTCGCCCTTGAGGTCCCGGATCTGGTCGCTCCCCTGACCCCGCGCGGGGAGCGGCCCCAGCAGCGCGAGCACCGGGCCCGCGCCGAGCGCGCGGACGAACGCACGGCGCCCGAGCCGGGCGCGAACACTTCGGTCGGCGGCGTCCATCGGGCCTCCTGTCCCTCTCCAATCGTCTGACGGCAGGGTTGTCCCTTACGTGCCCGGCGCTCCGCGCGCGCCGGAAGTGTGACATCTTGCCTCGTTGCGCCGCGCCACGCGACCCCTCGGCCGCGCCGTTGCAGAGGCCACGCCGCGCCGATAGAATCCGCCGCTCGTGGCGGGCTCGCATGACGCGCGCTGCCGAGGAGAATGGATGTCCGAGCAGCAGATGGTGCCGGTGACGATCCTGACCGGGTTCCTCGGGGCCGGCAAGACGACGCTCCTCAACCGGATCCTCCGCGAGCGCCACGGCCGGCGCATCGCGGTGATCGAGAACGAGTTCGGCGAGGCCGGGATCGACAACGCGCTGCTGGTGGAGCCAGGCGGGGACGAGCAGATCATCGAGATGAACAACGGCTGCCTCTGCTGTACCGTGCGCGGCGATCTGATCCGCATCCTCGCCACGCTCAAGGACAAGCGCGACGCGGGCGAGCTCCAGTTCGAGCGCGTGATCATCGAGACCACCGGGATGGCCGATCCGGGGCCGGTCGCGCAGACCTTCTTCCTCGACGACCAGGTCGGCGAGTACTACCTCCTCGACAGCGTGATCACCCTGGTCGACGCGAAGCACGCGCCGCGGCAGCTCGACGAGTTCCACGAGGCGCAGGAGCAGGTCGGCTTTGCCGACCGGATCCTCCTTTCGAAGACCGACCTCGTGACCGATGCCGAGGCCGAGGCGCTGCGCCAGCGGCTGGTCAGGATGAACCCGCGCGCGCCGATCAAGCGGGCGCACTTCGGCGAGACGCCGCTCGAGGACATCCTGGACATCCGCGGGTTCAACCTCAACGCGATCCTCGAGATCGACCCCGAGTTCCTCGCCGCGGACCACCACCATCACGACGACGACGTGCAGTCGTTCGTGTTCCGCGCCGACCGGCCGCTCGACGGCGGGAAGCTGGAGGAGTTCCTGTCGTCGATGATCCAGGTTTACGGCAACGAGATGCTGCGGTACAAAGGCGTCCTCAGCCTCAAGGACAATCCGAACCGGGTCGTCTTCCAGGGCGTGCACATGCTGATGGGCGGCGACCTGGGGCGGCCGTGGGGCGCGGACGAGCCGCGCACGAGCGCGATGGTGTTTATCGGCCGCAACCTCCCGAAGGACGTTTTCATTGAGGGATTGGAGCAATGCCTCGTCAAAGCCCAGTGAAGAAATCCAGCGGCCCGAACGGCAAGCCCGTGCTCCCCACCGAGGAGCAGGTGCTCAAGATGCCGGAGGCCGAGTACATGAACCCGACGCAGCTCGCGTTCTTCAAGGACCGGCTGCACCGGATGAAGGAGGAGCTGCTCGCCAACGCGGACGTGACCTCCGAGCACCTGCGCGAGAGCGACACCCACCCCGATCCCGCCGACCGCGCGACTGTCGAGGAGGAGCACGCGCTGGAGCTCCGCACTCGCGACCGCGAGCGCAAGCTCATGAAGAAGATCGACGAGGCGATCGCGCGGATCGACGACGGCAGCTACGGCTGGTGCGAGGAGACCGGGGAGCCGATCGGCATCCCGCGGCTGCTCGCCCGGCCGACCGCGACGCTGTCGGTCGAGGCGCAGCAGCGGCGCGAGCAGAAGCAGAAGATGTACGGCGAGTAAGCGTTATTCCGTCGCCCTCGATGGGCGACGGAATAACTGCGCGCGTTGGAGCGTACGCTGTCGCGACGCTCAACGCGCGCGGAGCCGCACCGCAATGAGGCGGCCTGTCGCGGCAAGCACAGCGCAGGCCGTGGATTCAAATCCATATGATCTCGATCGAAGGCCTCCGCTACCGCTACGGTGACCGGCAGGTGCTCGCGCTCGACCGGTGGCGGGCCGAGGCCGGGGAGCGGTGGCTGGTGCTCGGCGCCTCCGGGAGCGGGAAGACGACGCTGCTTGGCATCGTCGGCGGGCTGCTGCGGCCGAGCACCGGACGCGTAGCGGTGGACGGGCAGGACCTCGGCGCGCTCTCCGGCGCCGCGCTCGACCGCTTCCGCGGGCGCCGCATCGGTTTCGTGCCGCAGAAGCTGCATCTCATCCCCAGCCTCGGCGTCGACGAGAATCTGCTGCTCGCCCAGTACCTCGCCGGGGTCGCCCAGGATCGCGCGCGCGTGGCCGAGGTGCTCGGCGCGTTGGGGATCGCGGAGCGGGCGCGGGCGCGGCCGGCCGAGCTCTCGCACGGGCAGGCGCAGCGCGTCGCGCTCGCGCGGGCGGTGATCAACCGGCCGAGCCTCATCCTCGCCGACGAGCCGACATCGAACCTGGACGATGCGCACTGCGCCCAGGCGGTGGAGCTCCTCGAGTCCCAGGCCGCGGCCTGCGGCGCGACCCTCGTCGTCGCGACCCACGACCAGCGGGTGCGCGCGCGGTTCGAGAAGCGCATCCAGCTATGAACCTGGCCCGGCTCAGCCTCGCCTATCTCAAGGCGAAACCGCTGAATACGGTGTTGAACCTGGTGCTCCTCGCGCTCGGCGTCGGCACGGTCGTGCTGGTGCTGCTCGCGACCCACCAGGTCGAGGAGCGCATGGGGCGGGATGCGCGCGGGATCGATCTCGTCGTCGGCGCGAAAGGCAGTCCCATGCAGCTCATTCTTTCCGCGGTGTTCCACGTCGACGCACCGACCGGCAACATCCCGCTCAAGGAGGCGAAGCAGCTCGCGCAGAACCGCGCGATCCAGAAGGCGATCCCGCTCGCGCTCGGCGACAGCTTCCGGGGATTTCGCGTCGTCGGGACGACGCACGACTACGTCACGCACTACGCCGCCGAGCTCGGCGCAGGCCGCCTCTGGCAGGCACCGATGGAGGCGGTGCTGGGGGCGGAAACCGCCGCCGGCACGGGCCTGGGCGTCGGCGACCAGTTTGTCGGCGCCCACGGCTATGGGGAGGGCGGCGAGGAACACGGGGACGCGGCCTACAAAGTGGTCGGCGTCCTGAGGCCCACGGGCACCGTGCTCGACCGGCTCGTGCTGTGCAACATCGAGAGCGTATGGTTCGTGCACGTCATGCCGGGGAAGCACGAAGACCCGAAGGAGGTGCTCGCCAGCTTGCGCGAGGACGAGCAGGAGATCACCGCGCTCCTCATCCAGTACGCCACGCCGATCGCGGCGGCGACGCTGCCGCGCCTGATCAATTCGACGACCGCGCTCCAGGCGGCTTCGCCCGCGTACGAGAGCGCCCGCCTCTTCCGGATGATCGGCGTCGGCGTCGATGTGCTGCGTGCGTTCGCCCTGCTGCTCATCGCCGCTGCCGGGCTGTCGATCTTCATCGCGCTCTACAACGCGATGGAGGAGCGCCGCTACGACCTCGCGGTCATGCGGATGCTCGGCGCGTCGTCCGGCAAGCTTCTGCGGCTCGTGCTGCTCGAGGCGGTCGTGCTCGCGCTCGTCGGCGCCGCGATCGGCCTCGCGCTCGGGCATCTCGCCGCCGAAGCCGTCGGGGGGATGCTGGCCGCGGAGAAGCAAGCGAGCATCACCGGTGCGACATGGCTCGGCGCCGAGCTGTGGCTTGTCGCGCTCGCCGTCGCGGTGGGATTCGTCGCGGGGCTCGTGCCGGCGTGGCGGGCCTACCGCACCGACATCGCCACTACCCTTGCGCAAGGCTGAGTCCTGTCACGAGGGGTTCACATGAAGCTCATCCGTCTCGCCTCTGCGCTGCTGCTCGCCGTGACCCCGGTGCTGGCGCAAGAGAAGAAGCCCAACCCCGAGGACGTCAAGAAGGACATCGCCGCTCACCGCCAGATCGCACAAGTGCACGAGAATGCGGCGAAATGCCTGGAGGCCGGAAAGCCCGAGAACGAGTGCCACGACCAACTCCAGAGGGAATGCAAGGGGGTCGGCATTGGCAAGTACTGCGGGATGCGCCACCGGCACTAAGGCCTGCACGCTTGCCGCGGATTGGCCTACACTAGCGACACCCTAGGAGACAACCATGAACCGGCTGGCCTTCGCGCTCGCGATATCGCTCGGCGTCGTTCCGGCCGCGGCGTTCGGCCAGGGTCCCCCGAGCCAGCCGGAGCAACCCCAGCTCGGCTCGCCGATTCCGCCGGAGTTCCTGCAGTCGCTGCCCGAGCTCAAGGGCGTCGTCTCGTGGCGGACGCTCGCGCAGGTGGAGCCGGTCAAGGTGAAGGACCGGGTCGTGCCGCAGTTCGCCGACGGCGTGCTGAAGCTCAACGCGACCGAGGTGAAACTGCAGGGCTTCATGATGCCGCTCGAGATGGGCGACAAGCAGAAGCACTTCGTGCTGTCGGCGATGCCCGTGACCTGCGCGTTTTGCCTGCCTGGCGGACCGGAGGCACTGGTCGAGGTCCGCGCCAAGACCGCGGTCAAGTACACGTTCGAGCCGGTGGTTCTCACCGGCAAGCTGGCGGTCCTGAAGGATGACCCGAACGGGCTGTACTACCGTCTGACCGACGCCGTCCCCACAACCGCCAAGTAGTCGCCGCGCGATGCGGCAGCGGCTCGCCCGGCTCTTTCTCGCCGCCGCGCTTGTCGTCGCGCAGCACGGCGTCTACGCCCACGCGCTTTCGCACCTCGACGAGGCGCTGTACGGGCATGACGGCGGCGTTCCGCCCGACCACGCTCCGGAAGTCTGTGTCGCGTTCGTCGCCGGCGCGGGCGGAGCGGTCGCGTCGAGCGACCCGCTGTCCGCCGCAGCGCCGCAGGACCACTTCGTCGGACCCGCGCCCCCCGATCCACTCCTTGCTCCCCTTGCGCTGACTCGCTTCGCGAGCCGCGCACCCCCGCTCCCCGCCTGACATCACCGGCTCGCACGTCCGCCGCGCGTCGCTGCGCCGCGGGCGTGCGGACTCGTCGACCGTCGAGGCAAAGGGGCATGTCATGCTCAAAGCGTACGTCATGTCGGGCGCCGCCGCGCTCGCACTGGTGCTGCCCGCAGGAATCCGGGCGCAGACCAATCAACAACTGGAGGACATCCGGAAAGAGATTCAGGAGTTGAAGGACAGCTACGATGCGCGCATCCGCGCGCTGGAAAAGCAGCTCAAGGCAGCAGAGGAGGCCGCAGCGAAGGCGCAAAGCACCGCCACCCAGGCGCAGAGCACTGCTGGCGAGGCGAAGCAAAGCGCGGAGGCGGCGTCGCAGGGGGCGGGTCCGAAGCCGCCAGCCTCGGCGAGCGCGTTCAACCCGGCCATCTCGCTGGTTCTGCAGGGCGGGTACTACAACTCCAACCAGAACCCCGCCGCACGCAGCGTAACGGGCTTCCTGGGGCCGGGTGATCTCGGCCTACCTTCGCGCGGCTTCGATCTCGGCGAGACCGAAATCACCATGTCGGCCAACGTCGACCACTTGTTCTTCGGCCAAGTGACGCTGTCGATCGAAGAGGGCGCGACGGAGGTGGAAGAAGCCTACTTCCAGACTACTGCGCTCGGCCATGGCCTGACGGTCACGGGCGCTCGATACTTCTCCGGGATCGGCTACTGGAACTCGATCCACAGGCACGCCTGGGATTTCCAGGACGCTGCGCTCGTGCAGCAATCGTTCCTCGGCGTGAACTTCAAGATCGACGGGCTCCGCGCGAGTTGGATCGCGCCGCTCCCCGTCTATCTCGAGTTCGGCGCCGAGGGCGGCAAGCCGGTCGAGTTTCCCTTCCCGGACAGCGACCACAACAGCAACGGCTTCCAGACCTGGACGCTGTTCGCCCATCTGGGCGACGACATCGGCGTGAGCAGCAGCTATCGGTTCGGCATCTGGTGGATGCAGGCCAAGAATCAGGTGACCGACCAGCCCCTCGCGGCCCTGGACTTCACTGGCGTCACCAATACGCTCACCGGTGGGTACAACAAGCTCTGGGGTCTCGACTTCGTCTACAAATGGGCGCCAAACGGCGATCCCACTTATCGGAACTTCAAGCTCGCAGCGGAGTGGATGCACCGCAGTCTCAGCGGCACGGTCACGTCGGGCGCGGACATGGGCCCGTTCACCGCCAACCAGTCCGGCTGGTACGTACAAGGCGTGTACCAGTTCCATCCCTACTGGCGGGTCGGACTGCGCTATGACCAGCTCTCCGAGGGATCGTACGACCTCGGTTCCGGGCTCGCCGGCGCGCCGGGCCTGGCGCCGCCGGATTTCACGCCCAAGCGCTGGAGCGCGATGATCGACTGGGGCCCGTCCGAATTCAGCCGCTTCCGCCTGCAATACAACCAGGACAAGTCGCAGGTGGGCATCACCGACAACCAGTGGTTCCTGCAGTACATCCTGAGCCTCGGCACGCATGGCGGGCACAAGTTCTGACGCTCGCAGCGCGCGACTCACAATGGATTGAGCGAAAGGATCGACATGAAGACGTTGTTGAGCCTGTCGCGCCTCATGACCCTGTTGGGCTGGACGGGGCCGGCGATGAGCGATTCATTCTGGCCAGGCAGGGTCGCCGTTGCGTTGCTAGTCCTTTCGGGGTGCGCGTACCTTGAAGAGCCCAAGGCAACGGATCACACGTCGGTGGTCAAGGCCGGCCGGTGGGGGGAGATTTATCGGGGCGGTTACGTGGAGCTCGTCTCGGTCAACGGTGTCGAGCCTCGCTGGCGCCTGCGCTCGGACATCGAAGTCCCGCCCGGGGATCAAACAGGCCTCTTCTATGTGTTTCTTTGCAGCGGCGGTTCCATGCCCTGCAACAACTCGATCGCCGGGGCGCAAGTCAGTTTCCGGGCCGAGGCGGGGCACACCTACCGGGCACATGCCCGCGAACAGGTGAATGGCAGCAACCGGTTCTGGATCTGGGTCGAGGATGACGCAACTGGCAAGGTGGTCGGAGGGACGGCTCCTCCCGGCAGCCCCTGACCACTGACCGAGGGATCTTGGAGCTATGTCATGCAACCGCTCTGGACGATGGAGGCTACAGTGAAACCGACTCTCAACGAACTGGTCCGCGCATGCGTCGCCGCGGTGCTCATGACGGCCGCCGGGCTCGCACGCGCCGACGTCGACGTCTTCGCCTGCGAACCCGTGTGGGGCGCGCTCGTGGCGGAGATCGCCGGGGACAAGGCGCGCGTCTACACCGCCACGACCGCGCTCCAGGATCCCCATCGTGTGGAGGCGCGACCGAGCCTGCTAGCGCGGGCGCGAACCGCCTCGCTTCTCGTGTGCACCGGCGCCGAGCTCGAGATCGGATGGCTGCCGCTCGTGCTGCGCCAGGCGGGCAATCCGGGCATTCAGCCCGGCGCGCCTGGCCATCTGCTCGCGGCAGACCACGTGAGCCTGCTCGAAGTGCCGAAGGTGCTCGACCGCTCCCTCGGCGACGTGCACCCCGCTGGAAACCCGCACATCTGGTACGACCCCCGCAACATCGCACGCGTCGCAGTCGTGGTCGTCGAACGGCTCGCGACGATCGATCCCGCGAATGCGGACACCTATCGCGGTCGCGGCGAGGCCTTCCAGGCGCGGTGGCGAGACGCGATCGCGGGGTGGCAGCGCGAGGCGGCGCCGCTCCGCGGGGTGAAGACCGTCTCCTCCCACCTCGACATGACCTACCTGTACGCCTGGCTCGGCATGGTCAACGACGGCACGCTCGAGCCGAGGCCCGGCATCGCGCCCGCAGCCGGCGATCTGGCGCTGCTCCTCGAGCGCACCCGAAAAGACCCGCCACGGCTCATCGTGATCACGCCCTTCCAGGACCGGCGGGCCGCCGACTGGCTCGCGGAGCGCGCGCGGGCACCGGTGGTTGTCGTCCCGTTCACGGTCGGCGGCACCAGCGAGGCGCGCGATCTCTACGGCCTGTTCGCCGACACCATCGCGCGTCTGCTCGGGGCGCTGAAATGAACGTCGGCGCACTCGATGCGGGTATTCTCCTGCCCGCGCTTGCCGCGGGCCTCATCGTTGGGGCGACGCACGTACCGCTCGGGATGCGGGTGCTCGCGCGGGGGATCGTGTTCATCGACCTCGCGGTGGCGCAGATCGCTGCGCTCGGCGTGGTCGTCGCCGACTACGCGGGCTTCGAGGCGCGCGGCGCGGCGGTGCAGCTCGCCGCTTTTGCGGCCGCACTCGGCGGCGCAGGCGTCCTGAACTGGACCGAAAAGCGCTGGCCGGAGCTCCAGGAGGCGCTGATCGGCGTCGCGTTCGTGCTGGCGGCGACCGCTGCGATCCTCGTGCTCGCCCACCACCCGCACGGCGGCGAGAGCCTTCGAGATCTGCTTTCGGGGCAGATCCTCTGGGTGAGCTTCGGCTCGCTCGCCGTGCCCGCGGTGGCGAGCGCCGCGATCCTCGTCGCGTGGTTCGCGGGCGGCGCGCGGCGCGGCAGCGGGGTCTTCTACGTGCTCTTCGCGTGTGCCGTGACGATCTCGGTGCAGCTCGTCGGCATCTTCCTCGTGTTCGCGACGCTGATCGTCCCGGCGCTCGCCACGCGCTACGCGGTGCGGGGCCGGATGCCCAAGGCGTACGCGGTCGCGGTCGCGGGCTATGCGCTCGGGCTCGTCGCGTCGGCCCTGTTCGACGCCCCCTCCGGTCCGGCGATCGTGTGGGCGATCGCGATCGCGGGCGTGGTCGCGGCGTTCGCGGAGCGGCGCGCCCGGGTCATGGCGTGAGGATTAATGCCGACCGCGCGCCGGCTCGGTCTTCGCCCATGATGCGACGTGCACGCTTCTTGCGGCAAACGCCCCGCATTTGATTCCCGGGGTTTGCCGCGACTGGCGTGCTTGTGGTAGAAGGGTGGGCGGCCCGCTCGGGCCGTTGTTATCTCAGAGCGCTGATTCGCCTTGGTTTTCTCGATTTTCGGCAAGAAGCCGGAGAAGAAGCCGGACAAGCCCGCCGCGCCGAAGGTCGAGGCGCGGAAGCCGGCTTCTTCGACTCCCCGCGGGCCGGGGCCAGCATCGTCCACGCCGGTGGACGAGGGGGAGTCGCTCGACTTTACGAGCTACGTTCCCCCACCGGCTTCGCAGGCGCCGCCGCCGTCCGCACCGCCCTCCATGGCGCCGCCCTCGCTCGCCCCGCCCTCGATCGCTCCGCCGTCCGCGCCACCCTCGATCGCACCTCCAGCGGCGAAGTCCGTGCCAGGCGCCGACGCAATGGGCCTCGACTTCGGGGCGCTCGCCGCGCAGACCACCGGGCAGCAGCAGGCGCCCGCAGCGCGCGCGCCGGCACCGCCGCCTCCCCCGAAACCGGCCGCGGCGAAGAAGAAGCCCAAGGGGCCCGTCGACTCGATCCTCTGCATCGAGGTCGAAGAGGGCTCCGGGCACGACATCCCGGCCGCCATCGAAGAGGCGGCCATCCTGTTCGCGAACGGCCAGGTCGAGGAGGCGCATGCGCGCGCGACCAAGGCGATCGAGCAGGAGGATCTCGGCGCGTGGAAGCTGCAGATGTGGCTGATGCTGTTCGATCTGCTCCACCAGCTCGGGCGCAAGCAGGAGTTCGAGGAGAAGGCGCTCGACTTCGTCGTGAAGTTCGAGCGCTCGCCGCCGCCGTGGGTCGACGCCCCGACGGCCGCCGCGCGCGCGAATCCGTCCATGCGCACCGGCGGCCTCGCGCACGTCGCGCTGACCGGCGTGCTCGGCGCCCAGAGCGCCGCCGCGCTCGACCAGCTGAAGAAGGCCGCCGAGCGGCAGCCCAAGCTGCGGCTCGACTTCGCCAAGCTGCAGTCGATCGAGCCGGCCGGGTGCACGCTGCTCCGCGAGACGCTGCGCGCGTTCAAGGCCGGCAAGAAGGACGTCTATCTGACGGGCGAGGCCCGGATCCAGCAGCTCCTGCGCGAGGCGGCGAAGGCGGGCGACAAGTCGGTGGACGCCGCGGCGTGGCTGCTGCTACTCGATCTGTACCAGATGCTCGGGATGCACGACGAGTTCGAGGAGGCGGCGGTCGACTACGCGGTCACCTACGAGGTGTCGCCACCCTCGTGGGAGGCGCCGCCGCCGCGGCCGAAGCCGCTCGAGGCTTCGCAGCCCATCGCGCTCGAGACCGGGGATGACGCGTTCCACCTCGTGGGCGAGGTGGCCGGCCAGAGCGACCAGCTGTTCACCGACATCGCCGCGTACGCGGGCGGCGCCAACCCCGTCACGCTCGAGCTCGCGGCCACGAAGCGGATCGACTTCGTCAACGCCGGGCGACTGCTCAACGTCCTGGAGAAGCAGCAGACCGAGGGCAAGGAGCTGGTGATCCGGGGCGCCGGCGAGATGATCATCGCGCTCTTCGCGGTGATGGGCATCACGAGGATCGCGCGCATCATCCCGCGGAAGTGACCGGCGAAGCGCCGCACGCGGCGCGAAGCGGGCCAGCGCCGTTGCATCGGCGCTGGCGTTCGCCGGCGGAAGACGTGCGCAGGCACGTCTTCTGAAACCCCGGCTCACTCCCGGCGCAAGCCGGGATCCAGCACTGCGTCGCCCGGACTCCGGTTTTCGCCACAGTGTCGAGGGGGCTGGAAATCCCGTGGCCAGCCCCGATATGATGATGGCTGCCCCGCCGCCGCCCGACCCCCATGGAACAGTTTCACGGCACCACCATCGTCGCCGTCCGCCGCGCGGGCAAGGTCGCGCTCGGCGGGGACGGCCAGGTCACGCTCGGCAACGTCGTCATCAAGGCGGGCGCGCGCAAGGTCCGGCGGCTGTATCAGGACCGGATCCTGGCCGGCTTCGCCGGCGGCACCGCCGACGCGTTCACCCTGTTCGAGCGCTTCGAGGCGAAGCTGGACAAGCATCAGGGCAACCTCATGCGCTCGGCCGTCGAGCTCGCGAAAGACTGGCGCACCGACCGCATCCTCCGGCGGCTCGAAGCGATGCTCGCGGTCGCCGACCGGACGACCTCGCTCATCATCACCGGGGCGGGCGACGTGCTCGAGCCCGAGCACGGCCTGATCGCGATCGGCTCGGGCGGGCCTTACGCTCAGGCGGCGGCGCGGGGGCTCCTCGACGAGACCGAGCTCGACGCCGAGACAATCGTCCGCAAGAGCCTCCTGATCGCGGCCGAGCTCTGCATCTACACCAACCAGAACATCGTCGTCGAGGTTCTGGATTGAGGACCGGGCCCGGTCAGGCCGTGAGCCCATGTCGTCAATGACGCCGCAAGAGATCGTCCACGAGCTGGACAAGCACATCGTCGGCCAGGACCGGGCGAAACGCGCGGTCGCGATTGCGCTCCGCAACCGCTGGCGGCGGCAGCAGGTCGCCGAGCCGCTGCGACAGGAGATCACGCCGAAGAACATCCTGATGATCGGACCGACCGGCGTCGGCAAGACCGAGATCGCGCGGCGGCTGGCGCGCCTCGCCGACGCGCCGTTCATCAAGATCGAGGCGACCAAGTTCACCGAGGTCGGCTACGTCGGCCGCGACGTCGACACCATCGTCCGCGATCTCGTCGAGATCGCCGTCAAGCAGACCCGCGAGGCCGCGATGCGGCAGGTGCGCGCGCGCGCCGAGGACGCGGCCGAGGAGCGGATCCTCGATGCGCTGCTGCCCCCGGCGCGCTCGATCGGCTTCGCCGAGCAGGCCGAAGGCCCGGGGGACTCCGCCGCCCGCCAGCGGTTCCGGAAGCGCTTGCGCGAGGGCGAGCTCGACGACAAGGAGATCGAGATCGAGCTTGCCGCCCCGCAGGCGCAGATGGAGATCCTCGCCCCGCCCGGAATGGAGGAGCTCACGCAGCAGATCCAGGGGATGTTCCAGAACCTCGGCGGCGCCCGGAAGAAGCTGCGCAAGCTCAAGGTGCGCGAGGCCATGCGGCTCGTCACCGACGAGGAGGCGGCGCGGCTCGTCAACGACGAGGAGCTGAAGACCCGGGCGCTCGCGAACGTCGAGCAGAACGGGATCGTCTTCCTCGACGAGATCGACAAGATCGCGAGCCGCTCGGAGATGCACGGCGCCGACGTCTCCCGCCAGGGGGTCCAGCGCGACCTGCTGCCCCTCGTCGAGGGCACGACGGTCTCGACGCGCTACGGCATGGTGCGGACCGACCATGTCCTGTTCATCGCGAGCGGCGCGTTCCACCTCTCGAAGCCCTCCGATTTGATTCCCGAGCTGCAGGGGCGCTTTCCGATCCGGGTCGAGCTCGACTCCCTCACCGCCGCCGACTTCGAGCGCATCCTCACCTCGACCGACGCCTGCCTGGTGAAGCAGTACGAGTCGCTGCTCGCGACCGAGGACGTGAAGCTCGAGTTCCGGCCGGCGGCCGTGACGCGCATCGCCGAGATCGCCTACTCGGTGAACGAGCGGACCGAGAACATCGGCGCCCGCCGCCTGTACACGGTCATGGAGAAGCTGCTCGAGGACGTGTCGTTCGAAGCCGGCCGGCGCAGCGGCCAGACGGTCCTGATCGACGCGGCCTACGTCGATGCCCGCCTCAAGGAACTCGCGGCTAGCGAGGATCTCGCGCGCTACGTGCTGTAGGGAGCGGTGATGAAGACAGCCTGGTTTGTCGCGCTCGCGCTCGGCCTCGCCGCCTCCGCTCAGGCGCAGGTGAGCGTTTCCGACGCGTGGGTCCGCGGCACGGTGGAGGGGCAGAAGGCCACTGGGGCGTTCATGCAGCTGAAGAGCCCCGGCGGCGCGACCCTCATCGGGCTCGAGAGCCCGGTCGCGGGCGCAGTGGAGATCCACGAGATGCGCATGGAAGGGAACATCATGCGCATGCGTGCCATCCCGCGGCTCGAGCTTCCCGCGGGGCAGGCGATCGACCTCAAGCCCGGCGGTTATCACTTCATGCTGATGAACCTGAAAGCGCCGCTCAAGAAAGGCGAGTCGGTGCCGATCAGGCTCAAGTTCCAGGGCAAGGACGGGAAGCCGCAGGAGGTCGAGGTGAGGGCGGAGGTGCGCGACCTCACCGCGAGCGGCGGGGGAAAGATGAAGCACTGAGCAGCGCTCAGCGCGCGGCACCCCGCTGCGCGACCTGCTCCTTCAGGCAGCGCGGACACAGGCACCCGGCGAGCGTGCCATCCGGCGCGATCCGCGGGAGATCCGCGCACCAGCAGCGCTCGACGCCCGCCTTCATCCCGCACTCGAAGGTGGCACCGCAGCGCGCACACACGTCGCCGCAAAGGGGACGGGCGTCGGTCGCCACGGGTTCCGGGTCCATCAGCACACCCTATCCTACCGCTCGCGCGAACCCCTTGAAAGCACCGGGGCGCTCCCCATCTTCATAGAGTGGCGCGAGGCCCCGAACTCACAAACTTAAGGAGCGCGATATGGCGAATCTCACCCGTTATGACCCGCTTGGAGAGTTGTTCGACGACTTCTTCAAGGGCTACTTCGTCCGTCCGGTGCTGAGCGAGGGCCGCGACGCGACCCCGCGGCTGAAGATCGACGTGGCCGAGCAGGACGGCGCCTTCAAGGTGCAGGCCGAGATCCCCGGGGTCAAGAAGGACGACATCCAGGTGACGATCGACGGCGATCAGGTGTCGATCAGTGCCGAGGTCAAGCAGGAAAAAGACGTCGAGGAAGGCGAGCGCGTCGTTCACAGCGAGCGCCACTACGGCAAGGTCTCGCGGACGTTCCGCCTCGGGTACGAGGTGGACGAAGCGAAGGCGCAGGCGAAGTACGCGGACGGCATGCTCGAGCTCGTGCTGCCCAAGAAGGCCAATACGAGCCACCGTCAGCTGACCATCCAGTAAGTCGGGCCGCAAGCCCGTTCGCGAGGCGACCTTCGGGTCGCCTTTTCTTTTCCCCGGCCACCGGCCGGGGAAAGCACCGCCTTCCGGCGCGGTAGAATCGCGCGTCCTCCGACATCGCGACGACATGCCGGTCACGCCTACCACTGCCGCGCTGAAGGCGCAGATCCTCGCCGAGGCGCTGCCCTACATCCGCCGCTTCCACGGCAAGACGATCGTCGTGAAGTACGGCGGCAGCGCCATGACCGAGGTCGCGCTCCAGAAGAGTTTCGCGCACGACGTCGTGCTGCTGAAGCTCGTCGGCATGAACCCGGTCGTCGTGCACGGCGGCGGCCCGCAGATCGAGAACGTGCTCGGCCGGCTCGGCAAGAAAGGCGAGTTCGTCCAGGGCATGCGCGTCACCGACGCCGAGACGATGGACGTGGTCGAGATGGTCCTCGGCGGAACGGTGAACAAGGAGATCGTCACGCTCATCAACCAGGCGGGCGGCCGGGCGGTGGGGTTGACCGGCAAGGACGGCGGCTTCATCCGGGCAAAGAAGCTGCTGGTCGGGAGCGACGCGAACCCCGACGAGAAGCTCGACATCGGGCAGGTCGGCGAAATCGACGCCATCGACCCGGACGTGATCTCGTCGCTCGAGGACGGCGGCTTCATCCCGGTGGTCGCGCCGATCGGCGTCGGGAGGAACGGGGAGTCCTACAACATCAATGCCGATCTGGTCGCCGGAAAGCTCGCGGAAGTGCTGAAGGCGGAGAAGCTCGTGCTGCTCACCAACACCCCCGGCGTGCTGGACAAGAACGGCCAGCTCCTCACCGGGCTCACGCCGAAGCGGATCGACGAGCTCGTCGCCGAGGGCACACTGTCGGGCGGCATGCTGCCGAAGATCGCCTCGGCGCTCGACGCCGCGCGGGGAGGCGTGAAGAGCGTGCACATCATCGACGGCCGCGTCGAGCACGCACTGCTGCTCGAGATCCTCACCGACGAGGGTGTCGGCACGCTGATCCGAAACCGGTGACCCTCGGCTGCCGCCCCCCGGCCGCTAGCGTCGCAAGCAGGGCCGGATGCCGGGCCGGTATCCCCGGCCTCCCGAGCGAATCGTGAGCGTGCGGCGCCGCGCACGGTTACCGAAGCCGACGTGGACCCAGCCACCGTCTGCGTCATCCCCGTACTCGTAGATCAGCTGGTCGAACGGGATCCTTGCGCGCACGAGTCGAGCGCAGATCCGGTACGGCGTCCCGTAGGGTTTGCAGACGAAGTCCGCTGCGAGCCCCGCCTGGTGCCGCGACCGCGGGCTGCCTCCGACTTCGCGGTTCAGCGCCGGGCTCCGATACCCGCTGGAGATCTCCAGCGGGCTTCCGAGGAGGCGTCGAACCCGGTCAAGGCCCCGCGCCAGGCGGAGGAGATTGCGCAGAATGCGAATCGGGGGACGGTTCGCAATCGCGAGACGCCGGGCGGTGTCGGACCGCACTAGTTCCGCGATCGTGAGGTAGGCGGACAATCGCACCTTGGTAGCTTAGCGGACGCGCGGGCGAAGCGGATGAGCCGGATCACCTGGATCTTCGACCTGGACGACACGCTGCACGACACCAGGCCGCACATCATGCCGCACATCAACCGCAGCATGACGGCGTACGTGCAGGAGCACCTGGCGCTCGACGAGGCCGCGGCGGCCGCGCTGCGCGTGAAATACTGGCGCAGGTACGGCGCGACCCTGCTCGGACTCATGCGCCATCACGACACCGACCCGCATCACTTCCTGTGGCACACCCACCAGTTCCCGGCCCTCCGCAGCCTGGTCGTCGCCGAGCGGGGCGCGCTCCATGCGCTGCGCCGGCTGCCGGGCCGGAAGCTCGTCTTCTCCAACGCCCCCGCGCATTACGCACATGCCGTACTGGAAATCCTCGGCATGGCCACGCTCTTCGACGCGGTCTACACCATCGAGCACACGCGATTCCGGCCGAAGCCGGATCCGGTGGGATTCCGCTCGCTGCTCGCTGCGGAGCGCGTGGTGCCGGGGCGGGCAGTCATGGTGGACGACGCTCTCGGCAACCTCCGCGCGGCGCGCCGACTCGGCCTCACCACGGTATGGGTCAGCCGGCTCCCGCGCGCCCCGCGCTACGTCGACGCAAGGATCGGCTCGGTGCGGGAACTTCCGCGGCTCGCAGCGCGGTTGGGCATCCCGGGGTAGGCAAGCGCTTACCCGAGAGTAGAATCCTGCTTGCGCCGCGCGGGAGACGCGGGTCATGGGGGGGCGTCATGGCGACCAGAACGGGGGAGCGCAAGCTCCAGATCCTGCAGACGCTGGCGGAGATGCTGCAGGATCCCAAAGGGGAGCGGATCACGACCGCGGCGCTCGCGGCAAAGCTCGACGTCTCGGAGGCGGCGCTCTATCGCCATTTCGCCAGCAAGGCACAGATGTTCGAGGGCCTGATCGAGTTCATCGAGTCGAGCCTGTTCGGGCTGATCAACAAGATCACCGCCGAGGAAACGAACGGCGTCAAGCAGCTGCACGGGATCCTCGCGATGCTGCTCGGCTTCGCGGAGAAGAACCCCGGGATGACCCGCGTCCTCATCGGCGACGCGCTGGTCAACGAGGACCCGCGCCTGCAGAACCGCATCAACCTGCTCCACGACAAGCTCGAGGCGGCGCTGAAGCAGTGCCTGCGCATCGCGGCGACGCAGGCCGAGGCGGGGAGCGCGGGCGCCGAGGACAGCGGTCCGCACGCCAATGCCTTGCTCTGCTACGTGGTCGGCCGCTGGCACCAGTTCGCGAAGAGCGGCTTCAAGCGCAAGCCCGCCGAGGGGTTCGAGCGGCAGTGGCCGCTGCTGGCGTGATGTGACGCGCCGCCGCGCCACGCGGTGCGTCGCTCATCACCCGCAGACCTTGCACGCCGGATCCTTCTTCAGGCGGATCGAGCGCCACTCCATCCTGAGTGCGTCGAGGAGCAGGAGCCGTCCGCAGAGCGGCTCACCCGCGCCGGCGAGGAGCTTCAGCGCCTCGGCCGCCTGCGTCGCGCCGATGATCCCGGTCAACGGGGCGAAGACGCCCATGACCGCGCAGCGCTCCTCCTCGATCGTCGCGTCCTCGGGAAACAGGCAGCCGTAGCACGGGCTGTCGTCGCGGCGCAGGTCGAAGACGCTGATCTGGCCGTCGAAGCGCACGCCCGCGCCCGAGACGAGCGCCCGCCGGTGCTTCACGCAGGCGCGATTCGCCGCGTGCCGCGTGGCGAAGTTGTCCGAGCAGTCGAGGACGACGTCGGCCCGCGCGACGAGCTCGCCGAGACGCTCCCGGTCGAGCCGTTCCTCGAGCGCGACGACGCGCACCTCGGGGTTGAGTCTTGCGAGCGTGTCGCGGCCCGACGCCGCCTTCGGCTGCCCGACCGCCGCGGTCGTGTGCAGGATCTGGCGCTGGAGGTTGGTGAGATCGACCGCATCGCCGTCGGCGAGGGTGATCGTGCCGACCCCCGCGGAAGCGAGGTAGAGCGCCGCCGGGGAACCCAGGCCGCCAGCGCCGATCACGAGCGCGTGCGCGGCGAGGAGCTTCGCCTGGCCTTCGACGCCGATCTCCGGCAGCAGGATGTGCCGCGAGTAGCGCAGCAGCTGTTTGTCGTTCACATCGACCCTAGAAAGCAAGAGGGCCGGCGGCGCCGGCCCTCGAGCGGGGAAGCGCCGCGTGCCTTCAGTTCTTCTTCTCGGCGGTGGCCGGCTCGTCCGGTTTGTCGGACTTCGCGAGCACCGGCAGCCCCTTCAGGTGGTTCATGGCCTGCTGGAGCTGGAAGTCGTCCGGGCCGCCGAGCTCGATCGGCTTGTCGTTGCGCGGATCGCTCGGGCTCGGCTGCGGCTTCGCCGCGTCCCGCTTCTCCTGCGCCTTCTGCGCGTCGGTCTTGTCCCGGTCGTTCTGGAGGTGCTTGAGGAGGTCGGCCTCGCGCAGACGGGCCGCGGAGGCGCCCGGCTCCTCGACGATCACGTCGGGCGTGATGCCCTTCGCCTGGATCGAGCGGCCGTGCGGCGTGTAGTAGCGCGCGGTGGTCAGCTTGATCGCCGTGTTGTTGCCGAGCGGCATGATCGTCTGCACCGAGCCCTTGCCGAAGGTCTGGGTGCCGATGACCGTGGCGCGCTTGTAGTCCTGCAGCGCGCCGGCGACGATCTCGGAGGCCGACGCCGAGCCGCCGTTGACGAGCACGACCATCGGCACGGTCTTCACCAGCGCCGGCAGGCTCCGCAGGTAGTCCTCGCGCGTGCCGCGCAGGTA
>DATEDA010000108.1:0-15899 GCA_035286595.1 Burkholderiales bacterium | reverse complement strand
TCGGCTGCGAGCACGGCGTGTGCGGCGCGTGCACGCTCCGCGTCGACGGCAAGATCGTGCGCGGCTGCCTGATGCTCGCGGTGCAGGCGAACGGCCGCAAGGTCGACACGATCGAGGGCCTGTCCGACTCGGGCGAGCTCGCCGACCTGCAGCGCGCGTTCCACGAGCACAACGCGCTGCAGTGCGGCTTCTGTACGCCGGGAATGCTGATGGCGGCGCAGGACCTCGTCGCGAGCCGCCCGCAGGCGACCCGTGACGAGATTCGCGACCACCTGTCGGGCAACTACTGCCGCTGCACCGGCTACCACGCCATCGTCGACGCCGTCGAGGAAGTCCTGATCTCCCGCCGCGGAGGGAAGAAATGAACGCCCGCGCCGAGCTCCCGCTCCACGCCCCCGGCACCCAGGTCGACAAGGGCTACATCGGGCAGAGCGTCCCGCGGCCGCAGGCGAAGCGGCTGCTGCAGGGTCGCGGCGCCTTCACCGACGACCTGCGGTTCCCGCGCCTCGCGCACGTCGTGTTCTTCCGCAGCCCGCACGCGCACGCGAAGATCAAGCGGCTCGAGCTCACCAAGGCGGCGAAGTCACCGGGCGTGATCGGCGTGTTCGACGGCCGCGCGGTCGCCGAGTACTGCTCGCCCTGGATCGGGGTGCTCGCGCATCTCAAGGGCATCAAGTCGCCGCCGCAGTACGCGATCGCGATCGACCGCGCCTGCTGGCAGGGCGAGGCGGTCGCCGCGGTGGTCGCCGAGACCCGTGCGCAGGCCGAGGACGCGCTCCAGCTCATCGAGGCCCAGTGGGAGCCGCTCCCGGCCGTCATCGACATGGATGAGGCGCTCGAGGGCAAGCGCGTCATCCACCCCGACCTCGGCGACAACATCTGCTTCAAGCGCGAGCTCGACACCGGCGGCGTCGACGAGGCGTTCGCGAAGGCCGACGTCGTGGTCGAGGAGACCTACGGGTTCGGCCGCCACACCGGCGTCTGCCTCGAGGGCCGCGCGCTCCTCGCCGACTACAACGCCGCCGAGCACACGCTCACCGTGTATCACGCGACGCAGGCGCCGCACATGATGCAGGACATCTTCTCGCGGCACCTCAACATCCCCGAGGGGAACGTCCGGGTGATCGCGAAGGACGTCGGCGGCTCATACGGGATCAAGGTGCACGTCTACGCCGACGAGATGGCGACCGCGGCGCTCTCGGTGATGCTGCGCCGCCCGGTGAAGTTCGTGGCCGACCGGCTGGAATCGTTCGTGAGCGACATCCACGCGCGCGAGCACAAGGTCAAGGTGCGGCTCGCCTGCACCAAGCAGGGCGAGATCCTCGCCTTCGACCTGTGGGACCTGACCGCGATCGGCCCGTACTCGGTCTACCCGCGCACGAGCGGCATCGAGGGCAACCAGGTGGTGAACCTCACCGGCGGGCCGTACAAGCACAAGCAGTACCGGGCGAGGATGCAAGTCGTCTTCACGAACAAGAACGTCTGCTGCCAGTACCGCGCCGTGGGCCACCCGATCGCGGTCGCGCTCACCGAGGGCATCGTCGATCTCGCGGCCGCGAAGCTCGGGATGGATCCGGCCGAGTTCCGCCGGCAGAACCTGATTCCGGACGACGCCTATCCCTACACCTTCGCCTCCGGGATCAAGTTCGAGAAGCTCTCGCACCACAAGACGCTCGGCCGGCTGCTCGAGCTGATGAATTACCGCGAGCTCCGCGCCGAGCAGGCGAGCCTGAGGAAGAAGAGCGTGCACCGCGGCATCGGCCTCGCGGCGATGATCGAGGTGACGAATCCGTCGCCCGCCTTCTACGGCGTCGGCGGCGCGCGCATCTCGGCGCAGGACGGCGCGACGATCCGGCTCGAACCGACCGGGATGATCACCGTGCTGTGCAGTGTCACCGAGCAGGGGCAAGGGGCCGAGGGCGTGTTCGCGCAGATTGCGGCGAGCGCGGTCGGCGTCACGATCGAGAAGGTGCGCGTGATCACCGGGGACACCGGTGTCACGCCCTACGGCGGCGGCACCTGGGCCTCGCGCGGCGCCGGCATCGGCGGCGAGGCGGTGCTGCAGGCGGGTCGGGCGTTGCGCTCGAACGTCCTCGACATCGCGGCGGTCGTCCTGAACCTGGACAAGGCCGAGCTCGACATTGTCGGGAACGAGGTCGTCAACAAGCTCACGCTCGAGTCGAAGCTGCCGCTCGTCGAGCTGGGGCGCGTCGCGTACTTCCGCCCCGACACGCTGCCGCCGAAGTTCCAGGCGGAGCTGACGGTGACGCGGCACTACACGCCGCGCGAATACGGGTTCACGTTCACCAACGGCATCCAGGCGTCCTACGTCGAGGTCGACCCGGACACCGGCTTCGTGAAGCTGCTGAAGCACTGGTGCGTGGAGGACTGCGGCACCGTGATCAACCCGATGCTCGTCGACGAGCAGATCCGCGGCGGCGTCGTGCAGGGCATCGGCGCGGCGCTGTTCGAGGAGTGCCTCTATGACGCCGAGGGGCAGCTCCTCAACGGCAACATGGCCGACTACCTCGTGCCGATGGCGGCCGAGATGCCGGACATCATCTGCGCGCACATCGAGACGCCGACGAAGCAGTCGGAGCTCGGCGCGAAGGGTGCGGGCGAGGCCGGCACGGCCGGCGCGCCGGGCGCGGTGATGAACGCGATCAACGACGCGCTCTCACCGTTCGGCGCGCGGGTGACGTCGCAGCCGTTCACGCCGGAGAAGATCCTGCAGGCGTTGCGGAAGGTCTGAGTGCAAAGAGAGACCGGCCTCGGAGAGCGAGGCGGCCCGTAGCGGTTCGCTAGGCGTTTCGTCCAAGGGAGGAACCAATGCAATCGGCACTTCGTGCTTCGCTGTGGCTCGCGCTCGCGTCGTTCGGTCTCATGCCGGCCGTACAGGCCGACGTGAAGCTGGGCGATGGAACAATGCTGTCGGACAAGCCGTACTTCATCGTCACCTACATCGAGGTTGCGCCGGGCGCCACCGACAAGGCTGCCGCCTTGATCAAGGCGCAGAGCGCCACCGGCAGGAAGGAGGCGGGCAATCTGCGCTTCGAGACGTTGCAGCGGATCGGCCAGCGGAATCACTTCGTGATCCTGGAAGCATGGGCCGACGGAGATGCCAGAAACGCCCATGCGAAGGCAGCCCATACGGTCGCGTTTCGCAAGGCGCTTCAGCCGCACCTGTACAACCCCTACGATGAGCGCCCGCACGCCGGCCTCGATGCCGCCGACCCGGCGAAGGTGCGCAAAGCGACGGCCGCCACGCTATTCGTCGTCACCCACGTGGACATCATTCCGCCCGAGCAGTTTCCCCCGTGCAAACGGCAGGTGAGCGAGAGCGGGCCGTGCGGCATCGAACTGGTGAAACGAATCGTCACGGCGAGCCGCAAGCACGTCGGGAACGTGCGCTTCGATGCGCTCACGCAGGCGAACCGTCCGAACCACATGACGATCGTCGAGATGTGGAGCGCGGCCAAGGACCAGGAAGCGCACCAGGTGACCAGCGACGTCAAGAATTTCCGGGACGGTCTGTTCGCCATCCCTCCCGGGAGCGGCATGCCCACCGATGCGCTGTTTCTGTTCAACCCGCTCACCGGTAGCCTCTACGACGAGCGGCTCTACAAGGCGATCGACTGACGGGCCTCGGCCCCACCGGGCTCGAGCACCCGTTCACGCCGGAGCAGATGGTGCAGACGTCGGGAAAGGTCTGAAACGATGCAAGGGAAGATCGCCCTCGAAGAGCATTTCGCGATCCCGGAGACGCTGCAGGACTCGGCCGGGTTTTTTCCCGACAGCGTCTGGGGCGAGCTCAGCGGGCGCCTGCTCGACATCCACGAGAAGCGGCTGCGGCTCATGGACGAGCACGGCATCGAGCTGACGCTGCTGTCGCTGAACGCGCCGGCGATTCAGGCGATCCCCGACCCCGCGCGGGCGAACGAGATCGCGCGGCGCGCGAACGACTTCCTCGCCGAGCAGGTTCGCAAGCGCCCCACGCGATTCCAGGCGCTTGCGGCGCTCCCGATGCAGGATCCCGATCTCGCGATCCGGGAGCTCGAGCGCTGCGTCAAGGAGCTCGGCTTCAAGGGCGCGCTCGTCAACGGCTTCTCGCAGATCCGCGACCCCGACACGGCAGTCTATCTGGACCTGTCGCAATACTGGCCGTTCTGGGAAGTGGTCGAGCGGCTCGATATCCCCTTCTATCTCCATCCCCGCAATCCGCTGCCCAGCATGGCGCAGATCTACGCGGGCCACCCGTGGCTGCTCGGGCCGACCTGGGCGTTCGGCCAGGAGACGGCGGTCCACGCGCTGCGCCTGATGGGCTCGGGGCTCTTCGACAAGTACCCGCGGATCCAGATCATCGTCGGGCACATGGGCGAGGGGCTTCCCTACAGCATGTGGCGCGTCGACAACCGCAACGCGTGGGTGAAGGCGCCGCCGCGGTACCCGGCCAAGAAGAAGATCGCGGAGTACTTCTCCCAAAACTTCTACCTGACGACCTCGGGGAACTTCCGGACCCAGACGCTGATCGACGCGATCCTGGAGATCGGCGTCGACCGCATTCTCTTCTCGACCGACTGGCCGTTCGAGAACATCGATCACGCGGCGATCTGGTTCGACGCCGCCAGCATCAGCGAGAACGATCGCCTCAAGATCGGGCGGACGAACGCGGTCAGGCTGTTCAGGCTGGACCGCGCCTAGAGGTGCGGAGACGCGAAGGGCTCCGACCCGAGCCCGGCGTCGGTAAATCTTACAAATTCTCGCCGAACTTGACAGGCGGGTGCGCCGGGTTGCTATAACTCATTGAAAACTCAAGGCGGGCACGAAACCCGCATGTCAGGAAGACCCGGCTGACTGGAGGGGAGGCCCGCGATGAGCTCAGGTCGCATCTCGGAGGTGCTGGACAGGGGCGAATCCGTTCGTCCCGGCCGTTTTCGACGCGCGCTGGGGATCGGCCTGGTCGCCGGGCTCGCCCCGGCTGCGGCGCTTGCCGCACCCGTCATCTACGATCCGGGGCCGCTCGTGTTCAACACTGCCGGGCAAAGCATGTGGGGTCCGGGCCAAGCGACTCAGCTCGAGCCATCGTTCTTTCTCGGCACGCCCTGGTCGGAGAGTACCTCGGTCGGTCCAGGATTCACCGGCGGAATCGTCGACGTGATCGTGCCGGTTCCGCACGTTCATCTGCCCTCGGGTTGGGAGTGTCACGGCTTCTTGTGCACCGGGGGCCATTTCCATAACCCCGGCGGCATCCACATCCACAACGTCGACGTCGGTGATCTCGACACTCGCACCGGCGCCCAGGCCGACGTCGGCACGTCGGGAAGGGCCGGCTTCAACTTCGGCGCCAAGTTCGACAGCGGCTCGGTCAACGCCACGGTTCACTTCGACGTGCAGGCGGCCTTGCCGGACGCGCCCGCCAAGGGGGAATTCTTCAATCTGAACCCCCAGAGTGCGCTGGCAGGCGGCGCACTCAATACCAATTCCCCCGAGGTTTCGGCCAAGATGGAGGCGGTCCTCGGCGTGCAGGGAAGCCTGGCTGGCCAGGTATGCTTCATCGGGGCCGGCTGCGCCCAAGGCGCAACCGAGTTTGGATTTTCCGACCAGACGGTCGAATTGATCTCGTTCAACGAGAACAGCTCGGGCCAGATCAAGATCCTCGGTCAGCTGGATCCCGCCCTGTTCCAGTTCGACGAAGAGATCTCGATTCCGAGCCCGACCAACCCGCTGGGGAGCATCGGTGGGGTGACGATCCACATCCCGGATATCAACGCGTCCGGCGGCGTCGTCGGAAACAAGCTGACGGCGGGCGGGGAGGACGATTTCATCAAACTGACGGTCGACCTCGACGGGCTCCTCATGGCGCCCTTGGGATTGCCCGGCGGAGGGGTGAGCGTCGATGTCGGCATCTTCGATATGAGCGCCGACCTCGTCGATATCGACATGGGTCCGATCCTGAAAGTGATCCAGAACTTCGAGCTGACCCCGACGCTCTTCGTCGACCTGCAATTCGACCACCCGGTGATGGTCGAGGGGAACCCCAATCCGGTGACCTCGCTCACCGGTCTCTGGGACGCGCTTCCCGACATCGCGCTGCTCTCGGACGAGACGCTTGTCACCCCGACGTTCTTCGTTCACGGCTTGTTCAGCAACGACACGTCGCTAGGAATCGACGGGATCTTCCAGATCGACGTGCTGAAGGCGAGCCTCGCGCTGACCGCGTTCGGGCTGAGCTTCGACGTCGGCGCGCTCGGCCCGCTCTTCCAACACATCGAGCAGGAGAACCTGTTCAACAGCCCGCCGTTGTTCGCCGGGGACTATCAGCTGGAGGGCTTCAACACCGTGCTCGCAAACTCCTTCCTGTTGACCACGGCGAACGTGCCCGAACCCGCCTCGATCGTCTTGTTGGCGATCGGTCTCGCCGCGCTCGGGGTCGCGCAGCGTCGCCGCAGGCGGCTCGTCCGCGCGGGCTGACGGGACCTCCCGGCCCGGTGGCGGTCCCGGCCCTCGGGCCCGGCGGAGCTACTTCGCCGCGCGCTCGCGTCGGAGCAAGCGCCACAGCGTCTTTTGGTCCGGAAAGCCGGTAGCCTGCAGGTCGGACGCGCGCTGGAACGCTCGGAGCGCGCGTTCGGTCTTGTCGTCCCAGGACCCGGTGAGCTGACCGCTGAAGTGGCCTCGCTCGCTCAGCGCCCGCTGCACGCGCCGGAGCGTCTCCTCGTACAGGCGAGTCTCGTACTTGCCGACCTTCACGGCGGTCAAAGGGGAGCGCTCGCGGATCCGATCGTCGCCGAGCCTGATCACGATCGTGTTGACGACGGAGAACAAGCGGTCCTTCGGGTGCGCCTGGCAGTGCTCGGCGATGATCACCGCGAGCAGCTCGGTGGACTCGAACGACACGATGTCGTAGGTGTCCGGAGCGTACTGATTCAGCCCGTTGATGTAGCCGTCCAGCCACCCGCCGATCATCAGGTAAGCCCTTGATTGCTGCGCACGCTCCTTCACGAAGATGTCGCAGGTCAGCAGCCCGGCACCACGGACGGAGAAACTCCCGGTGCCGTCGGCCGCGGATGCGGTGAACGCGACGACCGACCCGAGCAATGCGAGACACGCGCGGAGTTTGTCCATTTGAGCCTTGTAGAGGCTGGGGGGTGAGCCGGTAGATGTACTGAGAACGCCCCGACAGGGGGCGGCTACGCCCCGAGGTACAGCCTGCGGATCATCTCGTTGTCCCGCATCTCCTCGCGCGAGCCGCCCTCGAACTCGATGTGGCCGTGCACGATGACGTAGCCGCGGTCGGCGATCTTGATCGCCTGGGTGAAATTCTGCTCCGCCATCAGGACCGTCAGCCCGAACTTCGTTTTCAGCTCCTGAATCTTCTCGATCGTCCGGGCGACGAGGATCGGCGCGAGCCCGACGGACGGCTCGTCGATCAGCAGGATCTTCGGCGCGGTCATGATCGCGCGGGCGAGCGCGAGCATCTGCTGCTCGCCGCCCGACAGGCTGCCGGCGAGCTGGTTGCGGCGCTCGGCGAGCACCGGGAACACGTCGAGGCAGAACTTCAAATTCTCGGCGATGCGCCCGCGCGCCGCTGCGCGCGACGCGCCGAGCAGCAGGTTCTCGTGGACGGTGAGCTTCGGGAACAGGCGTCGTCCCTCGGGCACGAGCCCGATGCCGAGGTTGACGACCTGCTCGGGCTCGAGGCCGACGAGATCGTGGGACCGACCGTCGACCTCGGCGACGATCCGCCCGGCGCTCGGCCGCACGATGCCCATGATCGCCTTCAGGAGCGTGCTCTTGCCGTTGCCGTTCGTGCCGAGCAGCGCGACGGTCTCGCCGTCGTTCACGCGGAGCGAGATCCCCTCGAGCACCTGGACCGCGCCGTACCCGGCGCGCACGCCCTCGACGGTGATGCTATTCGCCAAGGTAGGCCCGCTGCACGTCGGGGTTGGCGACCACTTCCTGCGGGGAGCCGTCGGCGATCTTCTTCCCCGCGTCGAGCACCGCCACCCGCTCGGAGAACCTCATCACCGCGCGCATGATGTGCTCGATCATGATCACGGCGACGCCGCGATCCTTCATCTTGAGCAGCAGCGTGATGATGTCGTCGACCTCGCTCGAGGAGAGGCCGGCCATCGCCTCGTCGGAGATCAGCAGCTTCGGTCTGGAGGCCATCGCGCGCGCGAGCTCGAGCTTGCGCATGTCGACCTGGGTGAGCCCGCCCGAGCGCTCCTCGGCCTTCTCCTCCAGCCCCACCTCGCGGAGGATCACCATCGCTTCCTCGCGCGATCGCGCCTCGGACACCTTCGCCGCGCCCGCATGCGCGCTCGCCGCGTAGAGCAGCGGGACGCGGAGGTTGTCGACGACGCTCATCGAGGCGAAGGGCTTGGGAATCTGGAAGCTGCGCGCGAGACCCAGCCGGATCCGGCCATGCGTGGCGAGGCGCGAGATGTCGTGCCCGTTGAAGCGGACCGTGCCCTCGTCGTGGCGCAGCGTGCCGGTGATGCAGTTCACGAGCGTGGTCTTTCCCGACCCGTTCGGGCCGATCAGCCCGAGCCGCTCGCCTTCCCGGACCTCGAGGTCGACCTTGTCGAGCGCGTAGAACCCGCCGAAGTGCTTGGTGACACCGCTCGCCTGCAGCAGGACCCCGGCCATCAGCGCTTCCTCCGCCGCTTCCACGCGTCGAACCAGCCGAGGATCCCGTTCGGCGCGAGCGTGACGAACAGCACCAGCAGGAGGCCGGTGATCAGCAGGTTGAGGTCCGAGGCGATCGTGACCTGCACGAGCTGCTGGAGCGTGCCGAGCAGCAGCGCGCCGATCAGCGGGCCGACCCAGCTCGTCATCCCGCCGATCATCGGCATCGCGATGGCGTTGACCGCGTACGACAGGCTGAAGATCGAGAGCGGCTCGGTGTAGGCGTAGAAGTAGGGATAGGTGGTGCCGGCCATCCCCATCAGCCCGCAGCTCGTAGCCGCCGAGAGGAGCTTCAGGCGCAGGGTCGGGACGCCGGCGCACTCGGCCGCGAGCTCGTCGTCGCGGATCGCGGCGAGCCCGCGCCCGATCTTCGACCGCTCGAGCAGCCGCGCGACCACGATCGCGACCGTCGCGAGCACGGCGATCACGACGTAGAGATAGTGCTTCCAGGACGCGAACCCGAACGGGGCGTCGCCGCGGGTGATGACGTAGGCGCCGCGCGCGCCGCCGACGTACTCCCAGTTCACCACGAAGGTGAGCATGACCACCGCCAGGGCGAGTGTCGCGATGGCGAAGAACACGCCCCGCAGGCGCAGCGTGAGATAGCCCACCGCGAGCCCGGCCAGCCCCGCCACCGCCGTGCCACACACGATGTCGACGATGAGCGGGGCCTGGAACGCGTTGTACAGGAACACCGTCGTGTACGCGCCGATCGCGAAGAACGCCGGGGTCCCGAAGTTCACGTAGCCGGTGTAGCCGCCGAGGATGTTCCAGGCGGTGGCGAGGATCACGAACACCAGCACCCCGTACGCGGCGGTGAAGAAGTAGGCGTTCTCGATCGCGAGGCTCGCCCCGATGAGCGCGATCGCGACGACGAACGCGGTGATCGCGAAGCGGCGGTTGCTCATCGCCCGAAGAGCCCCGCGGGCCGAAAGGCGAGCGTGAGGAGCAGCAGCCCGAACGACACCGCCGGCGCCCAGGACGGGCCGAAATAGGTCGCGGTGAAGCTCTCCGCGACGCCGAGGATCACGGCGCCGACGAGCGTTCCGTAGAGCGAGCCGAGGCCGCCGAGCACGCAGATCGCGAACGCGAGGCCGATGAACTCGCGGCCGATCGACGGCTGCACCGGCTGGATGACGATCAGAAACGCGCCGGCGACCCCCGCGGTCGCGATCGAGAGCGCGAACGCGAGCTCCTTCACCTTCACCGGGTTCACGCCCATGATCCGCAACGCGAGCTGGTCCTGCGACACGGCGAGCACCGCGCGCCCGAAGAAGGTCCGGTTGAGGAAGAGCTGCACCCCCAGCACCATCACCACCGACACCACGCACGGCACGAGCAGGCGCAGGGGGAAACCGACCTCGCCGAGACGCCACACGGTCTCGCTGTAGGCGGTCTTCACCAGCTGATAGTCGACGCCGTAGATCAGGATGAGAACGACCTCGGTGATGAACAGGATGCCGAAGAAGAACGCGAGGCCGCGCAGCGACTCCTGCCCGCGCCGCTCGAACGCGAGGTAGAACACCCGGTAGAGGGCCATGCCGAGAACGAAGAACAGCGGCGACAGCACCACCGAGATGGCGATCGGATCGACGCCCAGCCACTGGTGGACCATCAGCGCGACGTACGACCCGAGGATGATGAATCCCGGGTGCGCGATGTTGACCACGTCGAGCATCCCGAACGAGATCGAGATGCCCACCGCCACGGCCGCGTAGAAGCCGGCGAGCAGCAAGCCGGCCACCACGGCGTTGAGGAACAACGCCGAATCCATCCCTGCTTTCTTCTAGACGCTCTGGGGGCGAACGGGCGGGAGCGCGCGCCGCGCCCCCGCCCGAGCGCTTGAGGCTACTTGCGGAAGGCGTCGAACGGTGCCTTCAGCTCCCCGGTCTTGTACTCGGCCGGCCACAGGATCGTGTTGACGCCCGGCTTCGTGAACTCGGAGAGATCGTTGCTCTTGATCCCGCCGTACTGGACGGACATGACCCGACCCCTCGCCCATTCGCCGTTCTTCGCGAACCGGACCTTGCCGACGACGGTGTCGAACTCGCTGGCGTGGATGTACTCGGCGAGCTTCTTCTGATCGAGGCTCTTGGTTCCCTGAACCGCCTGTCCGACCACCTCCATCATCGCGTACGAGTACGGCGGGAGGTAGTAGCCGAGCGGGTCGACCTTCTCCTTGGCCGCGCGCGCCTGGTACTTGACCAGGAACGTCGACACGAAAGGCAGCTTGCCCGCGACCTCCGGAGTCCAGAACTCGTAGTTGACGACGCCGTTCAGGAGCGGGCCGAGCTGGGTCTTGAACGCCGCGAACTGGGTTCCCACCAGCCCGCCGCCGAACATCTTCGTCTTCAGGCCCACCTCGTTCGCCGCACGCACCATGCCGGCGGTGTCGGGCGGGTAGGAGGCCAGGAACACGAGATCGGGGTTGGTCGCCTGGATGGCGCGCACGATCGGCGAGTAGTCGACCGTGTTGGGGGGGTAGGTCTTGTCGTAGACGACCTTGAGGCCGAGCTTCTTGGCGTGCTCGCGCGCGCCCGCCAGCGCCGCCCACGGGTACTCGGCGTCCGCGCCCACGAGCGCGACGGTCGTCGGCTTCGGACTGAGCGACATCGCGGCGTCGAAGAAGCCCCGGCTCCAGTCGAACGCCGGCGACGGCCCGGCCGGCATGATCTGGAAGTAACGGTCGTACTTGAACTTCGCGTTGACGTCGAGGCCGAACAGCGTCATGAACATCAGGCCGCGCTGCATGACGATCGGCATCGCCGGCGCGATCAGGTTCGTGCCGTATCCGGACACCACGAGATCGACCTTGTCGACCTCGAGCAGCTTGGTGTAGATGCCCGGGATGGTCGCCGGGTTGGTCTGGTCGTCGTAGCAGATCAGCTTCACCTGGCGGCCGAGCAGCCCGCCCTTCTTGTTGACGTCGTCGGCCCAGATCTCCATCGAGATCAGCGCCGCCTTGCCGTTTGCGGCCAGGCCGCCGGTCAGCGCCATGCCGCAGCCGATCTTGATGTCCTGGGCCTGCGCGACGGCGACACCGAGGCCCACCGTGACCGCGAGTGCGCCCGCTCGCGACAGCCACCTGCGCTTGGAACGATCCATAGTGCCTCCTCCTTGTCCGAATGATTCCCGCCTCCGGCTCGGCGCCGGTTCTTCTTCCCGACTGCCGGTCCCGCGGGCGAGCCCTGCCGGGTGCGAGTGCGTCCGACGGGCACGAGAGTAGCAGCCGGCCGGGGATTCCTCAATGCTCGGGCGCGCCCCCGGGGGGAGCGCGGTGGGCGGCCTCCCCACGTCTTGACGCCGGCGCGCTGTCGGGCCTAAAACACGGGGCCGAGGCGTGCACCAGGAGGGACCATGGGCGATTGGCGGGAAGTCCGCGTGTGGACGCGCGACGAGATGATGACGCGCGTGGCGCGGTTCAAGGACCTGAGGGGCTCCGACGGCGGCCTGCCGGACAGCGACGTCCCCGAGTCCCGGCGGACGCTCTACAACGTCATCGGGTTCCAGCCCCCGCAGGAGAAGCGGAACGAGGCGACCACCTCGCCTGTGGGCAACGACGCTTCGGCCATGGCGGCGATCCCGATCTCGGAGGGCTTCAACCTCGGCTACTGCCGGGCAAGACCCGGGCAGGGTCCGCTCATGCACAACCACGACACCAACGAGACCTTCATCGCGATGACCGGGCGCTGGCGCTGCGAGTGGAACGAGGGCGACGCCATGCAGTACGTCGACCTCGACCCGCTCGACGTCATCTCGCTGCCGGTCGGCGTCGCGCGGCGCTTCATGAACGTCACCCACGACGAGCCCGACCGGGAGCACGTCCTCATGTTCGTGATCGGCGGCAACGAGCCGCAGGCCGAGTTCACGCCGGCGGCGATGGCGCGCTGCGAGGACTGGGAGAAGCAGAAAACGGCGCGCGGCTGACGGCGGCCCCGTGAGCGCGCATCCACCCGCCGGCTTCGCGCGCCGGTTCGTCACCGCGCGCGGCGCCCGGTTCCACGTGGTCGAGGGCGGCGCGGGCCGCCCGGTGATGCTCGTCGGCGGCTGGCCGCAGTCGTGGTATTGCTGGCGTCACGTCATGCCGCTGCTCGCCGGGAGCCGCCGCGTGATCGCCGTGGATCCGCCGGGGCTCGGCGAATCGGATCCGCCTGCCGCCGGCGACACGGCGAGCATCGCGGCTTCGTTTGCAGCGCTGATCGAGACGCTCGCGCTGGCACCGGTGCCCTTCATCGGCTACGACATCGGCGCGTGGATCGGCTATGCGCTCGCGGCGCGTCATCCGGCGGCGGTCGAGCGGCTGGCGCTCATCGACGCGGCGATTCCCGGAATCTCGCCGCCCGAGGCGTATGCGCTCACGCCCGCGCAGGTGCCGAAGACCTGGCACTTCTACTTCAACGCCGTGCCGGATCTTCCCGAGGCACTCATCGCCGGGCGCGAACGGGTCTTCCTCCGGTGGCTCTTCCGGGCGCGGTCGGCGAACCGGGCGGCGATCGACGCCGCAGCTCTCGACGAGTACGTACGGCTCTACTCGCGCACGGACGCCTGGCGGCACGGGCTCATGTACTACCGGGCCATCTTCGACACCGCGGCGCAGAACCGCGCGACGGCGGCCGCGAAGCTCGCACAGCCGGTGCTCGGCGTGGGCGGCGGCGCCTGGCTCGGCGAGGTGATGAAGCGCGCGATCGAACCGGTCTGCGCCGACCTCCGGTTCGAGGTCATCCCCGGCTGCGGGCACTTCGTTCCCGAGGAAGCGCCGGAGCGGCTCGCCGAGCTGCTCGCCGAGTTCAGCTGAGCAACCGCTCAGGAAGCGCGATATCCTTGCCGCCGACAGCACGCGGTTCGCGCGCCGCCGCACGCATCGCCCACGAGGATCCCGCGCCCATGAAGCCGACCGGCACGCTCGTCCCCGGCGCCCGCGCCGACCAGACGCTCGCCTGGAACATGAAGCTCCTCGCGCACCACGAGCTGCAGGGCTTCGGCGGGCTCGGCGAAGGCATGGGGATGCAGCAGACCCGCGACGGCCGGCGGATCCTGTGGCTCGCGCACGAGTCGGCGCCGAAGAACTTCACCGCCGTCGACGTCACCGACCCGCGGGCGCCGAAGGTCGTCGTCCAGACCGACCTGCCGCACGCGAAGATGCGCTCGAACTCGCTCGACGTCGTCGGCGACGTGCTGGCGGTCGCGTACCAGACGAGCGGGGTGAACATCCAGCCTGCCGGCTTCGACCTCTTCGACGTCGCCACGCCCGAGGCGCCGAAGCGGATCGCGCACTTCGACGCGTCCGGCCCGCATTCGCGCGGCGTGCACGCGCTGTGGTTCGTCGACGGCGAGACCATCCACATGGCGAGCGGCGCGCCGGACTTCAAGCCGCGCAATCCCAAGGACGACCAGTTCTACCGCATCGTCGACGTCCGCAAGCCTTCGCAGCCCACCGAGGTCGGGCGCTGGTGGCTGCCCGGCACGCGCGACGGCGACGACGCGCCGCCGCCGGAGCGCCTGCCGGGAAAGTTCGACCTGGGTTTCCGCGCGCACAACACGAACGTGTTCCCCGACCGGCCGGACCGCGCGTACATCGGCTACATCGACGGCGGCGCGGTGATCCTCGACATCGCCGACCGGTCGCACCCGAAGCTCGTCTCGCGGTGGCGCTATTCGCCGCCGTTCAACGGCTTCACCCACACCGTGCTGCCGATTCCCAGCCGCGACCTCCTGATCGTCAGCGACGAGTGCGTGTTCGACGACGGCTTCGACTGGCCGAAGCTCGTCTGGGTGGTCGACGCGCGGGTGGAGACGAATCTCGTCCCGGTCGCGACGCTGCCGATGCCGCCGCACGAGGCGTTCGCCGAGCGCGGCGGGCGGTTCGGCGCGCACAACCTCCACGAGAACCTGCCGGTGCCGACCTCGTGGCGCTCGGACACCATCGTCGTCGGCAGCTTCTTCAATGCCGGCGTGCGGGCGTTCGACGTGTCGAACCCCTACCAGCCGGAGGAGGTCGGCTACTTCGTCCCTGGTGCGCCGAAGCTCGCGCCCGCCGGCGCGATCCAGCTGAACGACGTCTACGTCGACGACCGGGGGATCGTGTTCACCGTCGACCGGTTCGTCGGCGGGCTGTACGTGCTCGAGCTGACACTGTAGAAACTTGACGGAGTCAACCTTTTGGTTGACACTGTCAATGAATGGTCGCCGCCGCGTCCACCCTCGACCAGCGGGTGGCGTCGGTCCGCCGCTTCAACCGGTTCTACACCCAGCGGATCGGCGCGCTCGAGGAGGGGCTGCTCAGGAGCGCGTTCTCCCTCACCGAGGCGCGCGTGCTCTATGAACTTGCCCATCGCGAGCGGCCGACCGCCGCCGAGCTCGCCCGCGACCTCGGCCTCGACGCCGGGTACCTCAGCCGGATCCTCGGCCGCTTCGCGCGGCGCGGCCTCGTCCGCCGCACCCCCTCCGACACCGACGCGCGCCAGACCCTGCTCGAGCTCACCGAGAGGGGCGCAAAGACGCTCGGTCCGCTGGAAGCGCGCTCGACCGAGGACCTCCGCGGTCTGCTCGGCGTGCTCTCCGAGGCGGATCAGACACGCCTCGTGCAGGCGATGGGCACCGTCGAGACCCTCCTCGGTGCCCGGCGGGCCGAGGCCCCGGCGTACGTGCTCCGGCCGTACCGGCCGGGGGACCTCGGCTGGGTCGTGCAGCGCCACGCCGCCCTGTACGCCCAGGAGTACGGCTGGAACGAGGAGTTCGAGGCGCTGGTCGCGGAGGTAGGCGCGAAGTTCATTCGCGATTACGATCCGAAGCGCGAGCGGTGCTGGATCGCGGAACAGGACGGCGAGCCCGTCGGCGCGGTATTCCTCGTGAGCCGATCGAAGACCGTGGCGCAGCTTCGACTCCTGCTCGTCGAGCCGGGCGCACGCGGGTCGGGCATCGGCACGCGGCTCGTGGAAGAGTGCATCCGCTTCGCCCGGCAGACGGGCTACCGGAAGATCATGTTGTGGACGAACAGCATCCTGCACGCGGCGCGGCGGATCTACGAGCGGTACGGGTTCGCGCTGGTGAAGGAGGAGCCGCACCACAGCTTCGGCAAGGATCTCGTGGGACAGACCTGGGAGCTCGAGCTGTGAGCCCGCCGGGCCGCCCCAAGGGCGAACCCCGCGCGCGGGACGCGCGCGGGTAGTCCAATGAGTGCGGTTTCGCCCACCGCCGGCCGCGACCCGCTC